>NZ_CP053069.1:304209-608419 GCF_013003965.1 Usitatibacter rugosus | reverse complement strand
CCCACCACATGTCGCCGACCCCTTCCTGCGGGGAGGGTGCGGGCGAACCGAAGACCTGGCGGACGATAGCCTTGCTGCCCGCGACACCGTTCACGGTGTAGGACATGCGCGCGTTCGCGGGATCGGTGAAGTCGAGCGTCAGAATTCCCACGGGAGCGCCGACCGCGAAGCGCGCGGCGTCGTAGGCGTAGAACGGCGAGCCGCGCGGCGAGTACAGCGAGCCCGAGTAGATCGTGCGCGCCGCGTTCCATGTGCCGCTCGACATCACCCACCACGTCGGAGCGCCCGCCGCGTCGTAGCCGTAGATCACCGCGAAGAGATTCTCCGAGTGCTGCACGACGCTCATTCCCCAGCCGTTCTCCGACGGGCCCGACCACCACATGTCCTGCACCTGCGGGTAGAGGTCGACGTTGATGGCGCCCGGCGCCAGCACCGCGACCAGCGGAATCGAGATGTCGCCGTCGCTCGCGGGCGTCGCGTCTCCATTGCCGCCGTCCATGATGTCGAACGACATCGAGTGGCCCTGGATGCGTCCGCCGGGTGCGCGGTACCAGTGCGGCGCCGCGCGATCGGCCGTGGGGCCGTAGAGCCAAACCTCGCCGTTCGCGGGGATCAATGTCGGTGTCGTGACCACGGCTCGACCCTGGGCCGTGCAGTGGCGCACCTGGAATCGCGCGTAGCCGAGCGGCGCGCCAAAGCCCTGGGGAATGGCCGCGTCGGCACCGCCCGTATCGCGACTCGCGATGCGATCGAACGACTTGATCGTGCACGTCGGCCCGCCGCCCTCGAGCTGCAGGGTGCCGGGGCCGATGGAAAAATAGTTGAAGAGCGTCGTGCGCGGGACGATCTTCAGCGACGCCGTATAGCTCGTGCCGTTGTACTCCGCTCGAACGAGGAGATCGCCCGGCCAATCGTTGGCGCGCACCTGCACCGCGGCTGTGCCCGATTCATCCGTGACCGCCGTCGCCTGCACGAACGTCACGGCTGCCGGCGAGCCCGGAACGGCTTCCGAGACGAAGCTCACGGTCGCCCCGCCGAGGCGATTGTTGTTCGCGTCGAGGACGGTCGCGTAGAACGTGAAGTCGGTCTCCGGGAACGGATAGTCGCCGACACCGGCCGAGTGGATGTGGGCCACCGGAGCGGGCGGTGCTTGGATCGCGATCGGGAACTCCGCGCGAACGCCGGCGCCGCAACACACCGCGAACGCGCTGAACGGCGTGACCGTGTGCACGCGAAGCGGCGTCGAGGTGAGCGTGCCGTCGGAGCCCGTCATCGTCGGCGGCGCCACGTCGAACGATCCGCTCTGCGAGCCGCTCGTTTCCCAGCGCACTTCGGCGCGCGGCACGGGCTGGTTGTTCACGTCGAGCACGCGGACGACGAAGGGCTGGGCGCTGGAATTCGGGGCGACCGTCTGCGAGGCTCCGGAGACGACCTCCATTCGCACCGGCGGCAGGCCGGCGGTCTCGAGCGCGAAGTACATTCGACCACCCGCCAGCTGCGGGACATCCACCGCGATGACGGAATCGCCCTGGACCATGGTCGCGAACAGCGGCGGAGTCGTGGCCACGCCCTGGCTGTCGGTGTACACGCTCACGACGTTGCTGATGGACGGCGACACGAACAGCGCGCCCGCGACGAGATCGCCGATGCTGGTAAAGATGACTTGCTTGTTGGTCGCCGGCTGGCCGAGGCCGTCGAGCAACCGCACCGAAGGCCGCTGCGGGAAGAACGTCCCGGGGCGCGTGCTTTGCCGATCCAGCGACGTGAGCGGCTGCACCAAAGCCACGGCCTCCGGCGGCCGCACGTTCGTCACGCGCACCAGCGCGCTCGCGCCCTCGTACCTCGCGACGAAGGTGAAATCGCCCGCCGCGTTGTTGGTCACGAGCCCCATGCGGGCGACGCCCTGCGAATCGGTCACCGCGCTGGCGCCATCGAGCGTGCCGTACGGATCCGAAAAGGGCGATCCGGTAGGCGGCTCGAACGTCACGACGCGCCCCGCGAGCACGTTACCGACGATGTCGCGCAACGTCACCTGGGCGGTGAGGCGCGCACCGACGTTCACCGTGTACGGGCCACCCGCCGTGAGCACGGGCGTGGATGCCAGCACATTGGTGAGGTTGAACTGGGTGCTGAGGGCGAAGAGCGATTGGCAGCCGCCCGTGACAAACCAGTCTCCGGCGTTTCCGTTTGCCACGACCGCAGGGCTCGTCGCCCAGCCGTCGTTGTCGGTGAGGACCTCGACGGACTGCGCGCCGGGGAAGCCCGCGAAGGACCCTCCCACCCCGAAGGTCGGCGTGTGGAGGCTGAACGTGCAACGAGCGCGCGCCATCGGCTGGGAGGAGGTATCGAACACCCGAAGCCGCAGGCGCTCCGCGAATGCCGTGTTCACCACGGTGGATTGCCCGCCGCCCAGCGGCTGCAGCCCGTTGGGCCGCCCGCCCGCGACGTTCAGGACGATCGGCGTGGAAAGGCTGATCGAGCTGTCGTTCGCGGTGATGGTGATGAAGCCTGTCTGGCTCGAGGCGGTGAGGCGCGGCGAGATGGCAACGCCCTGCGAATTCGTCATGGCCGTCACGAAGCCCGACCCGCCGTCCGCGAATACGAAGGCGCCGCCGTCGCCCGGGAAGCTCCAGGAAAATCCGATCAGGCGGTTGGCGATGGGCTGGCCGGCGTCATCCTTGAGCGTGATGCCCACGGGATTCGGGAAGACCGTGTACGGAGCCGTCGTCTGCCCCGACGCGCCCGGTAGGGGCGTCATCGTGGCGGCCTGGGCCAGCGCGGCGCAGGCCCAAAGCATGAGGAAACACAGCGCGCCCTGGATTCTTGTTTTCATTTCGGCACCGATGATACCGAAGCCTAGAACCCCAGCGGCGAAATCGGCATCGTCCCGTTCTTACCGTCGGCCGTGTACTCGAACGTCACCGGGCTCCTGAAATTGATGCGGAACGAACCGACGTCCATCGTCTTCAGCGCCGCGGCGTTGTAGCCCCCGAGCCACGAGGAGCTCGTCGTGCGGAAGAGGCGGCCCGTGTACTCGTAGCCGCCGTCGCCCCAGGTGCCGCCGGGCATGATGTACCAGACCGGAACGCCCGCCGCGTCGTAGGTGAACCACACCGGGAAGAGTGTTTGCTCCTGCTGGATCACGGTGAGGCCCCAGCCATCCTGCGAGGCTCCGCCCCACCACATCTCCGTGGTTCCCCGCACGCCCTCGTAGCCCTCCACGCCGAACCGCTGGCGCGTGATGGGGCGAGTGCCGGAGATGCCGTTGATCGTGTAGGCGAGCGTCGCGTTGCGCTCTCCCGCGAAGGTGATCACGACGTTGCCCACGGACGAGCCCGGGCGAAAGCGCGTGGCGTCGTAGGCGTAGTACGCCGAGCCGCGCGGAGAGTAGGCGGCACCGGTGTACACCGTGCGCTTCTCGTTCCACGTGCCGTCGGGAATCACCCACCACGTGGGCGCGCCGGCGTTGTCGTAGCCGTAGATCACCGCGAAGAGCTTCTCGAAGTGCTGCACGATGCTGAGACCCCAGCCGTTCTCCACCGGGCCGCCCCACCACATGTCCTGGAACCTCGGGAATGCGGGTGAGCCGAAGCTCACGTGCACGATGGCGGACGCGTCGCCCACGATCGCGCGGATGCCCAGCCATCCGGGCTCGATGTCGGCGATGACGTCCGTGCGCGCGACACCCCGGTCGTCCGTGACCGCGCTGCGCGAAACGAGGAAGCCCGACGTGGCGAGGTACGAATACTCGAACTGCACCGCGCGCCCGGCGATCGGCGCTCCCGCGGCATCGCGCACCGTCACCTCGACCGTCTTGCGCGCCTTGGTGGCGATCGCGTACGGACCGCCCGGCGTGATGCGCACCGCGCCCAGGGACGTGTTCGTGAGCGAGAAGGCCTGGCCCGACGTCGTGGTGCCGCAATTGATGGTGAGCTGCCACTCGCCGGGCGTGCCGTTTGCGATGAGATCGGGGCTGGTCACGAAGCCGTTGTCGTCCGCGTAGGCCGTCATGCCGTTGGCGGCCGGCGCCGATGCGAACGTGCCGGACGCGCCGACGGGTGACTTGGAGATGCCGCACCGCGCACGCGGCACCGGATTGCCGCCAAGCCCGTCCATGGCCCGCGCCACGGGCGCGATCGGAAACGCGGCATTCACGGGCGTGGTCTGCACGAACCCCGACACCCCGTCGGTCATGACCGCGCCGGTTCCCTCGATGCGAAGCGTCATTTCGGCGGAAGTGCCGAGCGCTTCGGCCTTGACGACGATCGTCCCCGTCTCCGAGGACGCCGTGAACGGGGGGCCGGCAAGGATCGCGACGCCCTGCGCGTTCGTCATGGGCATGAAGCCGTTGGCCCCCACCTCGGGTGGCACGACGAGCGTGGGGCCCGTGGTCCTCGTGGTGAACCGCACGCGGACGCCGACGGCGGGCTGGCCCGTGTCGTCGAAGACCGTGACGCCGATCGGGTTGGGGAAGGCCGAGACGGGACGCGTGACCTGGCCGTCGGCTCCGGGCAGTGGCACGAGGGATGCGGAGAACGACGGAACGGCAGCCGCGCACAGGGCAACCGCAGCGAGGACTCGCGCGATCGCCGCCATGTCAGAACGCCTGGCGCACGAGCGGCATCGAGCCGATGTGCCCATCCACGGAGTACTCGAGCACGGCTCCATCGCCGACGAAGCGCAGCTTGAAAGAGCCGACATTGGTAGTCCGGAACAAGGCAGGATCGTAGACGCCGAGCCACGGCGAGCCGTTGGTGCGGTAGATACGTCCTTCGTAGGTGCTGGGCGAGGTCCACACGCCATCGAGCATCACAAGCCACTGCGGGGCGCCATTCGCGCCGTACGTGAACCACACCGAGAAGAGGACGCTCTGCTGTTGCAGCAGGGCAATGCCCCACCCGTTCTGCGCGGCACCTCCCCACCACATGTCGCTCAGGCCCGCTTGCGGCGTGTAGCCGTCCCTTCCGAACGCCTGCGGCAGGATCGCCTTGCGGCCCGAAACGCCATCGATCGTGTAGTCGAACGTCGCGGAACTCGAACCCTGGAACGCGAGCGTGATGGTGCCCCGGGGGGCGCCCACACTCCAATGCGAAGGGTCATACGCGAAGAAGGGCGTGCCGTGAGGCGTGTAGATCGTGCCGGTGAAAATCGTTCGCTGCGGATTCCACGTTCCTCCGGGCACGACGTACCACGTAGGAGCGCCTGCGCTGTCGTAGGCATAGATGACGGCAAAGAGCTGGTCCGCGTGCTGCACGATGCTCATGCCCCAACCGTTCTCCTGCGGACCGCTCCACCAGAGGCCCTGGACCTGCGGCGCGACGGGGACCCCGGGAGGCGCGGGCGCCTGCGTCGACGGCAGCGGAACGGCGCTGTTGAAGCGAATCGAACCCGTCAATGCTGGAGCAAATCCTTCGCAGTGCTGCACGAAGTCGACCGCGAACCTCTGCACCACGTCACCCGGAGCAACGACGACCTCGTGCACGACAAAGCGGCCCGTCGTCGTATTGCAGCCACGCCCTTCGCCGCCGACATCCAGGCCTCCGTTGCCAGGAGTCTGGAAGCGCTCCGCATTCTCGTAGACGCCCGGAACGAGATCGGAATAGTTGGGGGCGGAGAACGCAGCAGTCCAATAGCCGGATGGGCTGTCGAGGTTGAAGATCACCTTCTTGAAGGTGATCTCCATGAACATGTTCCCATCGGCCGGCGTGAACCGGCGGGTTTGGCCAGCCCCGACGTAGTCCTGGGGGTCGCTGCGAAAAGAGAAGACGGTTTCCGCCGCCGCGTGCTGGGCGAAAAGGGCCAGGAACAGGCCGGCGGTCGCGAGAGATCGAAGCAGGGTTCCCATGGCGCGGAATTCTACAGGGCGCATCGCCGGCCTTTCAGAACGGGGTACGACCTATGGCCAGCGTGCCCTGCCGGCCGTCGATGGTGTATTCGAGCGTCGCGGGCGCGTCGAAGCGCACGCTGAACGAGCCGACGTCGATGGACCGGAAGGATGCCGGATCGTAGCGGCTGGAGTCCCACGGCGTGCCGATCGTGCGATAGATCCGGCCCGAGAAGGCGTTGCCCGTCCACGTTCCCGCGGGCATCACGTACCAGCGCGCCGCGCCGGCGGCATCGTAGGTGAACCAGACGAGGAACACGGACTCGTACTGCTGGATCACCGCCACGCCCCAGCCGTTCTGCGTGACGCCGCCCCACCACATGTCGCTGTTGTCGGCATGCACGCGAGAGACGGCCGGCCCGAATTGCTGGCGCACGATCGCCTTCTCGCCCGTGATGTCGTGGATGGTGTAGCGAAGCGTCGCGTGCTGCGCGTCCGCGAACGCGATCGTGATCCGGCCGACCTTCTCACCGACCGCGAAGCGCGCGGCGTCGTACGCGAAGAACGGCGCGCCGCTCGGCGTGTAGACATCCCCCGTGTACTCGGTGTGGTTCGCGTTCCACGCCCCCGACGACATCACGAACCATGTCGGCCTCTGCGTGATGTCGTAGGCGTAGATGACGCCGAAGAGCTTCTCGCCATGCTGGACGATGCTCATGCCCCAGCCGTTTTCGCCCGGGCCGACCCACCACATGTCCTGCACCGAGGGCGCCTCGCCGGAAGGCGCCGCGACGAGCGCGATGTCATTGCCGGTTCCGCCGTGGTACGTGAGGCGCATCGGTGTGCCGTTGATCGTGTACGACGTGCCCTCGGGTGCGTTCGAGAACGCTCCGGTGAAGGGCTGGCCACTCTCGTTCGCCACCAGCGTGATGCCGCGCGCCGCGTCCACCGAGACGCCGGGCGTGACCGAGAGCTGGCAGCCGGCGATCGAGGAGGGCTGCAGCACGCGCAGGCTCACCATGCCGGCTTCGAGGAAGTTGAGCTTGCCCGCGCACGAGAGGCTGCGCACCGTTTCGCGAATCGGGCTGGAATGGTTGACGCCGCCCGCGCCGAGTTGCAGCGTGCCCGCCGCGCTCACCGTCACGGGAACCGCGTTGGGAATGCGCTCGTCCTGCAGGAAGCACAACGTGCCCTGCGCGATGTCGATGCCGCCGGTGAAGGAATTCTCGCTACTCGCATATGTGGCGCAGCCGTTGCCCGTGACCTTGAGCCGCATCACGCCGGCGCCGTTGATGGGACCGGCAAAGGTGAGCGCGCCCCCGACGAAGGTCTGGGTGCCTTCGACCCGCAAGACGCCGCGGAAGATCGGGACGACCGTCGATACGTTGCCAAGCTCCGGCTCCGGGGGGCCGGTCAGGTAGAGGTTCGCATCGATGTAGTTCGGGTCCTCGCCGGGCTGGAACGGCCCGTACTCGAGGCGGCCGGCCCAGAGGGTAGCGCCCTGGGTCCCGAACTTGCTGGTGACCTTGACGACGCCGCCCTCGATCCGCGTGCTGATGTTGTAGGGCGCCCGGATGCGAAGCTCGATGTTGCCCGCGACCGTGATCCCGCCACCCTGTGGGAATTCCGGGAAGCTGATCGCCTCGGTGAACACGATGCGGCCCGTGGTCGCCTCGAAACGGTCCAGGGAGGAAACCGTGATGACGCCGGGCAGCAGGACGGGTGCATCGCCAGGCGGCGCGCCCGGTGGGCGATTCACCGTGACGCGCGCGCTGTTCGCCGCGATCGCGATGGCGCCCGTGGTGAACGTGCCGCCCTCCGCCTCGACCACGATCGGCAGCGCACCGCTGAGCCGAAGCGGCGGAACGTCGCTCGTGATCGCGTGGCCGGCGGGATCGTTGAAGACGATGCCGCTGAAGGGCGTGAGCGGATAGTCGTTGAGCGACGCCTTCGCGTTGGAGGTCGCGGGGAAGATGAGGCGGTCGTTCGGCTGGGGCGCCACGTTGCCTTCCCAGTTGAACCGATCGCTCCAGCGCTTGGGCGAGGCCGGGGAGGAGCCCGTCCAGATGCGGTCCGCCGCGAAGGCGGTGGACGCGAAGGCGCACAGGAGGGCGAGGCATGCTCGAGGGAAGTTCATCGTGCCTCGTTCAGAAAGCGATCTTGCCGAGAGCCATCGAGCCGGCATGCCCGTCCGCGCTGTACTCGAAGGTGGCGTGGTCGGCATCCGTGAAGCGGAAACGGAACGTGCCGATGTCGAAGGAGAGGAGCTGGAACCCGTCGTACTGCGGCCCGAACCACGGCGAGCTGCGCGTGCGATACAGGCGGCCTTCGTAGGTGCTCGCATCCGTCCAGGAGCCCGCGGGCATCACGAACCACGTCGGCTTGCCGTCCGCGCCATAGGTGAACCACACGGCGAAGATGCCGCCCGGCTGCTGCATGAGGGCGATGCCCCACCCGGCCTGCGACTCACCGCCCCACCACATGCCGCCCACGCCCTGCAGCGGCGCCTTGCTGGGCGAGCTGAAGTCCTGGCGCGTGAGGTTCTTCGCGAGCAACTGCAGGGTGTTGCTGCCGGGCTGGTAGAGCTTCAGGCGCGCGGAGCCCTCGGAATCGAAATCGATGTCGATGGCCGAGCTGGTGCCCATGGTGAAGCGCGAGGTGTCGTACGCGTAGTACGGCGAGCCCAGCGGGGAGAACGCCTGCGCGCGGTAGCCCTCGTATTGGCGGCCCGAACCCCACGTGCCCGAGATCACGCGCCACGTCGGCAGGCCGGTGGAGTCATACGCGTAGATCACCGGGAAGAGTCGGTCCTCGCGCTGCGCGATGCTGATGCCCCAGCCGTTCTCGATGCCGGGGCCGGACCACCACATGTCCTCCAGCGCACGCTTCGTGCGGCCGTCCGGCGTCGTGCTGGTGACGGCGAACAGCACGGTCTTGTTGACGCCCTCTTCCGGGCTCGGTATCCAGGCCATCGCGTTGCCGGAGCCGATGCCGTTGGCCAGGGTCATCGCCGGGGAGCGAGCAATGCCACTTCCATCGGTGCGCACGGTCAGGCCGAAGCCTCCCTGGAACTGGCCGCCGATGGGCGTCGGATGCGACGGCCCCGAGAACTGCACCGGGAAATCGACGGCCGGCGTGCCGTTGGCGTTGCGCACGCGCACGACGAAGGGCTGCAGTGTCGTGCCGAGGGGCGCGCTCTGCCCGCTACCGGAAACAAGCTCCAGCGACTTCGGCGGATCGCGGAAGTCCACGTAGAAGTACACCACCGGTTCGCCGAGCCAGACGCCCGCGGCGTCCGTGATGAGGACGTGCAGCGAATACTCCTTCAGCGAAGGCTTGCCCGCACGGCCCGCTCGCACGGTCGAGAAACCCAGCAGTGAGGTCGCGGGGGCCTCGCACATGGGGCCCGTGGTCGGATAGAAGGTGCAGTTCGACCCGAAATCGCTGCGCGAGGCAAAGACGTCCTCGGAGCTCCAATACGCCCGCACCCGCGCGCCCTCCATGGGCAGGCCGTCTTCGTGCGTGACCTTGAAGCTGATGGAGAAGAAGTCGCTTCCCGCGAAGGCGTGCTGCACCGGGAAACTCGGTGTCATGTAGATGCCCGCGGCGGAGCACAGGCCCGTGGCCAGCATCGCGAGGGCGGCCAGGGCGGCGGCGGACAAGGTGCGCAATGGGTTCATTCTTATGCTTATGGAGGCCTGACGCGGCGCCTCAGATCGGACAAAATGGACCTTTCGCCTTCCATATACCCGAAATGTCCGGTAAGCCCAACCCCAAGACCGCCCCCGCGACCGAAGCGGCCTCCCATTCCAACTTCATCAAGCAGCGGATCGACGCCGATCTTGCCAAGGGGACGTACGCCCAACGACGCTGGGCGGGCGAGCCGGGCTTGGCCGCGGACCAGGCGAAAGGCGACATCGACCCCGCCAAGATCCGCACGCGCTTCCCCCCGGAGCCGAACGGGTATCTCCACATCGGCCACGCGAAGTCGATCTGCCTCAATTTCGGGCTGGCGGAGGAGTACGGCGGCATCTGCCACATGCGCTTCGACGACACGAACCCGGAGAAGGAGGAGCAGGAGTTCGTGGACGGCATCCTCGAGTCCGTGCACTGGCTCGGCTTCCACTGGGGCAAGGACGACAAGAACCTCTACTTCGCGAGCGACTACTTCCAGTGGATGTACGACTTCGCCGTGAAGCTGATCGAGAACGACCTCGCGTACGTGGACTCGCAGTCGGCCGAGTTGATGGCCTTCAACCGCGGCTCGTTCCAGGAGCCGGGGCGGGACTCGCCTTTCCGCGGCCGGTCGATCGCCGAGAATCTGAAGTTGTTCGAGGAGATGCGAGACGGCAAGCATGCGGACGGTGCGCACATCCTGCGCGCCAAGATCGACATGGCCTCGCCCAACATCAACATGCGCGACCCGGCTTTGTATCGGGTCAAGAACGCCGAGCACCACCGCACCGGCAAGAAGTGGCACATCTACCCGATGTACTCGTACGCGCACCCGATCGAGGACGCGCTCGAGAACATCACGCACTCGCTGTGCACGCTGGAGTTCGAGGATCAGCGGATCTTCTACGACTGGGTGATCGAGAAGATCGCTTCGTTTGGTTTGCTACAGCGGCCCCTGCCGCAGCAGATTGAATTCGCTCGGCTGAACCTCGGCTACACCGTGATGAGCAAGCGGTATCTCAAACAGCTCGTCGACGAGGGGCATGTCGAGGGTTGGGATGATCCGCGGATGCCTACGATTGTCGGCATGCGTCGTCGTGGGTATCCGCCTGCCGCCATTCGGCTCTTCATGGAGCGGGCGGGGGTTTCGAAGGCGCACCAGTGGATTGATCCTTCGGTGCTGGAAGATTGCGTGCGGGAAGTGCTGAATGAGACGGCGCCTCGGCGGTTCGCTGTGCTCGATCCTTTGAAGCTCGTGATTACCAACTACCCCGCTGGCCAGTCGGAAGAGTCGACGGCGCCGAATCATCCGCAGAAGCCGGAGCTCGGCACGCGCACGCTTCCGTTCTCCGGCGAGCTGTGGATCGAGCGCGAAGATTTCCAGGAAGTCGCGCCACCGAAATACTTCCGGCTTTTTCCCGGCAACACCGTGCGACTCAAGTACGGCTATGTCGTGAAGTGCACGGGCTTCAAGAAGGACGACGCGGGCAACGTCGTCGAAGTGCAGTGCGAGTACATGCCCGATTCGAAGTCGGGCACACCAGGTGCCGACGCGTACAAAGTGAAGGGCGTCATTCACTGGGTGTGTGCGAAGTCGGCGCTGAAGAGCAAGGTCGTGATGTATGACCGGCTCTTCAAGGTGGAGAACCCGGGAAAGGATTCGAAGAGCTATTTGGATGACCTGAACAGGGACTCGGCAAAGACGATTGAGGCGTACCTCGAGCCGAGCCTTGGAGCAGCCACTGGGAAGGAAGGCTTCCAGTTTGAGCGGCATGGCTACTTTAGACACGACCAGTACAAGTTTATTCGAACGTGTACGCTGCGCGACTCGTGGGGTGTACGAAGCTGACAATGAAAAGGGGCGACGCCTTGGATCCGAGTGTGGCGCTTGGCAAGTTCTTTATCGAAAGTGAAAAGCCTGGCCTTTTCATTGGGGCCGGCGTATCGGCTAAAGCCGGTCTGCCCGCATGGCCCACTCTACTCAGACAGCTTGCGGAGAAAGTTCGTCCCGTAGAAGCGCTGTCCGCCAATCTGATGGTTGAACGCATCGCGGAAGGGGCTCTCCTCGAGGCCGCGATGTACTACTTTCAGTGCAACAAACTGAGGGACGGGGAGAAATATCAATTCCTCAGGGATGCATTTCGAACGTACGACTCGTCAACATTGGTCGGACTCGCGCGATTGCCCGCGAAATTCATTGTCACAACAAACTACGACAGAGCGCTGTTCGACGCGATCGCAAAGGCCCAAGCCACATCCCCTCTAGACTATGTGTACGGTGATCCAGACTTTCCCGGCGTAATATTTGAGGAACAGTTTCACGTCGCGCGCTTGCATGGTTGCGCCGAACGACCTCGCACCATTCAGCTAACCTCGGCCCACTACGAGGCGATCCGCAACGACAATTCCTACATTGATGTCCTAACCCACCTGTTCTCAAGGACAAATCTCCTCTTTCTAGGGTTCTCGTTCCTCGATCCCGCAATCCAACTGGTCCTCGAGACAGTCAACAAGAGATTAGGGCCGCGCACCGATGGGAGGCACGTGGCGCTTCTCCCGAGCAATGCGAGCGGTGATTTTTTGGCGCGCCTTGAGCGACTAAACGTTGCTAAAGTTTTCTACGAATCAACCCCAGACCATGCCGCCCTTTGGGCCGCCATCAATTCATTTTCGGCAGCGACCCAGGCTGCTGCCAAACCGAAAGGCTCGCCTGCGCCACTCGGTCAAGCAAGAAGATACCTCGCGGCCTGCTATGCCCGAGTGCAGATGAAACACTCACTTCGTCCGCTCGCAAAGACAGTTGTCGAAGGGATTGTTAGTCAACTATTGCAGAACGCCCAAGAAGGAATGACGAAGGATGTCCTTGCTCAACTCGTAAGAGGGATTCTGAGGTTGGACAATTCTTCCGCAAGCGATCTCTGCGACTCTGCACTCGACGCACTCCAGGCCGATAACCTGTGCACGGTCACGCAGAAGCCATCAAAGACCTGGACTTGGACTGGCCCACGAAGCGCAGATCAGGCGATCGACTCATCAATAGCGAAGGTAGCTATGGCGGTCTGCAATCGCTACGTCGTGCATGAGGGCGGACAAGCAACCAGCGACGTTCGCAAGTGCGTTGATGAAGTCGTATGGCACTTGGTTCTAAAGCGCGGGTGGGATCTTGGCGCTGCCTACGCGTCCGGCCGGCCACCTGAGGACATTGATGTCGAGGCGGTCGTAGCGAGAGCGGGGCCGTTTCTAAGCTGGAAAGTAATAGAAGCATTGGCAAGGACGTTTACCAACTTGTTCAGACAACCCACCGCAGAAGAGGAAAGGGAACTGACGGCTCTAGGGCGTGTGAGCTTCGCCCTCGAGTTGATTCTAAACACGCCTCGAGATGCGCTATTTCACAAGGAAGCGCTGCCAGAGAGGATTTATCTCGACGCTAACGTGTTGATGCCCGCACTGACCCTCGGGCACCCGTTCCACGACATCTACCGTAGCGTAATTCAGCGCTTGATGGACGCGGCGGCCGAAGCCAAGTCCACTGTGGAGATCGTTGCCACTTCGGGGATCTTGAACGAGGTAATAAGTCATAGAACGCTTGCCGAAGCGGAGGTGAAGTCCTACGGGCAAGATGCTCTACGATCTATAGCTACTGAGATTGGATTGTTCGGCTCGCACAATGTCAATGTGTTTGTTGGCGCATACAGCGCCCTCCTGCGACGAGACCCTTCGCTGAAGTTTGGCGATTTTCTTGCCAAACACGCCCCATACACAACAGAGACTGAGCTGGCCTCGTGGTTGAAGCAGAAGCGCATTGCAATAGTTGAAGATGCTAAAGCCGACCAAGCACTGCGGGCCAAGATTTCTTATGAACTGCAGAAGGCGTTCGCCGACGAGCTTGAACGAGGGAAACGCAACCTCCTTCTAATTGATCATGACGCCGCTCAACTCGCACTGTTGGAGCGCGACAAACAGGAAGGAAGGCGCTCTCTCTTGGTATCCGCAGACAAGCGACTGCGCTTTGCGATCGGTGCAAGTCAGTACCCTGCCCTTGCTGAAACGGTAGTAAGTCACATCGGACTGACTCAGATGGTAGATCTGCTAGTAGGGCTTCCTGAAGACCAGCACGACTTGGGGCGTCTGATTTGGTCTAGCAAGGTCTCAACTGACACCCAGCAACTGCATCTCTATCTATTGAATAGAGCGTCCGCCGAGTATGACGAGGCGATCCTGATGAACATGGGAGACGTAGTGGAGCAGATTGCCGCCGAGGCTGCGGAGAGCGCGAGGCACAAGAATATATCGTTCGATTTTCATGATTTCAAAGGACGCGAAGCACTCCTTCAATTTATGCAAGGCTATGAGGATCAGTTTTTTGCCGCTTTGCGAGAGAAAATTGAAAAGCGACTGGGCGAGGCAAGCTAGACAGGGCTTACCGAGCAGGCACGGCCTCCATCGGCGCCGGCATTGCATCGTCAAGAAAGCGATCCGTCATAGAGTATGATTGCCGCCTCTCGAATTGCGGGGGGATTTTTTTGCGATACCTCGTTGCAGCTCTCCTTGCCCTGCTCGCCATTGACGCTAGGGCGCAGGTCTACAAGTGCAAGGATGAAAAGGGCACCGTCACCTTTCAAGAACGCCCCTGCGACGGCAACCTTCACGCGAACAAGGTGAATTCCGTGCCCGCGGCCTCAGGCTTCGAAATGCCGAAGGTCGAATCGAAGGACTCCTCGTCCGATTCGCGCGCATCCGGGGCCGCCACGCAATCTCCTGCCTCATCATCAAGCGCAGCGCCTTCCACACCAGCGCATACGTCAGGGCCTGCGAGGTCGACCAAGCAAGGCGAAGAACGAAAGTTCATTTCCATTGGCATGGAGCGAGCGACCGTCCTGCAAAAGATCGGTCCGCCCGACAGCCAGACGATCTACAAGGTCACGCACATCCCGAGCCAGACCACGTACAAGGAGCCGTACATCGACGTGTACGAGCCCGGGCCGGGCGACGAGCAGACGCGCACGAAGATCACGTACGCCGGCCAGACCGTCACCAGCATCTCACGCGAAGCCGCTCGCTAGAGCTCGACACGTGACCCACAATCTCGGCCCTGCCAGCCGGGACTTCAACAAGGGTGAGTTCCTTCTCGTCATCCTCCTGGCGTTCGGTCTCGCGCTCGGCACGAGCTTGCTTTCCTTCGCCGCGGATCCCTCTGCGCCACCGACGGACGGCCTGGGCAACTTCGGAAACGTCCACCTCTGGGCCCTACTCGGGTATGAGGTCGCGTTCGCGCCGCTCATTGCCTATGTCCTCCATCACGGCGGATGGCGCTGGCCCGAGTTCCACTTCAACTATTCGAATCGGGGTACGGTCGAAGGCCTGGGGCTGGCGGCCGTCACGTTGCTGTTCGACACCGCGGTTTCCCTGCTATTCACGGGCGAGGTGAAGCCGGGGGAGCGCAACGCGGACTGGATTCCGATCATCCTCGTCTCGCTCCTCAACCCGCTCTACGAGGAATTGCTCGTCTGCGCCTTCGTGATCGAGGCGATGCGCAAGCGCTTCGGGATCATGACGGCGGTGAACGTGAGCATCGCCATTCGCCTCCTGTATCACCTCTACCAGGGGCCGCTCGCCTTCATCGTGTTCGCGGTGATGGGCACCGCCTTCACCATCTTCTACGTGCGAACCGGGCGGCTGTGGCCGTTGGTCTTCGCGCACGTCTTGCTGGACCTGCTGCCGCTGAGCGGTTTCCCCTGAGGAGCTCGCGCCTTCGCTAAGGCTTTGCTGCTGCCACGCCCTTCATCAGCTCCGGCATCGCCTTCCCGAGCTGCTCCACGACCATCCTGCGTATCGCGAGGTACTTCTCCCCGTCATCGAGCAGCGCCCACGGATCGCCCTTCTCCGCCTCGCGAGGTCGTTCCGCCATCGTAAGGTGCTGCGTGGTGACGATCCTCTGCCTCGCGACCACCTTGCTTGCCGCGGGGTCGATCAAGCCCACGTCGAAGTAGGCGAACACGCCCAGGAAGCCGGTGTCGCGCTCGCCGGTGTCTTCCAGGATGGTGCGGGTCGTGCGGTCGACATAGAAGCCGAGCCCTGAGCCGCGCCCACGCCCGATGCCCGCGTAGATGCCCTTGAAGAGGTGGTCCGCGCGTCGCGGCCAGAGCGCAACGATGTACTGCTTCTTCGCGGGATCGATGAGCGTCGCGAGCGTCTTCACCAGTGCCGCGGCGATCTCGCCTTCGCCGGCCTGGTCGAGCGTATCGACGCCAGGCAGGCCCTCGCGGAAAGAGAGCTGCTTGAACGTGGCCTTGTCGTCCGCCGCCGAGACGCCTTCGGCCACGGAGGTGGCGATCGCGTCGTCCCAGGGCAGCTTCGGGAACTTGAGCACCTCGGCGCTGGCACCGAGGTTCGAGCCCGTCGTCATGCGCGCGAAGCTCACGACGAGCCGGTCGCCGATGAGCGGCGCGATGAGGTACTCCGCGGCGGCGGCGGGGAATGCCGCGAGGAGCGCGAGGATGGAAAGAATGCGCTTCATGCCCGCTACTCTACCGGCCTACGCTGCGATCCGCCTCAACCCGTCCCGATACCGCCGGCTGCAAGGCACCGTCGCCCCATCCTTCATCGTGATCGTCGCGTCGCCACCATCCGTGGGCTCGATCTCCACCACTTGATCTAGATTCACGATGTAGCTTCGGTGTACGCGGACGAACTTCGTCGCGTCCACGCGCTCTTCGATCGCAGCCATGGTCGACCGCAGTGGATAGTCCCGCCCACGCACGCGCAGGTTTACGTAGTTGCCCATCGCCTGCACGTACTCGATCTCCGCCGCGGGAAGCAGGAACTCCTTGCCGAGCTTCTTCACGAGGAAGCGCTCCGGTCTTTCGATCGATCCTTCCGAAGGTCCCGAGTCCGGAGCATCGAGCAGCGTCGCCTCGCCCTGCAGGCGCAGCATGAAGAGCCGGTACGCTCCGACGATCAGCAGGATGAAGATGTAGCTGCGGAAGTCCTTCAGGTACTCGTAGAAGAGCTCCAGCGGCCAGTTGCCGTAGTCGTAGCTTGTGCCCTGCCACGCGTAGAACGCCTTGCGCGCCGACACCATGGCGACGACGTGGATCACGGAATAGGCCACGCTCCCCAGCACGTGCCACGGCAGGTTCTTGCGGAACGAGCCGAAGTGCAGCGGGAACCGTGCCTCATAGGCGATGAGAGCCGGGATGAGCGCCAGGCCCACCATGTGGCTGCTCCACTCCCAGACCGCGGGCCCCCAGGGCGGGACGTTCAGTCCGACGCGCTTCACGTCCAGCTCGGCGATCTTCGTGTTCACCATCGCCCCGATGGCGTAGAAGATCACCCAGAAGGCGACCTCGAAGTACCGGCGGCGCGGCAGGTAGCGCTGGAGGAAATCCCGGGGGTCGCGGTCCATGGCCGGATTCTACGGTCGCACTGGCCCGGATGAGCCGCCACTCGTCCCCGCCGGCCGCCGCTCGTCACCGATTCCCGATTCTTCGGCACATTTTCGCCCCGCCCGCGTGCGGCACGGCTACGGTGGCGCCATGAAACGACGCCACGACATCGACGCCCTGCGCGCCTTCGCCTTCGCGCTGCTGATCCTCTACCACTGGGCCATGGTCTACATCCAGGACTGGGGCTACCACGTGAAGAGCAGCTACACGACCCAGGCCATCGAGATCCCGATGCTGTTCGTGAACCGCTGGCGGATGGACCTGATCTTCCTCATCAGCGGCGTGGCCACGGCCTTCATGATGCGAAGCCGTGCCCCTGGGGCGTTCGTACGCGAGCGGGCCGGGCGCCTCATGATCCCGCTGCTCTTCGGCATGGCGGTCGTCGTGCCGATCCAGCCGTATGCCCAGGGCGTGATGAACGGGCTGGTGGAGCCGGGGTTCCTGCAGTTCCTCGGTCACTACTACACGGGATATCCGTGGCCGAAGGGCGCGTTCGATGGGTGGCGGGAGGGGGTGACGTGGAATCACCTTTGGTATCTCGCGTACTTGTTCGTGTACACGATGATCCTGGCGATGCTGGGTCCCCGCCTACGCGGGGACGACGTAGTGAATGGAGCGGGGACGAAGAGTCCGTTGGTCAGGTTGCGAGGCGTCCGGCTGGTGCTCTATCCGGTCGTTCCCCTCCTCCTCTACACGCTCACCCTGCAATACCGATTCCCGGAGACCCACAACCTCGTGAAGGATTGGTACGTGCACGCCGTGTCGTTCACGATGTTCCTCTACGGCTATTGGCTGGGGCGCGACGAGGCGATCTGGACGGAGCTCGCGCGCATCCGCAAGGCGACACTCGGCGCGGCGTTGATCGTCTTCATCACATACATCCTGCTGGCACGCACGCTGAATCCTGACAATCCCGACTTCTTCGGCGTGATGGCGGCGCGCACGATGCGAAACCTCTATATCTGGCTCGCCATCTGCACGATCCTCGGCTGGGGGCACGCGCTGCTGAACAAGCCGTTCAAGTGGCTGCCGTTCGCGACGGAGGCGGTCTATCCCTGGTACATCCTCCACCAGAGCCTCATCGTGCTGCTCGCGTACTGGCTCATTCCGCTGAAGGTCGGGCCGGTGATCGAGCCGGCGCTCATCCTCGTCGGTACCGTTGCGGGATGCTGGGCGCTGCACGTCGTCGTCATACGGCGCAGCGCCTTCCTTCGCACCGTCTTCGGGATTCCGCGCCGCCGTCGCGGTTCCTCGAGTGTGCAGATTACCGGCGCTCCCCCCGAATATTCGGCTTGAGGCGTGCATCCACTTCTCGAATCATGGCTCCCACACCGACGAGTGAACGCGCCGACCGTCCGTGAGGGAGAACGCCATGACATGCCTTCGCATCGTCGTCTTCACCGTACTTCTCGTCGGCCCCGTGCCTGCCATCCAGGTGGCCCAGGCCCAGGTTCCCGCTCACACGCCGGGCACCATCTGCTTCACCCCGAGGTTCTGGTGCTGGGCCAACCCGCCCGGCCCGCCCGGGAGGGTGTGCTACTGCCCCTCGCAGTATGGGTGGGTGCAGGGCACCTTGAACTGATCCGCCATGAGCACCAAATCAATCCTCGACGTCGGTCAACTGATCGACGACCTGCGACGCGCGGCGGACTACGCTTCGTGCGCGGGATTGAACGGCGATCACGCGATCACCGCCACGCTACGCGCCGCCGACGAAGCGCTCGAGAAAGAGTCGGTGCCCGACGTGGTCGCCATCTCGAAGGCGCTGAGCGACCTCACGCGCATCATCGCGCCGATCACCCTCACCGACCTTCGCGGAGGCCGCAACCCATGCCTCGCGGCGAACCGCAGGCTTGCGAGCTTCATGCAAGGCGGGCTCGCGCTCCTGGCGATCGTCGCGCTGGTGTTCATCGGCTGCGTGATGAACTACCTCCACACCGAGCAGGCCGCCGTGCAATCGCTCACGGAGCTGCAGGAGCTGCGGCCACAGCTCCGCCTGACCGCGCTTCGCAAGATCGCCGAGTTCGACGGTCCCGTCTCGAAGCCGCCGAAGGCGATCTTCGACAAATTCCACCAGGAGATCACCGAGCTGCGGCTGATCAACGGCAAGCTCTTCAACACCTTCAACGACGCGAGGAAGGCCACGGCGTTGCCGCTCGTGCCGGGCTTTTCGTGGCTGCTGCCCTCCGCCATGGCCGCCGAAGACGGGCGCAAGGGTGACAAGGGAAAGGCGGAGGGCAAGGCGTTATCGGACTTGCCCTACGACGGAACGAAGCCCCCCGGCCCTCTCGCGCCCGCGGAGATCTGCGCCGTGGACCCCGAGGGCGGCGTCCAGCTTCCGGAGAATGCGGGAGGCTTCCCCGCCTGGATGAAGCACATCATCGCGGATGTCAGTGGCGACAATTGCTTCTATCTCAATGTCCTGTTCCCGACCGGCAACGGGATGCTCCTGTCCGATACCGGCACGGAGTACGCCCGGATTCCCGCCCTCAAGGAAAGCATGTCGATGCGGGTCACGTGGATCCTGCCCTTCGCCTACGGCCTCCTCGGCGCCGCCATCTTCCTGATGCGCAACATCACCAACGTGCGCGTGCCGGCCATGAACCCCCTCGAGGCGGCCGTTCGCATCGCCTCGGGCGGTGTGGCGGGCATTGTGATCGGCTGGTTCTACTCGGCCACGCCGGGAGCCGTGATGGCTACCACGCTCTCGCTGCCGCTCGCGCTCGCTTTCGTCGCGGGCTACGGTATCGAGAGCTTGTTCACGCTGCTCGATCGACTGAACCGGATGATCGCGGAGCCGCTGCAGAAGCCTGCAACGGCTTGAACGGACGGGGCTAGAACTCGATCCGCACGAGCGGCATCGAGCCGGAATGCCCCTCCGCCGTCCACTCGAACGTCGCGTTGTTCACGTTGGCGAAGCGATACCGGAACGTGCCCACCGACGTGATCTGGAACCTCGACGAGTCGTAAGCCACGCCGAACCAAGGCGAGCTGTGGGTCTTGTAGAGCGTCCCTGAGTACGTCGTGTCGTTTTCCCACGCACCGGTTGGCATCACGAACCACGTCGGGTCACCGTTCGCGTCGTACGTGAACCACACCGCGAAGACGCCGCCGGGCTGCTCCATGAGCGAGATGCCCCAGCCGGCCTGCGACGGGCCGCCCCACCACATGCCGCCGATGCCGGGCAGGCGAGGCGGAACGTCCGCTCCGAAGTCCATCGGGGAGATCGCCTTGTGCTGCGTGCCGGGAACGTTCGGATTGGGCGAGAAGTCGAGGCTCGCGGCGATCTCCGAATGGAAGCGCAGCGTTGTGGCGGGACCGCGATCGCCTACGACGAAGCGCGAGGCGTCGTACGCGTAGTACGGCGAGCCCTTCGGCTTGTACTGGTAGGCGATGTAGTTCTCGTAGCGGGAATTGGATCCCCAGCCGCCGCCCTCGATCACGCGCCACGTCGGGTTGCCGCTCTCGTCATACACATAGAGCACCGGGAACAGGCGGTCGCTGCGCTGCGCGATGCTCAGGCCCCAGCCGTTCTCCGCGAAGCCGGACCACCACATGTTCTCGAGGTCGAGGTCGCTGCGGCCGTCGGCCGTGGTCGAGGTGTAGGGGATGTCGAGCGTGAGGAAGATGCTTGCGTTCGTGTCGAAGAACTGCACGCGTGCCATGCCCGGCCCGATGCCCATCGAGATCCGCGCGGAGGCACTCGCCAGTCCGTTCGCGTTGGTGGTGGTGGTGACGTTGGTCGACCCGTTGAAGTCCAGCGACGCGCCGCTGAGATAGCGGAAAGTGACCGACTGCCCCACGACGGGTGCGCCGGACGAGCTGAGCACCTGGACCACGAACGGCTGCGGCAACGGCGAGCCGACCGCCGCCCTCTGGTTCGCGCCGGAGACCACCGTGACGGCCATCGGCGGCACCACGGGATCGACGAAGAGCTCGGCGAAAACCTCGTAGGGCCCGTCCCCCTGGGCGAAGTAGACCGTCCCGGGTTGCGTTGACGCGGACGTGGTCCTCAGGGGATGGGTGGAGGCAATGCCTTGGGCATCGGTACGGGTCGTGCAGAACGTGCCGAGCTCGGTGAAGCATCCCTCTTCGGACGTGGTCGCGAGGGGACTGTTCACCGTGACCAAGTAGCGGACCACCGCGTTCGCCACGGGACTGCCCGTGGCGTCGGTCACCCGGACCTGGAGCGGGGCGAACGTCTCGCCCAGCTTGGCGCGCTGCGGCGTCGGGGAGAGAAGCGTGACCGCCGCGAAGGCCTGGCTGGCGATGAAGCACGCCAGGAACGCGACGACATTCCGAAGCCACAGGGCCATGCTTCCTCCCTACCGCGTTAGAACTCGATCCTCACGAGCGGCATCGACCCCGAGTGCCCTTCCGCCGTCCACTCGAACGTCGCGTTGTTCACGTTGGCGAAGCGGTACCGGAACGTGCCCACCGACGTGATCTGGAACTTGGACGAATCATAAGGCACGGCGAACCACGGCGAGCTGTGGGTCTTGAAGAGCGTCCCGGAGTAGGTCGTGTCGTTCTCCCACGTGCCGGTGGGCATCACGAACCACGTCGGATCGCCGTTCGCGTCATACGTGAACCACACCGCGAAGACACCGCCTGGCTGTTCCATGAGCGAGATGCCCCAGCCGGCCTGCGACGGGCCACCCCACCACATACCGCCGATGCCGGGCATGCGATTCGGAACGTCCGCGCCGAAATCCATCGGCGTGATGTTCTTGTTCGTCGGCCTCGGCGGGAAGTTCTGGTCCATCAGGAACGACAGGTTCGCCGCGATCGGCGAGTGGAACTGGATCGTGGTGGCGGGACCGCGATCGCCGATGACGAAGCGCGACGTGTCGTACGCGTAATACGGCGAGCCCTTCGGCTTGAACTGCGCTGCGATGTAGAACTCGTAGCGCGCACCGCCGCCCCAGCCGCCCTCCTCGATCACGCGCCACGTCGGGTTGCCGTTGTCGTCATAGACGTAGAGCACAGGGAAGAGCCGGTCGCTGCGCTGCGCGATGCTCAAGCCCCAGCCGTTCTCCGCGAAGCCGGACCACCACATGTTCTCGAGGTCGAGGTCGCTGCGGCCGTCGAAGGTCGTCGAGGTGTAAGGAATGTCGACGGTGAGCACGATGTTTGCGTTGGTATCGGTCACCTGGGCGCGAACGATGCCGGGGCCGATCCCCCTCACGACTCGCGCGAAGGCGCTCGCCAGGCCGTTCGCATCGGTGGTCACGGTGGTGTTCAGCTCGCCGTTGAAGTCGAGCGTGGCGCTATTGACCACTCCCGACACCGTGCCGGTGAAGGTCACGCGTGCGCCCGCAACGGGACTCCCCGACGCGCTCAGGACGCGAACCACGAAGGGCTGCGGGAATGCCGTGCCAACCGCGGTGCTCTGGTTCGCGCCGGACGCCACCGTGATGGTCATCGGAGGGATCGCGGGATCGACGAAAAGCTCGGCAGTGGCCTGGTAGTTACCGCCCTCGAGGCCGAACCGGATCGTGTTCGGCTGCGTCCGCGCCTGCGCGGCCGTCAGCGGATGGGTGGAGGCGATGCCCTGGGCATCGGTGCGCGTGGTGCACAGCTTGCCGGCGTCGATGATGCATCCCGCATTGGACGTCGTATCGACTCCACCGAATGGCGGCGTCGGTACCGAATAGCGAACCGCCGCATCCACCATGGGATTGCCCGCGTCGTCGGTCACCCGCACCTGGAGCGGGGCGAACGTCTCGCCTAGCTTGGCGCGCTGTGGGGTGGGGGACAGGAGCGTGATGCCGGCGAAGGCCTGGCTGGCGGCGAAGCACGCGAGGAATGCGACGATATTGCAAAGCCGGATGGCCATAGCCCGATCTCCGTGGGATCCGCTGGACCCCTGAAAGACAGGCTGCCTACAGCTTGGGTTCCGGGCTGTTACAAGCTGCCCGATGTAACTACTTCTCCTTCGAAGGTTAGTATTCGCTTATGGACCGCGACTTCACCCTCGCCGATGCCCTCGCGCCCATCCCCACCGTGGAAGAGGTGGAACGCGCGCACGAGGAAGCGTTGGTAGGAACCCCGCAGCTCGAGAGCCAGGGCTATATGGTGAGCTTCACCAAGCAGTCGCCCATCCGCATCGAACGCAAGAACGGGACGCAATACGTCGTGCAGGTGATCGAGGACGATCCCGACTTGGGCCAGCTGCTGATCGACGTCTTCATGACCCACGGCTTCGAGGTGCGCTGGGCCACGACGAAGGCCGAGATCAACCAGGCGCTGCGCCGCGGCACCGAGATCGACGTGCTCCTGCTCGACCGCGAGCTGCCCGACGCCAACGGCCTCACGATCCTGCAGGCCATCCGCGGCCACCCGCAGCTCAACACGCTGCCGGTGATCATGGTGACGGGCCTGGCCGGTCCCAACGAAGTGGCCGAAGGCCTCGTCGCGGGTGCCGACGGCTACGTGAGCAAGCCGTTCAAGCTGAGTGCCCTCCTCAAGTCGGTGCAGCTCGTACTGGGCATTGCCTAGGCCCAGGCATCCGGTTCAATCGACATGGCGCCCCCAAGCGCAATGGATGAGCCGAGTAGACGCCCGATCCGGATAAGCGGGTGCTAATCCTGCGTTACGGAAACGCGAACGAAAAAAAGGAGGCCGAAGCCTCCTTTTTTCTTTGCACGAACGTCATTCCGAAGCGGGTTTCGGAGCATCGGCAGCCGGCTCGGCCGCGGGATCATCACCTTCGGGCGTTGCGCCCTCGGATGGCTGCTTCTCCGCGTCCTTGGCCCTCTGCTTGGCTTCCTTCTTCTGCTTCTTCGCTAGCTCGCGCTGGCGTTTCTGGAATGCGTAGTTCGGTTTCGGCATCGCCTTACAGCGGGCGGATGTTGCCGGCGGCCGGACCCTTCGGTCCCTGGCGCACTTCGAACTCGACCTTCTGCGCTTCCTTCAGCGACTTGAAGCCCGTGCCCTGGATCTCGCTGTGGTGAGCGAAGAGGTCGGGTCCGCCGCCTTCCGGGGTGATGAAGCCAAAACCTTTAGCGTCGTTGAACCACTTGACGGTACCTGAAGCCATGTCGTGTTTCCTTTACTCAAAATGTACTGCGATGGTGCGCGCAAGCCGAGCGCGGCGACGGTCACGATGATCAGGAGGGAATTGACTGCCACTACGGAGCCACCGGTAGGCGGCTGGGAGGGACAAGACGGAAACTTCGTCTCTTGAGATCCTGCAGGCGAATAGTACCACTAGCTGAACCGGCGTGCCGGGAGAGGTTTCGGCTGTAGTCCTAGCGGATCAGGAGCGTCTCGCCGGAGGTCACCCGGTCCCCCGGCTTCACCTGCACCGCGAGGCCCTCCCGCCAGGGGACCACGAGGTCCACCTGGGAGCCCACGCGGATCATCCCGAAGGTCTCGCCCCGGCCCACGGACTGGCCCGGCGCGAAATAGCTGTCGATCCCGCTCACCGTGAGGGCGCCGATCTGCACCACGTAGATCGGCGTGGCCTCCCCGCGGTACTCGCCTTCGAGGCGCGTCACGGTCCGCTCGTTCTGCACGATGTGCATGCTCCCCGTGTAGCGCGGCTCCATCCCGAGGATGCTGCGCCAGTGCATCGCCGTCATGCTCACGTTGCCCTCCGCACTCGCCGGGTACTTGCGGATGGAGCTCACGGTGGCCGCGAGCGGTGCGCGGTTGTAGTGGACGTCGAACGGGCTCATGAAGATGCCGATCACGATCTTCCGCTGCGCCATGTCCTCGCGCGTGATGTCCTTCAGCGTCGCGGCGACCCCCTGCTTGATGCTCACCACCTCGGCTCCGGGCTCGACCACTTTCACGTACACGACCGTTCCGTCCGCGGGCGAGAGGATGCCGGCCTCGGCCGGGGGCGTGCGCGGCGGGTCGCGGAAGAACCAGAAGTAACGCCAGAACGTGTACGCGCCCGCGAGCGCCAGCAGGACCAGCGCGGTGGCGATCAATCCCCGGGTTGCCAGCTCGCGTCGCATAGCACCCTCACGAGGGCCACGCCCGAAGCGAAGGGAAAGTCCACGATCTCGAAGGCCTTGCGGTCGGTGCCGACGCGCTTCAGCCACCGCTTCACGCCCGCGTGGCGCACGAGCTCGCGCACGTAGATGTTGGTGTCGTGCAGCAGCATGTACGTGTCGCGGTGGGAGTTGCGCACCGTCTCCACGAAGTCGTGCTGCACGTCCTCGTACGAGTGGTTGCCGTCGATGAAGGCGATGTCGATCGCGGGCAGGTTGCGCCCGCGGTAGAGCGAGAAGAACTCCGCGCTCGTCATCTTGTAGTGCCGGACCCACTCTTCCACGCCGAAGCGCGCGTAGTGCTCGCGCACGCGGTCAGGCTCGTTCCACTGGTCCGTGCCGCCCACGGTGCGCAGCAGGCCGTCCTTGAGGAAGGAGTACGAGGGGTCGACGAAGCTCAGCTGCCCCACCCCGTTGTCCTTGAGGCCGAGCGCCAGGCACACGACGCTGAAGCCGAAGCCAGACCCGATCACCACGATGTGCTTCGGGCGCAGCGCCCTTACAAGACCGTAGTAGACGAAGCCGAAGCCGAGGTTGAGGTTGGACGCGTCCTCGTTGTGGCCGAGGGGCCTGGCGTGCCGCAGGATCGATCCGAGCAGCCCCGGCTCGAGGCTGAAGCGGGCCGGTTCCGCCTTGGGGAAGGGAAGCATGCCCGCATTTCAACGCCGCAATGTGTCGGGGCCGTGACGGCCCCGAGGTTCAACCTGCCGGCATCATCACCGTGTCGATGCCGTGGAGGATGCCGTTGGAGGACTCGATCTCCTTCTTCGAGCCCTTGGCGCCGTTCACGGTGTAGCCGATGTCGAGGTCCGAGCCGCTCACCTGGAGGGCCAGCGTCTCGCCCTGGAGGCTCGGGAGGTCGTGGGTCTTGATGTCCACCGCGTGCATGACACCGCGCGTGGCGTGGAAATTGATGATGCTCGCGAGGCGCGCCTTGTCCTTCAGCAGCAGGTTCACGGCGCCCGGAGGCAGCTTCTCGAAGGCGGCATCGGTCGGGGCGAAGACCGTGAACGGGCCTTCGGCCTTGAACGCGGCCTGGAGGCCGGCGGCGCGAAGCGCGTTGGAGAAGATGGAGAAATCGGGGGAGTTCGCGGCGTTCGCGACGATGTCCTGATCCTGGGTATTCATGGTGAGCTCCTGACTGGCTGCTGGAAAAAAAGCGCCCGGTCGATGCCGGGCTCTCTGAATGTGTTGCTGATCACTTTTACCGAAACCTATACGAGCACCCTCTTTTGCGGGGTGCGCCTGCGACCTGACCACGCGGATTCCTCCAGCGCGGCTGCAACAACCGGTGGGCGATAGCCCGGCATGATGACGGCGTCGATCGCGTGGATCACGCCGTTCCTGCAATGGATCTGCGTGCGCTCGACGTTGGCGTGGTCGACGGTGAAGCCGTCGTCCGTGGCGCCGATGCGAAGCGCGGTGCCTTCGACGGTCTTCGCGAGGCCGTGGCGAAGATCGGAGGCCAGGAGCGTGTTACGCAGCAGGTGGTATTCGAGCACCGCGCGCATGCGGTTGAAGTCGCGGGCCAGGCCGTCTCGCAGCTCGGGCTCGAGCGCGGTGAAGGCGCTGTCCACGGGGGCGAAGAGGGTGAAGGGTCCGGCGCTGCGCAGGAGCACTTCGAGGCCGGCACCACGGAGCGCGCCGACGAGGGTGAAGAAGCGGGGCTGCAGTTGCAGCGTGTCGACGATATTCAGGAGAGGAGTGTTTCGCATACGTCGATCACTATGGACCTCCATGCCTCTTATGCCTAGGGACTTATTTAATTGTTTACCTTGACTTCCCCTCTGTTCCGGGGGGATTTTCCCCACGTTTTTCGCGATTCCTCTCGCTAAAATGATGCCTCCAAAAGGAGAGGCAATGGCAGCATTTCGATGGGCGGCGGCAGCCGCGGCTTGCGTGGCACTTTCAGCGTCGGGAGCCCGCACGGACGAGCTCATGCAGAAGTCCGGGCTCAACGCCCAGATCGGGCAATTCGAGAAGCTCGTGCTTCGCGGCGTGGAGGAAGGCATCGCGGATTCGGTGCAGAACCGCCGCGGCAAGGACCTCACCCCGGAGGAGCGCACGCAGCTTCGCTCCATCGTTTCGACGTCGTTCAACCCGCAGCGGCTGCGGGGCGAGGTGCGCGCCTCGCTCGGCAAGATCCTCTCGCCCGCGGATGAATCAGCGGTGCTTACGTGGCTGGACACCGACCTCGGCCGGCGCATCGCCGCCATCGACGTGAAGTACGCGGAGATCACGGTCACGATGCCCGAGCGCCAGCTCGTGGGCCAGGTGGCCGACGCGAGGAAGGGCCTCACGGAGACGCGGGTTGCTCTCCTGCGACGCCTGGGCAGCGCGTTGGCACTCGGCGAGGCGTCGACGCGGACCGTGACCAACATCCTCACCAGCATCATGTACGGCGTGATGAGCTCGCTGGACCTCTCCGTCGCCGACGTGGATCTCATCAAGCGAGGCCTCGAGGCGCGGCGCGACAACATCGCCCACGCCATGCGGCAGGGCGCCGTCGCCCGCTACGCGCACCAGTACCAGTCGCTGGACGACGAGGACCTGGAGCGCTTCGTGAACTTCGTCGAGTCGCCCGCCGGCCTCAAGTTCTACGACGCCACGGCCGCGGCGCTGGAGCAGGCCATCTCGCAGGCCTCGCGGGAGTTCGGCAAGCAGTTCGGCGAGATCGCGAAGCAGCGGAAGGAACGCAAGCCCGCGTAGGGTTCAGTACGGCTCGAACGCGATGCCGTTCTTCCGGAGCTGCGCCTCCATCAGCTTCTTCCACGGCCCGTGGGGCGACCAGACCTGCGCCACGGCCTTGTACGCCGCATCCGGCGGCTCCTTCAGCTTGATCGCCCGGTAGAGGAAGACCATCGACGACGCGCGCATGTTGACCTGGCAGTGCACCAGGACCTTGCGCGGCGCGAGGCTCGACACGACGGCGGCGAAGGTCTCGAAATCCGCCTCCGTGGGGTCGCTGAAGCGGATCGGGATGTTCACGTACGTGATCCCCTGCCTCGCGAGGATCAGCGGCTCGTCCTTCACGGCGTCGGAGACGGTGGGCGGCGCGAGGTAGATCACCGCTTCGAAGCCCTGCGCCTTGAGGTCGCCCAGCGCGTCGGCGCCCGGCTGGCCGGAGGTGAAGAGCCGGGGCGTGATCTCGACCAGGTTGGGCAGCTTCTGCGCCTGCGCCGGGGCGGGAAACACGAAGGAAAACACGGCGGCGGCGGCCAGGGCGCGTGCGGTCGGTCTCATCGCGCCGATCATACAAGTGCAATTCGGTTGAAGCCGATCCGCGCGCTAAAATGGCGGGTGACCGAAACTGCCCAACTCGAGAAGTCCGGGTTCCTCGTCAACCTGGCGCGGCGTGCGTCGGCGCGTATCCCGCCCCGGAACAAGACGAAATACGTCGTGCTGGCGATCGAAGACGACGCGGCGCTGCGCGCGTTGCTCGGCGACATCTTCGGCCGCGCGGGCTACGAGGTGCGTTTCGCGTCGAACCTCGCGGAGATCAACGCGGCGCTGAAACGCGGCGAGGAGCTGGACATCATCCTGCTCGACGTGACGCTGCCCGACGCCAACGGCCTGGATCTCCTGGTGCGGTTGCGCAAGCATCCGCGCTTCGAGAAGCTTCCCGTGATCATGATGACCGCCAAGTCCTCCGCCAAGGACGTGAGCGCGGGACTCGCCGCCGGAGCGGACGGCTACGTGAGCAAACCCTTCCAGATGAGCGGGCTCGTGAAGGCCGTGGCGATGGTCCTGGGCAACGACACATGATCCGGATCTTCCTCGCGCTCCTCGCGCTCACCCTGCTGCCTTCGGGCGGCGCGTTCGCACAGGACACCCGCCGCACCGACGAGCTGATGAAGAAGTCGGGGCTGTGGAAGCAGCTCGAGCACTACGACACGCTGATCCTCTCCGGCCTCGAGACCGAGCTCGGAAAATCCGGCGTGCTCGTCGACCGCAACGGCCTCAAGAAGGCCGCAACCTCGTTTTCCGCCGACAACCTGCGCCGCGACGTGCGCCTCGTCCTCGACAAGGAGATGACGGGCGCCGACGAAGCCGAAGTGTTGATCTGGCTCTCGAGCGATATCGGCAAGCGCCTCACGGGCATCGAGGAGAAGTTCGGAGACAACGCCGACTCCGCCGCCACGCAACGCCAGCAGCAGGCGATCGCGGAGTTCGTGAAGAAGGTGCCCGAGTCGCGGCTCGCGCTGGTGAAGCGCATGACCTCCGCGCTCGACGCGGGCAACGCGACCGCCAAGGCCATGGGCAACATGACGATCGCGATCGCCTACGGAGCCGCGATGGCCACCGGCGGCGAAGCGGAGATCGCCGCGAAGCTGCGCCGCGAATTCGACGCGGAGCGCCCGCAGATGGCGCTCATGATGGAACGCCTCATGATTGCCACGTACGCGTACATGTACCGCGGCGTGTCCGACGCGGACCTCGGCCGCTACGTGGATTTCATCGAATCCCCCGCGGGCCTTCGCTACCACGACGCGTCGAGCGCCGCCCTCGAGCAGGCCCTCACCCTCGCCTCGCTGAAGTTCGGCCAGGAGCTGGGCGAGCTGGCCAAGAAGGCCCCCAACACCAAACGTACGTGAAGGACGAATAAAGGGGTCAGACCACTTTATTGCTCGTCGTTCGCAATAAAGTGGTCTGACCCCTTTATTCGTCTTACAGAATCGCGGCGTTGTCGGCGCCCGGTGCCGAACAGACTTCCTGCGACAAACGCTTCCCGTTGATCTTGATGGGATTGGCGAGCACGCGAAGATCGGCGCGCGCGGGATGCGGCACGGTCTTGATCATGTCGGTCGCGCGGAGGAAGGGGCTGTCGAGCGCGGTGCTCAATTCGTAGACCGGCGCGATCGGCAGCACGCCGCCCAGCACCTTCAGCCAATGCGTGGTCGGATGCTTCTGGAACTCGGCATCGAGGGCTTTCGTGAGCGCGTCACGGTTCTCGAGGCGCGACTTCTGGTTGGCGAAGCGCGCGTCGGCGGTGATCGCCGGCTGATTCAACACACCCAGCAGCGCGTTCCAGAACTTGTCCGTGAGGCACATCACGAAGATCCAGCCGTCGGCGGAGGGGAACGTCTGCACCGGCGCCACGGAGAAGTGCGCGCTGCGCGTCTGGCGCTCCGGCGTGTAGCCCTCGTTGAGATACCAGATCGCGGCATAGCCGAGCTGATGCAGCGCGGCATCGAAGAGGCACGTGTCGACGTCGCAGCCCTTGCCCGTCGCGCGCGCCTGGATCAGCGCGGAGAGCAGGCCCACCATCGCGGTGAGGCCCGTGGTGTGGTCGATCATCGAAGGCGCGCCGATGCGCGTGGGCGGGCCGTCGGGCTCACCCGTCAGGTGCATCAGCCCCGCTTCGGCCTGCATCAAATAGTCGTAGCCCGGCCACGAGGCGCGCTCGTTGTCGCGCCCGTACGCGGACAAGTGCACGCAGACGATCGCGGGCTTGAGCTTCGAGAGCGCCGCGTAGTCCAGGCCCATCTTCGCGGGCAGGTCGCCGCGCAGGTTGTTCAGCACCACCTCGGCGCTCATCACGAGCTTCTCGAGCGACGCCTTGCCCTCGGGCGTGCGAAGGTCGAGCGTGACGCTCTTCTTGTTCATGTTCCAGGTCTGGAAATATTCGCTGTCGGTGTCGCCCAGCAAGTACGGGCCGGTCTTGCGCGCGGGGTCGCCGCCGATGGCCGCGTTCTCCACCTTGATCACTTCCGCACCCAGATCGGCGAGGAACATCGAGCCATAGGGCGCCGCTCCGAACTGCTCCACCGAGACGATGCGCACGCCGTTGAGGGGTTTCATGGGGCTTCCTTCTCGTCCAGGCTCTGGATTCGGAACTTCGTGTTGTGGCTGAACCGGTCGCTGGGATAGAGGCCGACGCTCGCCATCACCATGCGATCCTGGTTGTCGAAATACTGGCGCGAGATGTTCAGCGCGGGCGTGCTGGTGCGCGCCTTCAGCACGCGCGCCTCCGAGGGCTCGAGGTTCGAGGCGACGATCTGCTGGCGCACCTCCACGATGCGAACGCCGTGGTGCTTCTCGACCAGGCTGAAGACCGGCTGGCCCGCCTTGTCGATGTGGTCGAGGACGTTGCCGTGCTCGGCGCGCACGTAGATGTACATGGAGGCCACCGGAGCCGTTTCCTTCGGCAGGAAGCGCAGCACGAAGGCCTCGTGCAGCTCCTGGCCGGCCTTCACCGCCAGGCGCTCGGCGAGATCGTCATCCGCGACGAGCACGCGGCGCTTCAGCACCTGCATGCGCGTGGCTTCGACGAACTGGATGAGCTCCTTCAGCGTGCCGATGCCCTGCATGAAACGCGTGGAGGAGCCCTTGGCGCGCACCACCGTGCCGATGCCGGCGCGGGCGGTGAGCAGCCCCCGGTCCTTGAGATCGCGCAGCGCCTCGCGAACCGTGTGGCGGCTCACGTCGAAGCGCTGCTGCAGCTCGGCCTCGGTGGGGATCTTCTGCCCGACCTTGTAGCGGCCCGATTCGATCTCGCCGGTGAGCTGGCGCGCGAGGGCGGCGTACATCGTGGTGGGGCGGACGTCGTTGACAATCTTCATGCCCCGGCATATTGTACGGACAAACGGACAAAGTCAATCTGAAATTGGCGAAATCAGGGTCAGACCACCATTTTCGCGGCCGGTCGAGTGGCCAGAAACGAAAATGGTGGTCTGACCCTGATTTCGCCAATTCCGCCCCCGGAGATCGCAATGCCCCGCTTCGTGAAATCGGTCGCGCGCCTCGTCGCCGGCGCAGCACTCGCCATCCCCTTCATCGCCGCAGCCGACTTTCCCGAGCGCCCCGTCAAGATCGTCGTCGCCTTCGCGCCCGGAACGGGCAGCGATGTGATGGCGCGGTTGGTCGCCAACGACATGGGCCCGCTCATCGGCGGCACCGTGATCGTGGACAACCGTCCGGGCGGAGGCGGCATCGTCGGCACGGAATCGGTCGCGCGCTCGCCCGCGGATGGCTACACCATCACGCTCGGCACCACGAGCACGCTCGTGACCAACCCCGCGCTGAACCCGCTGGCGAAGTACACGGCCGAGAAGGACTTCACGCCCATCGCAGGCCTCTCCAAGGCCTGGTACATCCTCGTGGTCGCCAACACGCCCGAAGCACCGAAGGACTTCAAGGAGCTCGTCGCGCGCCTGAAGGCCGGCCCCACCAACTTCGGCTCGTCCGGCCAGGGGACCATCACGCACCTGGCCTCCGAGATGTTCCTCTACCGGATGGGCGTCAAGAATTCGCAGCACATTCCCTACAAGGGCAGCAGCCAGTCGATGACCGATGTCGCCGGGGGCCAGGTGCTCTTCGTTTCCGACACGGTGGCCGCGGCGCTGCCGCTCATTCGCGGCGGCAAGCTTCGTCCCATCTTCGTCACGTCACCCGAGCGCCTCGCCACGCTGCCCGATGTGCCGACCACCAAGGAGCTCGGCTACGAGGACCTTCGCGCGCATGCGTGGCTGGTGCTGATGGCGCCCGCGGGCACGCCCACGCCCGTCGTCGCCAAGCTCTCCGACGCGGCGATGAAAGCCATGCGCACGGACTCGATGAAGGAGAAGCTGAAAGCCCAGGAGCTGGAGTCGATGGTGATGGACTCGAAGCAGCTCGGCGATTTCATCAAGGCCGAAGCGCCGTACTGGAACAACTTCATCAAGCAGTCCGGTATCAAGGTGGAGCAGTAGCCATGCAGGAGATGCGCATCGTTTCGGTGAATGGCTGCCTGGGCTACGGCTTCGAAGCCAGCAGCCTCGCGGCCGGCTGCGAGCTCGATCCCGCGATGGTCGGCGCCGACGCCGGCTCCACGGACCCGGGCCCGTTCTACCTCGGCTCCGGCCAATCGCTCGTGAAGCCGCCGCAGATCCGCCGCGACCTGGGCCTGGCACTCAAGAACGCGCGCGCCGCGAAGGTGCCGCTGGTGATCGGCTCCGCGGGCATGGGCGGCGGGGAGCCCAACCTCCAGCTCTTCAAGAAGATCCTGCTGGAGATCGCGCGCGACGAAGGCCTGCACTTCAAGCTCGCGACCATCCACTCGGAGATCCCCAAGGAACGCGTGCGCGATGCCGTGCGCGCGAAGAAGATCGTCCCGATGGCGGATGTCCCCGAGCTCACGGAAGAAGCCGTGATGGACAGCGTGCGCATCGTCGGCCAGATGGGAACGGATCCTTTCGCCCACGCGCTCGACAAGGGCGCGGACGTGGTGCTCACCGGCCGTTCGTGCGACACCGCGATCTACGCGGCGCTCCCCATCGCCCGCGGCTTCGATCCGGGCCTGGCGCTTCACATGGCGAAGATCATGGAATGCGGAGCGCAGTGCGCGATCCCGCTCGCCCCGAACGACAGCTTGCTGGGGACGATCCGCAAGGACCATTTCCTCGTCCGCCCGCTGCACAAGCAGCGCATCTGCACGCCGGACTCGGTGGCCGCCCACACGATGTACGAGCAGGGCAACCCGCACATCCTCTACGAGCCCGAGGGCGACGTGGACATGACGGGCGCGGATTTCGAGCAGGTCGACGAGCAGACCGTGCGCGTCTCCGGCTCGCGTTTCATTCCCACGCCGCGGCTTCGCATCAAGCTGGAAGGCGCGCGTCTCGCGGGCTTCCGCTCGTTCACCATCGCCGGCATCCGCGACCGTACCGTGATCGCGAACCTCCCGATTATCGAGGAGACGGTGCGCGCCGCCGTGAAGCGCAACCTCGGCGGCGTTCCCGACAGCGACTACAAGCTCGGCTTTCGCTACTACGGCCGCGACGCCGTGCTCGGCCTGCTGGAACCGGAGCGCAACAACATCCCGCATGAGGTGGGCGCGATGGTGGAAGCGATCGGAAAGACGCAGGAGATCGCGGACCACGTGCTCTCTCTCGCGCGATCGTCCCTGCTGCATTGCCCGTTCCCGGGGCGCAAGACGACGGCGGGCAACCTCGCGTTCCCGGCTTCTCCTTCCGATACTTCCGCCGGTGCGGTTTACGAGTTCAGCGTCTATCACCTCATGGACGTGGACGATCAGCTCGCGCTGTTCCCGCTGGAACTTGAATCTATTTAAACCTAAAGGCTCCCTCCGCAGATAAACACAGATACACGCAGATAAAACCATGCAGAGCCAAGCCCAATACAGGGTTTATCCGCGTTTATCTGTGTTTATCTGCGGAGGACGCCTTTCGCCTTAGGGGGCTAATCAAGTGTCAACGCTAGGTGAATTGGCCGACGTGATGAGAAGCAAGAACGCCGGCCCCTTCCAGATCACGATCGACCTCATGTTCAACGACCGCGCCGTCTACGACCGCGTGATCGGCTCGGGCGCCCTCTCCGCGAAGGCCATCGCGCCGCTCTACGGCGTGGCCGAAGACCTCGTGCGCATCATGCCGTTCGAGCGCGTGCGGGCCATCAAGATCACGGTGCCGAGGACGACGGGCGAGCACGGCAGCGGATCCGCCTTCGATCGCGACGTGTACGGCGCCCAGCAGCACGGGCCGCTGGTGGACCTGCGCATTCCGTGACGACGGCGATCAGCGCCCACGAAGCGATCCGCACGCGCCGCTCGATCCGCGCGTTCCTGCCGACGCCCGTGCCGCGCGCCACCGTCGAGGAGATCCTCACGCTCGCCTCCCGCAGCGCCTCGGGCAGCAACATCCAGCCGTGGAAGGTGCGCGTGATCGCGGGCGAAAAGCGCCTCGCGGTCTCGAAGGCCATCCATGCCGCCCTCGACCGCGACGGCGACGAAGCGCACAAGCGCGAGTGGAATTACTACCCGGTGAACTGGCGCGAGCCCTTCCTCGGGCGGCGCCGCAAGATCGGCTGGGACCTCTACGGCCTGATGGGCATCAGGAAGGGCGACTTCGAGGCGACCGAGAAGCAACGCCGCCGCAACTACGACTTCTTCGACGCGCCCGTGGGTCTCATCTTCACGCTCGACGAGGACCTCGAGATCGGAAGCTGGCTCGACCTCGGCATCTACCTGGGCGCCGTGATGATCGCCGCGCGCGGCCTGGGCCTCGACACGTGCCCGCAAGCCGCGCTCGCCAACGTGCACGCGGTACTGCGCGCGCAAATGAACATCCCGCAGGACGAGATCATCGTCTGCGGCATGGCCCTCGGCCACGAGGACCCGAGCGCCCCCGAGAACAAGCTCGTCACCGAGCGCGCCCCGGCGAGCGAGTTCGCCACCTTCGACGGTTTCTGAAACAGGAAGACACCATGCACCTCCCCGAAAAAATGCTGCTGGTCGACGTCGCCCCGCGAGACGGCCTGCAGAGCCTGCCGAAGTGGATCGACACGGACACCAAGGTCTGGTTTTCGAATCGTTTGAGCGAGCTCGGCGTTCCCGTCGTGGAGGTGGCCTCCTTCGCGCATCCGAAGGTGGTGCCGAACATGAAGGATGCGGAGGACGTCTTCGCGAAGATCACGCGCAAGCCCGGGACGGTCTACCGCGGCCAGGCGCCGAACGTGCGCGGGGCGCACCGCGCCATCGAAGCCAAGGTGGGCGAGATGCTCGGGCTCATCACCGTCAGCGAGACGTACACACAGCACAACCAGAACATGACCAACGAGGAGTGCGTCGCGCAGAACATCCAGATGTTCCGCCTCGCCGAGCAGAACAACATCCCGTTCGTGGCCGCCATCGGCATGGCCTTCTGGTGCCCGTACGAAGGGCTCATCCCCGAGGAGGACGTCGAGAAGATCGTCGGCGAGTTCTTCAACGCCGGCATCAAGCGCCAGTACCTCGCGGGCTCCCTCGGCATGGAAGACCCCGCGCACGTGAACCGACTCTACAAGCGCCTCTACGCGAAGTTTCCCGGCATCGAGCTGGGCTTCCACATCCACAACATGTCCGGCATGGCCACGGCCAACATCCTCGCCGCCATGGACGCGGGCGTGCATTGGATGGAAGGGGCCATCTGCGGCATCGGCGGCGGCATGGCGATCCCCAGCTCCGCGGGCTCATGCGGGAATTTTCCCCTGGAAGATCTCGTGACGATGCTGGAGGAGAGCGGCGTGAAGACCGGCATGAACCCGATCAAGGTCCAGGAAGCCGCGCACGAAATCGCCGCCAAGCTGGGCATCCCGGTGCAAAGCCATCGCGGCGCCGGCAACACGCGCGAGATCATCATGAAGAAGGGCCGCGAGAATCCGAACGATCCCCAGGTGAAGGGCTAGCCGTGCGGTCGCTGCTCGCCGTCCCCGCGACCAACCCGCGCTTCCTCGAGAAGGGCGCGCAGTCCGACGCCGACGCGGTCTTCATCGACCTCGAGGATGCCGTCATCCCGTCGCTCAAGGTCGAGGGGCGTGCGAAGGCGATCGCGGCGATCAACACGCTGGATTGGGGCAAGCGCATCCTCTGCGTGCGCGTGAACGACCTCGGCACGCAATGGGCGGCTTCGGACCTCCGGGAGCTGGCCGCCTGCGCGCGCCTGGACCGCGTCATCCTGCCGAAGTGCGAGACGCCCGACGACGTCGCCACCGCGAGCGAGCTGTTGCACGAGGGCGAGATGGCGTCGAAGCGCACGCAGCCGGTCGCGATCGCCGCGCTGGTGGAAACCGCGAAGGGGGTGGCGAATGCCGAGGCCATCGCCGCTTGCCGCGGCCGATTGGGCGCGATGATCTTCGGATCGGGCGACTACCAACTCGATGTCGGCGTGCTCCCCTCGCCCGTCAACCTCGCAGGCAGTGAGCCGCGGTTCGACTTCGCACTGGCGCGCATCGCCAACGCCGCGCGGGCGTACGGACTGGCGCCGATCGACGGCCCGTACTTCGACATCGCGAATCCGGATGGCATGCGCGCGGCTTCGCGCCACGCGGCATCCTTCGGGTTCGAGGGCAAGATGGCGATCCATCCCACGCAGGTGGCGATCGCCAACGAAGTTTTCTCGCCGTCCGCGGAGCAGCTGGCGTGGGCGCGCGAAGTGCTGGAAGCCATGGCCGCCGCGGGTGAAGCCGGGCAGGGTGCGGTCAAAACGAAGGACGGGCGGATGATCGACCTGGTCCACATCAAGATTGCGCGCAAGGTGATCGAGCGCGCCGAACGAAACGCAACGAGGAGATGAACATGATTCGACGCATCGCATCCGCGGCGTTCGCGCTGCTGCTGGCCACCGTCGGCGCCACCGCGTGGGCCCAGAAATTCCCCGACAAGCCCGTGAAGCTCATCGTCCCCTACCCCGCGGGGCAGGCGACGGACATCGCCGCTCGCATCGTCGGCGAGGCGCTCGGCCGCGAGTGGGGCCAGCCCGTCGTGATCGACAACATCGGCGGGGGTGCCGCCATCCCCGGCATGGTGACCGCGCGCGAAGCCAAGGGCGACGGCTACACACTGCTCATGGGCACCAGCGCCGCGATGGTCGTGAACCCCGCGATCATCGACAAGCTTCCCTACGACCCCTTCAACGATTTCGTGCTGATCGGCCCGATCTTCCGGAACCCGCTCATCATCGTCGCCAACGACCAGGCGCCGTACAAATCGCTGAAGGAGCTGGTCGATGCCGCCAAGGCGAATCCCGGCAAGCTGAACTGGGGCTACCCCGGCGCGGGCACCACGCAGCATTTGACCGGCGAGCTCTTCAAGCAGACCGCGGGCGTGGACATCCAGGGCGTGATGTACAAGGGCAGCGCGCAGGTCGTGCAGGACATGCTGGGCAACCAGATCCAGCTCTCCGTCGATGGCGTGCCGGCGAACCTGCCGCACATCAAGAGCGGAAAGTTGCGCGCACTCGCGTCGACCGGCTCATCGCGCGCTCCGCAGTTGCCGGACGTGCAGACGATCGCCGAGCTGGGCTACCCGGGCTTCGCCGGTGAAGGCTGGGGCGGCATGGTCGCGACGAAATCGACGCCGCCGGATGTCGTGGCGAAGATCTCCGCGGACCTTCGCAAGGTCCTCTCCAATCCGGACATCCAGGCGAAGATCGTCGCCGCCGGCCTCGTCGTGGACAACATGCCGCGCGACCAGTGGCTGGTGTTCACGAAGGGCACGCTCGCTCAGTGGGGCGACGTCGCACGCCGCAACAACATCAAGGTCCAGTAGTGGCGTTGCTGCCGGAGCTCGCGGAAAGCGCGGCCTCGGGCGAGAAGGCGCGCATCTACGCGGAGATGCGGCGGCTGGGCGCGGTACCGATGGTGGCGCTGATCTTCCGCCACCTGGCCACGCTGCCCGGCGGCCTCGAGTGGACGTGGGGCGCGATCGGCCCGGCGTGGAAGTCGGGTCGGCTGCAGGAGACGGCGTGGAAGATCGCCGGGGAAACGCCGCTCGATCCGATTGCTGCGTTTCCCCGCGAGGCGCTCACGGCACTGGGCGTGGACGATGCGGCGATCGAGGAGATTCGCATCGTCGCCCGCGCCTACAACCTCGCGAATCCGGTGAACTTGCTCACCGTGACGTGCCTCTCACGCGTGCTGGGTGGTGCCAAGGCTTCCGTTGCTCTCGATGCCTGCGCGTGGTCACCACCCGTGGCTCCGGGTCCCCTCGTGGCGATGACGGCTCCCGCCGATCTATCCCCCGAGGTGAGCGCCCTCCTGGAGTTGGTCGCGGCGCCCGGCAGTGCCAACGGACCGCGCGTCGTGCAAAGCCTTTACCGCCACTTCGGCCATCGGCCGCAGTTTCTCGCGCTGCTCGTGACGTGCCTGCTGCCGCGCTTCCGCGACGGCTCCATCGATCGCGGCGTCGCCACGATTCGCGCGGCCATGTCCCGCGCCGCGGATGCCATCGTTCCAACAATGGACGCGCCGCCCGCGCCCGATCCCGGCATCGGCGCCGCCTTCGAGCGCTTCGGCTTCGTCATTCCCCAGATGATCGTCGTCGGTCGCCTCCTCGAGGAAGCGATCCGCAATTAGGGTCTGACCCCATTATTTTTTCCGCGACGCCCCGGTCCGACAGGTAGCCCGAGGCGCCGTGGTGGTTCTCGGTGTCGTTGTCGACGTCGGCCTTGTTGGCGATAACCTCGGGCTCGACGTTGAAGTTGCGCTTGTCGAGCGGATAGACGGCCACGGTGTCGCGCTCGTCGAAGGCGTTGAACCATTGCCGCACGCAGGAAGGAAATTCCCGCGCGCCGAGCGAATTGCGGATCGCGGTGATCGCGAGCGGCGAGCCCAGCGTCACGAAGAGCGGGACCCTCCAGCGCCGTTCGCCGCCTTCCATCTTGAGCAGGTTGTAGGCGATCACCGAGCCCAGCGAGTGGGCGACGACGACCGCATCCTCGTCCGACGGCATCGAGCGCCTCACGACGTCATCGACGGATTTCGCGAAGCCGGGGTTGTGGAGATACTGGTACACGTCGTGGGCCGCGAGCGCGATCGTCGCACCGTTGCCTCCGGGCACATGGCGGTCGATGGCCTTGATCACGGCCTGGGACCACTCCCAGTGCAGCGGACCGCGCTGCATCATGTGCACGCCGCCGATCGCCGCGAGCTCCGCCTTCGTGATCGCGGCTTCCTTGCGCGCTTCCTCCAGCACGGCGCCCACGAAGACGCGCTCGGGCTGCGTGGCATGCGCGCCCCCGACCACCTCCGCCGCGGGGTCCTTCACCTCGGTCTGCGCGTCGAGCACGTCGCCGTAGAAGGCGAAGCGGACGTCGGCCTCGTCGATCGGGCGATCGATGCCCGCATCCTGCAGGCCGCTCCCCAGCGCCTGCAGCCATTCCCGTCGCAACGCGGCCGAATCCTTCCCCCTCGGCGCGCGACCCGGAACCAAGACCAGTTTGCGGTGAACCATGTTCTGATGGTCTGCTGCCGGTCCCGTCGCCTTCGACGTAATTTTCTGCAAATAGGGAACTGAATAAGGGGCCGCCGGCAACTAAGGAATCCAGAGCAACACATCACCGCATCCAATCATCCATGAAGAAACGCGTCGCGATCGTGGCAGTCCTGTTGCTGGGCGGTATCGGGTTGTTGCTGGGCGCGCTGTATTTCTCCTTCATGGGGCGCTTCTATCCCGAGGTGGAACATCCCGGCTTCCCGGCCCCGGAGAACAGCGCCGTCGCGATGCGCCAGGACCTCGAGTTCCTCGCCCTCCTGCCCAAATACGACCGCAGTTTCACCCCCGAGGCCGCGGCGAAGTTCGAGGCGGAGCGCCAGGTTCTCCTGACGAAATCCGCGACGCTCACCCCCGCGCAGCTCGAGATGGAAGTCGCACGCCTCGTCGCGATCGCCGGCAATGGACACACGACGGTGGGCCGCCGCCTGCGAAGGATCCAGCGCGCGCCGATTCGCGTGCAGTGGTTCGAGGAAGGACTTTTCGTCATCCGCGCGGCGCAACCGCAGGCGGATCTCGTCGGCCGCAAGGTGCTGCGCATCAACGGCAAGACGCCCGAGGAGCTGCTCGCCGCGTTCACGCCGTACGTGAGCGGCACCGCGGACCACGCGAAGGCGACGATCCCCGCCTTCCTCGTATCTCCCACGGTCTTCGCAGGCGTTTGGCCGCGGATGCCCAACGACAAGCTCGAGCTCACGTTCGAATCGGCGAAGGGCGCCCCGGAAACGATCGTGCTGGCCTCCACGCCGCCGGATCCCGAGAAGGCCTATCCCTTCCCCGAACGGGACTACGCCCCGCAGCAGCAGACCACCGAGGATGCGCCGTGGGCCACGGTGCTCCCCGATCGCCAGGACCTGCCGCTCGTCCTGCGCGATCCCGACCACAGCCTCTTCCACATCGCGCTGCCCGGCGACGGCCTCTACATCCACCTCAACGCAACGTCGGACGACGATCGCGGCGATCTCGGCGACCAGCTCGCGAAGCTGATGGCCACGATCGCGCCCGGCACGCTCAAGTTCGCGGTCCTCGACCTGCGCTTCAACGGCGGCGGCGACTACACGAAGACCCTCACCTTCACGAAGGAGCTTCCGAAGAAGGTCGCGGGCGACGGGAAGGTCTACATCCTCACCGACCACGGCACGTTCTCCGCCGCGCTCGTCACGGCCGCGCGGGCCAAGTACTTCGCGGGCGACCGAGCCGTGATCCTCGGCGAAAGGCTCGGCGACCGCCTCCAGTTCTGGGCCGAGGCCGGCTCCCCGATCGTGCTGCCCAACTCGAAGATCCGGGTCTTCTTCGCGACCGGATACCACGACTGGGAGAACGGCTGCGGCTGGTCCGACCTCTCCCGCTGCTTTTGGCTGAACTACCCCTTCGAAGTCCCCGCGGGCGACCTTTCCCCGAAGCGGCCCGTGGCCTGGAAATTCGACGATTACCGGCGTGGGATCGACACCGTGATGGAGCCGGGATTCCCGCCTTCGCGGGAATGACGCGTTTTCACCCTCGATACCTTACAATTCACCCCCCGAAACCTGCAGTTCGTCGCTTGTGTCTGGCGGGGTGAAACCGGGGGAGCTACCCTCCGCGCCATACCAAGAATTCCAGGAAAGCCTCCATGTCCCCTCGCATCGCCCTCGCCCTCGTGGCGGCCCTCACCGTGGCCGCCTGCACGAAGGGCCCCGCCGCGCCCCAGAAGGGTGCCGAAGCGCCTGCCCTGCTGCTCTCCGCCGAGGACACGGTAACCGTCCGTAACACCGCGCTCGCCTCCGGCCCGTCGATCACCGGGTCGATCCAGCCCGAGCGCCGTGCCGACCTCCGCGCCGAAGTGCAGGCGATCGTGCTGCAGGTGATGCGCGAGAACGGGGACGTGGTGAAGCGTGGCGATCCCCTCGTGCGCCTGGATGACACCTCCATCCGCGACCTCCTGGCCTCCGCCGAGAGCGCCGCGCGCGCCGCCGACCTCGCCTACGACCAGGCGCAGCGCCAGCTGGAGCGCATGAAGACGCTGCGTACCTCGGGCATGACCTCCGCGCAGGCGATGGAGGATTCCGAGATCCGCCGCAACACCACGCAGAGCGAAGTCGAGGCCGCCAAGGCCCGCGTGGTGCAGGCCCGCCAGCAGCTCGAGCGCACGGTGGTTCGCGCTCCGTTCGACGGCGTGGTCTCCGACCGCAAGGTCTCCGCCGGTGACACGGCACAAATGGGCAAGGAGCTGCTGAAGGTCATCGACCCCACCAGCATGCGTTTCGAGGGCATGGTCTCCGCCGACCAGATCGGCGACGTGAAGGCCGGCCAGGCCGCGAGCTTCCGCGTGAACGGCTACGGCAACGAGGAGTTCAGCGGCAAGGTGCGCCGCGTGAACCCGGCCGCCAACGCGACGACGCGCCAGGTGGAAGTACTCGTGGACTTCACCGGCCAGAAGCAGCCGCGCCTCGCGGGCCTCTATGCCGAAGGCCGCGTCGAAGCGGCCAGCACGACCGGCCTCACCATTCCCGCCACCTCGATCGTGCGCGACGGCGACAAGGCGTCCGCCTGGCGCGTGAAGGATTCCAAGCTGCAGAAGGCGCAGATCGCCCTCGGTGACCGCGATCCGCGCACCGGCGACTACGCGGTGAAGACCGGGCTCACCGAAGGCGACAAGGTGATCCGCTACCCGACGGCCCTCCTGAAGGACGGCCAGCTCGTGCAGGGCCCCGGCTCGCCCACGACCGAGAACACCGCCACCAACACGCCGCCTTCGGCCGCCGCCGCGACCTCCACCGCCAAGGGGAGCTAGGCCATGTTCCTTTCCGACTTCGCCATCAAGCGGCCGGTCTCGACGGTCGTCATCATCATCGCGCTGATGTGCCTGGGGCTGCTCGCCCTGAAGAAGCTGCGCGTGAACCAGATCCCGGACGTCGACCAGCCCGTGATGGTGGTCACGATCCCGTACCCGGGCGCCTCGCCCGAGACGGTGGAACGCGAGGTCGTCAACCGCATCGAGAAATCGCTGCAGAGCATCTCGCAGGTCTACCAGATCCGTTCCACGGCCTCCGAGAGCCAGGCGCAGATCGTGATCATCTTCAACTTCAAGAAGAACATGGTCGAGGCCTCGGACGAGATCCGCAACTCGATCAACTCCGTGCGCTACAAGCTGCCGATCGAGATGCGCGAGCCGATTCTCACGCGCATCGACCCCTCCGCGCAGCCGATCATGCAGCTCGCGCTCTCCGCGCAGAAGCAGACGCACGCCGAGATCTCGCGCCTTGCCGAGGACGTGCTCGCCGATCAAATGCGCGGCATCGACGGTGTCGCGGTCGTGTACGTGAACGGGTCGCTGCGCCGCGAGCTCTCCGTGCTGCTGCGCGCCGAGCGCCTGCGCGAATACAACACCTCCGTCACTGACGTGGTGAATGCTCTCCGCATGCAGAACACGACGGCGCCGGTTGGCCGCGTGAAGGGCAACCTGGACGAGCAGTCCATCCGCCTCGTGGGCCGCATCGAGACGCCGAAGGAATTCGAGGACATCGTCGTCAAGCGCAACGGCTCGCAGATCGTGCGCCTGGGCCAGGTGGCCGTGGTGCAGGATGGCTTCGCCGAGCTCACGGGCATGAGCCTGCGCAACGCCCACCCCAACGTGGGCCTGTCCGTCACGCGCTCGCGCGACGCCTCCACCGTCACCGTCGCGAACAAGGTTCGCAAGATGGTCGAGGAGATCAACAGGACGCTGCCCGCGGGCACCAAGCTCGAGGTCACGCAGGACGGCGGCAAGGACGCGGAGAGCAGCCTTCGCAACGTGATCGACGCGCTGATCTTCGGCGCCGGCCTCACCATCTTCGTGGTCTACGCGTTCCTCAACTCGTGGCGCTCCACGCTGATCACGGCGACCTCGCTCCCCACGTCGGTGATCGCGGCGTTCATCGCCGTGTGGATCTGCGGCTTCACGCTCAACTTCATGACGCTGCTGGGCCTCTCGCTGGCGATCGGGGTACTGATCGACGATGCGATCGTCGTTCGAGAAAACATCGTGAGGCACATGGAACGAGGTGCGGATAGACGCACCGCGGCCCAGGTGGGCACGGCCGAGATCGGCCTCGCCGTCACCGCGACCACGTTCGCCATCATCGCCGTGTTCATCCCCGTGGCCTTCATGGGCGGCGGCGCGGGCGAGTGGTTCCGCCCCTTCGCGCTCACCGTCGCGGCCTCGGTGCTGGTCTCGCTCTTCATCTCCTTCACGCTGGACCCGATGCTCTCGGCCTACTGGGGCGACCCGGTCGGCTACCAGCACCAGGAGAAGACGGGCATCAGCAAGCAGCTCGCCCGCTTCAACACGTGGTTCGACCACCAGGCCGACCGCTACGGCAACGTGATCGCGTGGGCCCTGCACCACCGCAAGTGGATGGCGGTCATCGCGATCACCAGCCTCGTGGTCGCCCTCGGCATCCAGATCAAGTGGGGCGATTCCACGTTCCTGCCGCAGTCCGACTACGGCACGATCGCGATCGACATCCGCACGCCGTCATCCGCGAGCCTCGAATACAACAAGCTGAAGGTCGAGAAAGGCGCGGAGATCGCGCGCCAGATCCCCGAGGTGAAGGCCACCAACAGCAACGTGAACGCCACCGGCGGGCGCGTCTACGTGGACCTCGGCAAGACCTGGGAGCGCAACCGCAAGGCCTGGGACATCGCGAAGGACCTTCGCAAGCGGCTCGAGTCGCTGGTCGGCGCGGAGTACGTCGTGCTCGACGACCTCAACAACGGCGTGCGCAAGCCCGTGCAGATCCAGTTCTCCGGCCCCGACTCGCGCCGCCTCATGGCGATCACCAACGAGTTCATGGAGAAGATGAAGAAGATCCCGGGCGCGGTTGACGTCGGCCTCTCGGAGCAGGATCCGAAGGACGAACTGAAGATCGAGCTCGACCGGGGCCTCGCGAACCAGCTCGGCATCGCCGTGGGCGATGCGGCGCAGGCGCTTCGCGTCGCGTTCGCCGGTGTCGAAGTCGGCGACTGGGTCGATCCCACGGGCGAGACGCGGGATGTCGCCGTGCGCCTGCATCCGGACGACCGCATCGACGCCAGCAACATCGAGCACCTTCCGGTCGCGGTCACGGGCACCAACATGATGGTGCCGCTGGACCAGATCTCCACGATCTCCATGGGCAAGGGCCCGGCGCAGATCCAGCACCTGGACGGCAAGCGCACGGTCACGGTCTCGGCCAACGTGTCGGGCCGCGCCTCGGGCGAGGTCACGGCCGATGCGATGAAGATCGCGAAATCCATCGACTACCCGACCGGCTACGGCCTCACGCTGGGCGGAGCCTCGCGGGACCAGGCCGAGGTGTTCAGCGAGATGTTCACGGCGCTGATCATGGGCATCGCGCTCATGTACCTGGTGCTGGTGATGCAGTTCGGCTCGTTCACGGCGCCGCTGCCGGTGATGCTCTCGCTGCCGCTGTCGCTGATCGGCGTGGTGCTGGCGTTGAAGATCACGGGCGGCTCGCTCAACCTCATGAGCTTCATCGGCATCATCATGCTGATGGGCCTGGTGGCGAAGAACGCGATCCTGCTGCTCGACTGCGCGCGCAAGGAAGAGGCGCAGGGCGTGGACCGCGAGGATGCGCTCATGCACGCCGGCCGCGTCCGCCTGCGCCCGATCGTCATGACCACGTTCGCGCTGATCGCCGGCATGATGCCGGTCGCGATCGGCGTGGGCGAAGGCGGCGAGTTCTACCGCCCGATGGCCGTGGCGATCATCGGCGGCACGATCACCTCCACGCTGCTCACGCTCCTCGTCGTGCCGACGTTCTACGACTCGATCGAGATCTCCAAGGACCGCTTCTTCGCGAAGTTCCACTGGAGGGCCGAGCGCCGGTTCACCGCCATCGCGATGGCGCTCACCCTGGGCGAGGCGTTCCTCACGCTCACCGGCATTCGCTTCCTGTATCGCAAGAGCGTGGAACTGTACAACCGCGCCCGCGGCCGCTTGCCGCGTCCGCCGGCGGTCGTCATCGCGTCCAAGGTGAAGGCGCAGTCGGGAGACTGACCGTAAAATGCCGGGAGAGCACCCGACCCGGCACCCTTGGCCTTCACCGACTCATTCCGTTCCCCCTTCGGCCCGCGCTCGCGGGGCCCGTGGCGCTCCATCGAGCCGGCGCCGCTCGGGGAATTCATCATCCTCTCGATGCTGCTGCACACGATGGCGATCCTCCTGTTCGGGGCGCCGAGTGGCGGCAGCCCGCAGGGCCGCGCGATCTGGGGCTCGCTCGATGTCGTGATTCGCGAGGCGTTCACGCCGGCCCCGCCCGCACTGAAGCCCGATCGTTCGCTTCGCGACACGTACCTCACGCCCGGTGCGAGGCCCGCGCCCGCACCGCGTCCCGCACCTCCGAAGCCCGCCGCCGCGCCGGAGCCCGCCATCTCCCCGGTCGCACCGCCCGTGAGCGCTCCGCAGGAGGAGGTTCGTCCCGCTCCGGAGATTGCCGCACCCCCTCCGCCGCCGGCACCCGCGCCCGCACCTCCACCGGAGACGCCGCCCGCGCCGCAACGCACCGAGCCCGCGAAGGTGGAGACGCCGGTCGTGATTCCGCCGTTGATGGATCGCGTTGTCGTGCCGGAACGACGACCAGAGCTGCTTCAGCCTCCGCCGCCGCCGGCGCCGATCACGCTGCCCGTTTCGCCAACACCACCGCCTGAAGCTCCGCCGGTGCCAGTACCCGTCGTGCCGGCGCCGCCCGAGCCTCCGCCCCCCGCGCCCGTGATTCCGGCACCGCCCATTCCCATTCCGTCTGCGCCCGCGGCGCTCGAGCGCGCGACGCCGCCGCGCATCGACCGCGCGCCGGTTGAAGCGCCTGCGGTTGCCGCACCGCTCGTCGCACCGAAGGCGCCGCCGCCCATGCCCGCACCCGCGCCGCCCGTCGACATCAGGCCCGTGGAGATTCCGCCGGTGTCGATGCCTGCCGTGCCCGCGCCGGTGATCGAGCGATTCGTCACGCCGCCGGTGGAAGCGAAGCCGGTCGAAGTGCCCGCGGTCCCGGTGCCCGTGCAGGTGCCGCCGTCGGATCGCACGCGCGGCGACAGCACGCAGCGGTCACGCGATCTCGCCGCACCGCCGGAGATTCGCGACACACCGGCACCGACGGCTGCACCGAGCCGCGCACCGACGTCGCCCACGCCCACGACAACCGAGCGCCCGGATGCACGAACGCCGGAACGCAGCGGCCCGACGGGCATTCCTCCACCCGCGCCTCCGATGCCGTTCAATCCGCGCGATCGTCCCGGCATCGCGCCGCCGGAGCCGACCTCCGACTACGATCCGTTCAGCTCCAAGCCCGGCCTCGATCGAGATTCCGCGTTGCGGCGCGCGCGTGAGATGGCACGCGAAGGCAGCGGCAACCGCGCGATCATGCCCTTCCCGATGCCGCCGCCGCCCGAGCGCAAGACGAAGGAGCAGATCGCGATCGAGAACGCGCGCAAGCCCGACTGCCGCACGGCGTGGGCGGGCCTGGGCCTTGCCGCCGTCGTCCCCCTGATCGCCAACGAGTTCGGCGAGGGCAACTGCCGCTGGTGAATCAGAAGCGGTAGAAGACGCTGCCCACGATCGTGCGCCGCGCTCCGTAGAAGCAATCGCCGCGGTCGAGGCAGGTGCTCGCGTAGATCTTGTCGGCGAGGTTCTGCCCGTTGATCGCGAAGCGCCAAGGACCCGTGTCCCACGCGATCATCGCGTCCACCAGCGTGTTCGACGGCGTCACCGGCGCGCTCTTGTCCTTGAAGCTCGAAAGGTAGCGCACGCCGAGGCCGGCCGAGAGCCCCTTCATGCCGCCGGTGAAGCGATACGTGCCCCATGCGGAGAACTGGTTCTTCGGCAGCGTGTCGAGCTGCTCGTCGTTGTCGATCCAGTTGTAGTTCACGACGACGTCGAGGGCGGAGAGGATGCGCCCGGCCAGCTCGAGCTCGACGCCCTTGGTCTTCGTCTCGCCGACCTGCGTGACGACACCCGGCGTCAGCTCGAGGACGCGGTTCTCTTCCTTGAGGTTGTACGCGGCGGCCGTGAAGCTGTACGGCGCGTTGGCGGGCTGGAACTTCACGCCGACCTCGTATTGCTCGCCGCGCAACGGCTTGAAGCGATCAAGCGTCGTGGTGTTGATGCCGGCCATCGGCGTGAACGACTCGCTGTAGCTCACGTAGGGCGACCAGCCCGAGTCGGTGAGGTACATGAGGCCCGCACGGTAGGTGGTCGCGTCGTCCTTGTCGTCGTCCAGGCCCTCGACGGAGCTCGTCACCTCGTCGTGGCGAACGCCGGCCACGACGATCCAGTGCTTGTCGATCTTCACCTGGTCCTGCAGGTAGACGCCGATGGAACGCATCTTCGTCTTCGGCAGGTCGGCGAGCGGCCCGACGTCGAAGCCCGTGTAGATGGGGTTGTAGATGTCGATCGGCGGGACCGTGCCGCCGTAGACGGGCGGGTAGTTCGAGGCACTCTTCGACTCCTCGCGGAAGCGCAGCGCATCGACGCCGGCCAGCAGTGTGTGCTGGAAGATGCCGTGGCGGATCTTGCCCTCGAGGTTCTGGTCCGCGGCGACCAGGCTGTTCTTGCGGATCGTGCCCTCGCCGAAGCGGTCGATCACGCGCTGCGCGGGATCGAGGAACACGTTGCCGGGCGAGGTGAACGAGTCCGAGTACAGCGTGAAGTACTCGTTTTCGTTCCGCGAGTAGCGCGCCGTCTGGTGGAACGTCCAGTCGCGATTGAGCTTGTAGTCGAGCGTCCAGCCCGCCTCGGAGCGCTCGGTGTCGTAGCGGTCGAAGCCCGGCTCGCCGATGAAGCGGCTGGTCGGCACCTGGCCGTTGGGGTTCGGCCCGCGCACCGCCTGCCACGGGAAGAACTGCAGCGTGGAGCCGGTCTCGTCCTTCTGCCAGTTCGCGAGGAAGGTGATCGTGAAGTCGCTGTTCGGCTTCCACGTGAGCGCCGGGGCGATCATCTTGCGGTCGTCCGGCACGTAGTCGACCTGCGTGTCGGATTCGCGCAGCAGGCCCGTGATGCGGTAGAGCCACTTGCCGTCGCTCGTGAGCGGGCCGGTGAGATCGGCCATGACCTGCTTGCGGTCCCACGTGCCGTACTGCACGCCGATCTCGCGGAAATTCTCGGCGAGTGGGCGCTTCGACACCATGTTGATGATGCCGGCCGTCGTGCCCTGGCCGTAGAGCATCGCCGAAGGCCCGCGAAGCACCTCGATGCGCTCGAGGGCGTAAGGATCGACGCGAGCCGTGCTGGTGTAGTAGCCGAAGAGACGTCGAAGCCCGTCGCGATATTCGTCGGGGTAGCCACCACGCACGAGGACGCCGTCGGAGCGGGAGTCCACGCCGAACGCGTCGGGGCGCACGCCCGCGGCGTAGTTGAGCGCGTCCTGCAGGTTGGTCGCGCCCATCTCCTCGATGCGCTCGCGCGTGACCACCGTCACGGACTGCGGCGTCTCGGCAAGCGGCGTGTCGGTCTTGGTCGCGGTGGAGGAGCGCTTCGCGTTATAGCCGCCGACGGGACCGGTCGCGGTCTCCTCGACGGCGGCGGTGACCTTCACTTCGGGGAGCGTTTGCTCCTTCGGCGGGGATTGCTGCGCGAAGGCGGAGTGCGCGAACAGCGCGGAGAGAACGACAAGGGGAAAAGGCGAGCGGCGCATGGCGGACCTCGAGCGTGATGGTTGTGGAATCGAACGGCTTGCGGACGATTCCTGGCCAATCAGCTGGGGTCCGAACTACAGCAATTATCCTACCACTATGCGTTTGCCGGGATAGTCGATGGTGAGGCGCTCGCCCTGGAAGAGCTTCACGCCGAGCGTGCCGCCGCGCTTGTCGCTCACCGCATTCAGGTACTCGGTATAGCGCGGCGCCTCGACGCGGAAGCTCTTCGTGCCGAGCGTCACGTCGAGCGGAGCCCCGATCATCTCGCTGCGCGCGCCGTTCACGAAGCACGAGTTGCCCGGCTTGCCGTCCTTCGGCATGACGATGGCGGGGTGGCTACCGGCTACGAGCGAGATCGAGCCGTTCATGCCGATGTCGATGTTCATGTCCTCGGAGACGGTGTCACCCGAAGGCAGGCGCACTTTCACCATCGTGAACGGGTGGCCGTCGCGGAACGCGATGGGAACGATGGAGGCGCCCGGCGAAGGCTGCCACTTGGCGGGGTCGTGCAGGCGAACGCGCTTGGCGACGGGATCGATCTCCACGACGAACTTTCGGAAGAGATCCGCGCCGATCACGCCGGCGAAGCCGATCTCGTCGAAGCGCTCACTGCACGGCATCGACTTCTCGGGAATGACCACGACCGTGAGTCCCAAGAGCGTGACGCCGTTGAACGCGATGCGCGTATCGCCGCGAAGGACGCCCGTGGGTGTCGCGGGATTGTTGGGGTTGCCGAGCGGGACGGCGAGGCGAGTATCGAGGCCCAGCTTCGTGGTCCGCTTGCCGTCGAGGAGCACGCTCACCGGGGCGCCCGTGTCGAGGATGAAGTCCACGTCCTCGCGGTCGTCCACGCGGCCGGTCAGGATCACGAGGCCGCCGCGGGCCTCCCGGTAGGTGAGGTCGAGGGGCAACGGACCTGCGAGGCCGACCTTCGGCTCGGGAAAATGGCATGCGGCAAGAAGCAGCGCGGCCAGCGCGAACACGGCGTGACGCATGAAGCCTCCCGTCCTCGGTGTCCAGCTAGGACGCGGCGCCCGGGCCGTTCGGATTCAAGAAAAAGCCCAGCCGACCGGACGTCTCCAGCGGGCTGGGGTCATGCACGGATCTTCACGAGATCCTTCAGCACGCCGTCGAGGCCTCCGAACACCGAGATCTTGTCGATCTTCTCGGTGACCTTCTCCAGCGTTTCCAGCTCCTTCAGGCGCAGGGCGATCGGGCTGTCCTCCATCACCTTGGCGGTGTTCAGCAGCGAACGCGTCGCCGCCGTTTCCTCGCGGCGGCGGATCACGTTGGCTTGCGCCACCTTCTCCGCCTCCACCACCTTCGCCAGGATCAGCTTCATGTCACCCGGCAGGATGATGTCCTTCACGCCGACCGAGTCCACCTCGAGGCCGAAGCCTTCGACGCGGCGCTTGATGTGGCGCTCGACCACCTCGTCGATCACGCCCTTGTTCTCGAGCAGCTCGTCCAGGGTGCGCGTGCCCACCGCCGCGCGCAGGCCGAACTGGAGCTCCTTGTACAGGTAGTCCATCGGCTTGGCCTGCTTCGCGTAGGCGACCCGCACGTCCGTCACGCGATACCCCGCGTTCAGGTTCACCCGCAGCGACACCTTGTCCTTCGTGAGGATCTCCTGGCCCGCCACCTCCAGCGACTGGAGGCGAAGGTCCACGAGCTCCGCGCGCAGGTCGCGGTGGTACTTCCAGTAGGCATGCAGGCCGGCATCGAGCAGCTTCTCGACCTTGCCGTCCACGTACAGCACGCCGACGTGGTACTGCGGCACCTGCACCGCGAAGACGCCTTCGGTGCCTGCGACGCGCGAGCCACGCACCGAACCGGCCGCGAGCTGGCGCGCGAGCGCCGGCGCGATGGCGAAATCGCGCGTGATGTCGAAGGTCTCGAAACGGATCTCCACGAAGCCCTTCCAGTACAGGCGACGCGTCTCCGGTGCGAGCACTTCCGCCAGCACGCCGTTCTCGTAGCGCAGGCCTACTTCCATCGGGCCGAGCTCCAGGGCGACGAACTCGCGTTCGACCGCTTCCGGTTCCGCCTTGCGCAGGTACTCCGCGAGGCGGTGCTCGAACAGCGGCTTGTCGACCGAATACTTCTCGGCCTCATAGCCGCCGAAGAACGGAACCTTGTGCTCCCCAGGACCGAGCACGCGAACGAAGTCTCCTTTGCGGAACAGGAGCGCTCGCTCGTCCTTCTTCACATGGTATTTCCCAAACACGATCAACCTCCTTTCCTCTGTTGGACAAATGGATGCTTCTACTGCGACTGCTCCTTGTTGCTGCGACTGCTCCTTGAACCACGAATAGGGTGGAACCGCCCCACGCCGATCCGGCGGGCTCCGGGCGCCGCGATGGGGGAAGCGGCCGCGCCTCGCGAGCGACGCGTCGTCCGGCTGTTGCCGCTCCATCCATCGCGCACGCATCGGTGCGCAAGCCGGTCCGCGCTGCGAAGCGATGCACTGCTTCGCGGGGACGGTTCCGGGTACTGCTGTCATCGCACAAGCGCTTCCGCGCGAGGTTTGCAGCGGGAGTCGAACCCGCGACAGTCGGTTATCAGCCGATCGCTCTTCCAGACTGAGCTATGCAATGGTGGCGACAATGGGATTCGAACCCACGACCTCCGGCTTTCGCCGGCGCTCTCCCAAGCTGAGCTAGGTCGCCCTGTATCCGTCCTTCCCGTACCGCGGTACGCGCCCCTCCGACTTCGGGCGAGCGCGCCAGGGAGGACTCACGAGCCTCGCCCTCTGCGATGCGTTCCAGACGAATCTGGTGTGCCTCTTTCGAGGCGCATGCGGATGTGGTCCCTGCTGTACGTGAGTGGGGTGATCGCCGGAATCGAACCGGACCTTTCGCGTTCACAGCGCGATGTGCTGTCGCTACACCAAGATCACCGTGGACTTCCGAGATGCAGCTTCATGGACTTAATGGACTTAAGTGCATGAAGTTGCATGTCCGACAACGTGGTGCCTCCCCTCCGTTTCGAGCGGAGCTCTCCGCGATTTCGGCGCGGCGCTGTCACCAGACCAGCTAGGAAGGCATGGCACCCTCGGAGAGAATCGAACTCCCGTCCTCCTGGTTCGTAGCCAGGCGCTCTCGATCCGCTGAGCTACAAGGGTGTTGATTGGTACCCCGCCCGGGATTCGAACCCGGAAGGACTGGTTCCTGAGACCAGCGCGTATGCCGATTCCGCCAGCGGGGCATTGATGAAATGAAATTCATGGGCGATACCTGCCCGTTGCGCCCGCCGCCAAATACGGCGGGCGCCAATAGACCACATCCGAATTGTTAAAGAGCGATTCCCGCTTTCGCGGGAATGACAAACAACGCAAGAAAAGCAAAAAGCCCGGAGTCTTTCGATCTCCGGGCTTCGTGTCACAGCACGATGGATGAGCGGGTTTTAGGCCGTCATCCTCCCGGAGTAGTCGCGATACGTCGCACCGTCGCGTAGGCAGGACGCAAAGGTCCCGACCCGCGGCTCGGAAGCGCGTGGTTGCGTCTGGTTGATGTGAAGGCTGTGTTTCATGTCCGGTTAATAGTCGTGCTGTGTTGAATGAGGGAGCGAACTTTAGTCGCGCGCCACGAACGTGTCAACTACATTTTTGCGTCACTCGTTCTTCGCTTCACCTTTGCGGCACGCATCGCGTCCGCGCAGCGCGGACTGCAGGTTGGGATCGATCTTCAGCGCCTCCTCGTACTCCACGATCGCGCGCTCGCAATTGCCTTTGGATCGATACATCGCCCCGCGGTTCGCGTACATCGGCGCCATGCGAATCCCTTGCGCAATCGCCGCTTCGGAATCGGCGAGCGAGCCATCGATGTCCTTCGCCTGCGCCCGCATCGACGCGCGCATTGCGAGTGCCACACCGTTGGTCGGCTCCAGCTTGATCACCGCGTCGAGGTCGGCCATCGCGCCCGGCGAATCGCCCGTGCGACGGCGAAGGTCCGCGCGCTGCATCAGCGTCTTCGTGTCATTCGGGTTGGCCGCGAGCGCCTGCTGGTAGGACGCCAGCAGCTCCGGCGTGCCCTTGTCGGCCTCGCGCTTGTCGCAATCGACGCCGGGCGTCGCTGTGAACGCTTGCCCGCCGGTATACGAGAAGTACACCTTGTCCTGGCTTCGCGCGATGTACACGCGGTGCGATTTCAGGAAATCGGTGCCAAGGAACATGTCGGACGCCTGCCTCATGTCCGTCGTCGAGTAATCCTGGATGCGGAGCATCGGATCGCGGATCGTCTCGTTGCCGATGGACACCGAGTCGAACCGGGACACCCAGTTGCGCAGGCCCGTGCCTCCCATGCCGGACGAGCATCCGCCCGGAAGGACGCCCGGGGAATCCTTCGTGATGCCCACGCTCTCCGCGAATGCAAGCGAAACGAGCGAGCCCGCGGCGCCACTGTCGAGCGTGGCCCTTCCCTCGCGGCCATTGATCTTGATGGGCACCACGACATGTTGCTTGTCGTTCAACATCGGCAGCACCTGCGCGTTCGCATCCCAATATCCGAGAAAGGCGCTCTTGCAGTTCTCCGGCTGGAAGACGCGCACCACGCCCTTGGCGTAGTCGAACTCGAGATCGACCTGCCTGAAGAAATCGTCGCCGAGGATGAAGTCGAACGGAGGAGCGCCTTCGCCCGCGACGCGCACACGCCAGTTCTTCCGCACCGATTCGCCGATACGCATCTCCTCGATATTCGTCACGAAGATCGGCGTCGAGCCGCCGAAGCCGCCCGCGAACTGGCCCGTCCCCCTCAGGTTCAACCCGAGCTTCTCCGCCGATGCCTTCATGACCAGGCTCACGTAGGAGCCGGTGTCCAGGAGGATCGTGATCTTCTTGCCGTTGATAGCACCGTCGATAACCGGATTGTTTCCGACGAATCGAACCGGCCACTCCGCGATCTTCGCGAGCTGGCATTTCGCGGGCTGCTGGGCGATGGCCGGGAGGATGGCGGTGGCCATCGCCACGCCGATGAGAAGCGAGCGCATCGTCTTCATGGCGGTCCTCAGGTATCGGTCGGTCTCTGGAGGTCGTGATACTTCACGATCTTTCGCGCTTCGTCCATCCGCATCCCACCGCGCACCATCTCCCGCACGCGCGTCTCCGCCGAGGCGACTTCCTCGGCGATCTTCAGCACCTCGTCCTCGCGCGATTGCGGCACGACGACCACGCCATCCGCATCGCCGCGAACGAGGTCGCCAGGCGAGACGCACACCTGGCCGATGGTAACCGGCACCTGCAGTCCGGCCAGCTCGATGCGGCCCTTGCCGGTGCGCATCCAGTGGCCACGCGCGTAGATGGGGTAGCCCAGCTCGAGGCACGCGGAGGCATCGCGCACGAGACCATCGACGAGCGTTCCGGCGATGCCCTTGTGATGGGCTGTCTCGGTGAGGATCCCGCCCCAGGTGCTGACGTCGTCGCGGCCCTGGTTGTCGATCACGATCACGCTGCCGGGCGGGACGTCGTCGATGTACTCGCCGACGTTGCCGGTGGTGACGGTCGCGGGTCGATAAAGGATCGTGAAGGCGCGGCCGGCCATGCGGAATTTCTTGTCGATCGCCACGATGCGATAGCACTGGCCGGCGATGCGCAGGCGGTCCAGCGCATCGCTGATCGCGGCACACTCCAGCTTCGCCGCGCGGGCGACGTTCTTGTCGGTGCTCATGTCAGTCCGCCTTGATCTTCGCGTCGGTGATCACCTTCGACCAGTACGCGAGGTCGGTCTTCACCACGGCATCCAGCTCCGTGGGGGTGAGGTAGCGCATCGTCATCCCCGTGGCGCGCGTCTTCTCGGCGACCTCGGGGTTGGCGAGCGCCGCTTTCGCGGCGGCAGTCAGCTTCGCGATTGCATCGGGCGGCGTGCCCGCGGGCGCGAACAACGCCACCCACGCCTCGAGCTCGAAGGCGGGGAAGCCCTGCTCCGCCGCGGTGGGCACGTCGGGCAACAACGGATGACGTGTCTTCGCGGCGACCGCGAGCGCGCGCATCCGCCCGGCCAGCACGAACTGGAGCAGCGACGGCGGCGTAGCGACAGTGACCTGCACATTGCCCGCGATGACGTCCTGCATCGCCGGGCCCGAGCCCTTGTAGGGGACGTGCGTGAAATCGGTGCCCGTCTGCTGCTTGAAGAGCTCCATGCCGACGTGCGGCACCGAGCCGCTGCCGGGCGTGGCGTAGTTCAACTTCCCGGGGCTCGCCTTCGCGAGCGCCACCAGCTCCTTCAGGTTGTTCGCGGGCACCGACGGATGCACCGCGAGCACATGCGGCGAGACGACGAGCATCGCGACCGAGGAGAAGTCCTTCACGGGATCCCATGGCAGCTCCTTGAACATCGACGGGTTGCCGACGTGGAACATCGAGTAGCCGACGAGCAGCGTGTAACCGTCGGGCTTTGCCTTCGCAACGATCGCGGCGCCGATATTGCCGCTCGCTCCCGGCTTGTTGTCCACGACGATCGGCTGGCCGAGCGCTTTCGACATCTCGGGCGCGATCATGCGAGCGACGGTGTCGAGAATTCCGCCGGGCGCCACCGGAACGACGAGCGTGATCGGCTTGTTGGGGAAGGCCTGGCCAAATGCGGCGGTGGCAGCGAACAGCGCGGCACCGAGCACGAGACGGATGGTTGTTGTCATCGGGAGCGTCTCCGGTTCATTTCGGGTCCATCGTGGTGAGCGGCTCGCCCGCATTGACGATGAAGACCGCGAGCATCTTCGCCGGCCGCGTCTTGCTCGCGTTCTCGCTCACCACGTGGTGGGCGCCCGGCTCCTCGAAGAAATCCTCGCCCTCTTCGTACACCCTGGCGGGACCGTCATCGACCTTGCTGCGGATCGAGCCCGACAATACATAGGCATAGATGAAGGCGGAAGGCGCATGGCGGTGCGAAGGGGTCTTCCCGCCCGGTGGGTATTCGACGACCACGGTGACGATCTTCTTGCCCGGGATGTTGGGCAGGTCGCGCTGGAACTGGATGCCGCGGGGCTTCGGCTCGTCGGCATGGGCAGGGATCAGTACGGCGCAAAGCAAGGCGATGGCAAGGGCTCGGACGATCATGGCGCACTCCTCTCGGGTCTCTGCCGGATTCTAACCGCGGGATTAGAATGGCCCCATGAACGCACCCGACCGCGCCTTCCCCTTCGACGAAGCCATCGCCACCGCCGCCGAGAAGATCGAGGCCAAGGTGATCGCGTGGCGACGTGACCTCCACCAGAACCCGGAGCTCGGCAACCGCGAGTTCCGCACCTCCAAGCTGCTGGCCGCGCACCTCAGGTCGCTGCCCGGCATCGAGGTGCAGGAGAAGATCGCGCACACCGGCGTGATCGGCGTCCTCAAGGGTGGCCAGCCTGGACCCGTGGTCGCGCTTCGCGCCGACATCGACGCCCTGCCCGTGAAGGAGCTGGTCGATGTGCCCTTCAAGAGCCAGGTAACGACGGAGTGGAACGGCGCGCAGTGCGGCGTGATGCACGCGTGCGGCCACGACGCGCACACCTCCATCCTGATGGGCGTGGCGGAGATCCTTTCCGGCATGCGGGACAAGATTCCCGGCACCGTGAAGTTCATCTTCCAGCCCGCGGAGGAAGGCGCTCCCGATGAAGAAGAAGGCGGTGCGCAACTGATGATCAAGGAAGCCGCGCTCAAGAATCCGGACGTGCAGGCGATCTTCGGGCTTCACGTCACGTCGAACCACCACACGGGCCAGGTCGGCTACCGCGTGGGGCCGATGATGGCCTCGTCGGACAAGTTCAAGGTCTTCGTGAAGGGCGTGCAGACGCACGGGGCGCAGCCGTGGCGCGGCGTCGATCCCATCGTCACCAGCGCGCAGATCGTGATGGGGCTGCAGCAGATCGTCTCGCGCAAGATGGATATCGCGAAGGAGCCGTCGGTCGTGACCGTGGGCAGCATCCACGGCGGCAACCGCGACAACATCATCCCCGACGACGTGAGCATGGAAGGCACCATCCGCACGTTCGACGAGCAGCAGCGCGACAGCATCCACGAGCACGTGAAGCGCATCAGCGAGATGATCGCGGCCGCGGGCGGCGCCAAGGCTTCGGTATCGATCAAGCGCGGCTACGACGTGACGGTGAATCATCCCGCGTTGACCGAATGGGCGATCCCGACGCTGGGCCGCATCGCGGGTGAAAAGAACGTGGGCGTCGTGGACAAGGTGTGTGGCGCCGAGGACTTCTCGTTCTTCCAGAAGGAAGTGCCCGGCCTCTTCTATCGCCTGGGCTGCACGCCGGCCACCACGGCGATCAACGATTCCGCGCCCGGCCACAGCCCGCGCTTCTACCTCGACGAGAACTGCCTGAAGCTCGGCGTGAAGCTGCAGTGCGCCCTCACGCTGGACTGGCTCAGCGCCAATCAATAAAAGGGTCAGACCCTTTTATTGGAAGACATCGATGAGTGTGTCCGACAACTGGAAGCAGGGAGACCTCTACGAACGCTACGTCGGGCGGTGGAGCCGGCAGGTCGCTCCGCGCTTCGTCTCGTGGCTGGGCGTTCCCGCGGCACGCCGGTGGCTCGACGTGGGCTGTGGCACCGGGGCGCTCTGCGCGGCGATCGCGGACCACGGGTCGCCCGCGAGCGTGACAGGGGTCGAGCCCTCCGAAGGATTCCTCAAGTCGGCCGCGGAGAACCTCGCGGGCCGCGCCACTTTCCTGCAGGGCAACGCCGCATCGATCCCCCTCGGTGACGCTTCGGTGGACGTCGTGGTATCCGCGCTCGTGCTCAACTTCGTGCCCGATGCGCGCGCGGCGCTGGCCGAGATGAAGCGCGTGATCACGCCGGACGGCACCATCGCGGCGTACATCTGGGACTACACCGGCCGCATGGACCTCATGCGCTACTTCTGGGATGCGGCCGTGGAGATCAACCCGGAAGCGGCCTCGGCGAACGAGAGCGTGCGCTTCCAGCTCGTCACCGCGCCGGGACTCGCGAGCGCCTTCACGGCGGCGGGATTCAAGAACGTCGAGACGGGCGCCATCGACATCCCGACGCCCTTCGCGAGCTTCGACGAGTACTGGCAGCCGTTCCTCGGCGGCCAGGGACCGGCACCCGCGTATGCGATGTCGCTCGACGAGGCCACCCGCGCCAAGCTGCGCGATCGGCTGCGCGCCAAGCTGCCCACCGCTGCCGACGGATCGATCGCCCTGCTGGCTCGCGCGCTCACGGTGCGCGGAACGGCGTGAGCCCGGCTCGCGCTCGACGCGGCCTTCTTCTTTTCGCGTCGCTGTTCGCGCTGGCCCTCGGCGCGGCGGCAGAGCTGCGCGTGAAGGTCGTCGAGACGAGCCCGCCCATGCCGGCCGTCGTCGGCATCGATGAGCCGGTGTTCCTTCGTATCGAGTATTCCGGCGCGGTGGATATCCGGCTCTGGACGACGCCCTACTCCGGAGGCCAGCCCCTCGCGCGCGTGAAGACCAACGTCTCGCGGGCCTACGACGGCTCCGGCACCACGTTCGGCTGGTTCTCGCTCAACGGCGAAGGGCGCGTCGAAGAGGTGCGCATTCGCGCCGGCGGCGGGAAGCCCTACAAGGAATTCGAGGTCGCGCGCTTTCCGGTCGATGTGCGCGGGAGTGGCCTGCCCGGTCCCGAGGCGCCGCCGCGTGCGCAATGGGTGACGGACCTCATCCTCGAGAACGAGGCCATCGTGAAGAAGGAGCGCACCGAATCGCGATCGGGGAGCTCCGCCTCCTCGGCGCTGCTCTTGTCGGGCTTCGGATTGGCGGTGATGGGATTCGTCGTCTTGATCGTGCTCGGGCCGTTGTTTGCGATCTGGAAGTGGCACGGCCCGTGGCGCTGGCTCGCTGCGCTACCGCTGGTTGTCATGGCGGTTGTCGTAGGGAGGATCGTCATCGATACGTCGCGCGATCCCACTTCCCACAATCTCTGGCCGTTCGAGATCCTGATGTTCGGGGGTGGCGGACTCGCCTTCTTCGCCACGCTCGTGATGCTTCGGCGAGTCCTGGGCCGACGGTCATAGTTCGGTCGCGCTATTGGAGCGCCAGGGAGATTCCTTCGGCGGGCTTGTTGTCGGCGACGTTCTTGAGGATGCCCTTCAGATTCGTCGCCGCGCCGTCCAGGGCAGTCTTCGCGGCCGCATCTGCCGGCTTCGCCTTCAACACCTTCAGCGCCGCGTCGAGATCCTTGAGAGGCTGCACGGAATCCGCCACGGCCTTGGACACCAGCTGGTAGTAGGCCAGCGCATTCTTGGCCGCGGTAGCCGTAGCACCCGCCTCGTCGACGCGCGGCTTGTACGCCGACGGATCGCCCTCGGTGTTGAGTCGCGAGCGCACGCCCTCGAGGGTCTCCCGCGCCTGCTTGAGCGCCTCGACGCCCGCCTTGCCGTTGCCGAACAGATCCGCTTTCAGCTTCGATTTCGCGTCGCCAGGCTTGACTCCATCGACGAGCAGCTTCAGGGGCTTGATGACATTGCCATCGAGATCCGCCTTGGTCGTCGCGTCGGCATGGGCTGTCACGCTCTTCGCCGCTTCCGTCAACGCGGTCTGCGCATCATTCCAGGTGCCGCTCGGAAGATCGAACAGCTTCGCGCCGGTCGCTTGCGTCGACCAAGGGCGTAGGAGCTCGAGCTTTCCGATCAACGCGGGGACCTCGCCCAGGAGATCGAGGTACTTGTCGCGAATGGCCGGATTCTCCACCTCGAAAAGGTCTTCGAGCCGGATCGAAAGGTTGTCGAAGCTCACCGCTATAACGTATGTCTTCGGCTTCGCGTTGCGGATATCGCCATCGGGAGTATCGCTACCGCTGATCCGACCGAAGAGGTACGGATCCGACACCATGCCGTCGATGTCCTTTTTCGGGAAGAAGAGGACCTTCGGCTGTTCCGTCCTCGAATTCGGGCCCACCTTGATGAGGTCGGGCATCGCGTCGCGCACCAGGTTCTTCTGGTAGCCCGGCCAGCGATCCGGCCAGGCCCTTTTCGTTTCGGGGATTACCAGCCCGGTGAAGAGACCGAGGTTCTTCGTCGTCTGGATGCCCGGAGAAGTAATCGCGGCGATGCCGGTTGCGAGCGCACCCACGAGCTCGAGCGCCCGGAAGGTCCGGGGCCGCACCTGGTCAACCTCCTGGTCCTGGAGGATCGAATAGATCTCCTGGAGGCTGTGGGGAACGAGCGTGAGTGGCATGGCGAACGGCGGCTCACCGGAGCCCGGCTCCGGTTCGACGCGGGCCGTTCCCGTGACCCGAATCCCTCCGCTGCTGACAAGCTTCGCCGTGGCTCCGGGGTTGCGAATGGAGATCCGCACGGCGAAGTAGTTCTTGGCGATGAGCGGCCCGTAGAGGCTGTCGATTTCCTCTTCGGTAAGCGGAAATGCGCTATGGGGACCGATCCGATCCTTCTGGTAGACCTGGCGGTAGTCACCAATCTCGAACAAGGTGAAGGCGCGCTTGGAGTAGGCAACCTTCCGCGGTTTCTTTTCATCCGGAGGGTATCGCTCGCTGAAGCTCACCGAGATCGTCAGCATGTCGCCCGTCTTGAGTCGATCGAGATACGGCTCCAGCAGAATGACATTGGCCGTGTCCGGCCGATCGGGCGTGGGTTCGGTGACATAGAAGTCCGAGTTTTTTTCTTTTTCGCTGCGCTCGGTGCGACTGCCATATCGCGAGACGGGCACCGTGCCCGAGATCTGGATTCCCATCACGACGCAACGCGGATCGAGGGCAAAGCCATCGATGGGAATACGCACCGCGCGTTCGCCAGCGCTCGTCGGGCGAGAATCGCTCCTCGCCTCGAACACCAGCTCCGGCTGGAAGCCGATGGTGTGGATCTGCGGGCGCGTATTCCCGCAGAACTTGTATCGGTCGTTCAGCGCCGCTTGATAGGGGCCCAACAGACGCTCGAGTCGCTCCGCCGACAGGAGGGACATGAACTGCGCCTGCCAGACTCGAGCATCGACCTGGGCTTTCTGGTCCTCTCCCGTACGGTTGGATCCCGCACCCAGCTTGCCGGGTGCGCAATCGAAATCCGATTTTGTCTTCTTGATTTCCTCGCAGCTGGACTGGAAGGCGGCTGCCCCCGCCTTCATGATCACATCCTCGAAGAGGAAGGGATCTGCCTTGAGGTTCTCGCGGGCCTGGCTTGCGAGATGTGGCGTGGCCTGAACGACGGGCACGGCATCGGCTGCATTTGCCGTGGACAGCGAAAGGCAGAGCAATAGCGCCAGCGTCGAGCTTCTTTTCATTTTTGACCTCCCAGGTGCGCGACGCCGTCAATCCTAGGCCGGCCATCTCTGCACGCGGTGTGAATTTTCCCGTTCGTGCCCGCCGGAATTGCCGTATTCCCTGGAACATCCCGGCGCAAAGATGGCGCGCTAACAAGAACAATTAGAAAGGGAAGCCGATGGCAAACCGCAAACCCGCGAATCGCAATGTCGTCCAGGTGGCCTGGTCGGGCCCGGCCAAGGCGCCGCGCCACATGGCGTCGCAGCCCCAGCAGCCGACGCATCGCGCGCTGCGCGGCTATGCGTTCGACCCGAGCCTCGCCACCAGCCTCGATACCGCCGTGGTCAGCGAGATCACCTACCGCGTGCCGTGGGAGAAGCTCGAACGCGGACCGATCGGCGAGTACGTCGAGGTCGTCGACTACGATCCCGCAAGCCAATGCTTCTATGCACCGGTGGACCTCGATCATCCTTTCGTCCTGGCTGAAGACGGCTACGGCCCCTCCGAGGGGAATCCCCAGTTCCACCAGCAGATGGTCTACGCGGTGGCAATGACGACAATCGATCACTTTGAACGCGCACTTGGCCGCAAGGCCTTCTGGGCGGACCGCTTCGAGAAAGGAACGCATCTCAGCGATGACGAGCAGTTCGTCCGCCGGCTACGCATCTACCCGCACGCGATGCGCATGGCCAATGCGTACTACAGCCGCGGCAAGTTCTCGATCCTGTGCGGCTACTTCCCGGCGACCGAGGACCGCAGCACGGGGCAGTTTCCGCGAGGCATGGTGTTCACGTGCCTTTCGCACGACATCGTTGCGCACGAAACGACGCACGCGCTGCTGGACGGATTCCATGAGTATTTCCTGGAAGCGACGAACCCGGACGTGCTCGCCTTCCACGAGGCCTTCGCAGACCTCGTCGCGCTCTTCCAGCACTTCACCTTCCCCGAGATCATCGCGCATCAGATCGCCAAGACGCGCGGAAACCTCGAAAGCGACAACCTCCTCGCCCAGCTTGCAGCGCAGTTCGGGCTCGCGCGCGGAACGCACGGGGCGCTGCGCGATGCCATCGGCCGCTTCGATGCCGACAAGAAATGGGTACGGCATGTCCCCGACCCCACGGAGCTCGACGATACGCTGGAGGTCCACGAGCGCGGCGCCATCCTGGTCGCGGCGATCTTCGATGCTTTCCTGGCGATCTACAAAGGCCGCACGCGCGACCTTGTGCGACTCGCTTCTGGAGGCACAGGCGTACTGCAACAGGGTGACCTCCACCCCGATCTCGTGAACCGACTCGCCGACGAAGCCGCCATGGCCGCCAGCCACGTCCTCAACATGTGTATCCGTGCGCTCGACTACTGTCCGCCCGTGGACCTCACGTTCGGCGAGTACCTCCGCGCCCTCGTCACTGCGGACATGGATCTCTACCCCGAAGACCAGCGTGGCTATCGCGTGGCATTCATCGAGGCGTTCCGCCGGCGTGGCATCTACCCCGAGGACATCCGCACACTCTCCGAGGACAGTTTGCGCTGGGCGCGACCCGGGGAGGATCCGGAGCGGGAGCCTGGGGAGGTCGAGGGAATGCTCGCGCGCTTCATCAACGACATCAAGCTGCGTACTCACGTGGACAAGCTGCGTTACCTCAAGACGCGCAAGGAGATCTGGAAAGAAACGCGGCAGATCCGGATCGACCTTCACAATTTCATCCAGAACGCCGTGGTCAAGGCCGAGTTGCTGCAACGCCTCACAGGATTGGCGCTGGCGGAATACCAGGCGCCCGAAGGCGTGAGGGTCCGCCGCAATGGCATGCCGGTCTTTTCAGTGCGGAGCCTCCGCGAAGCGCGGCGCGCGCGCGAGGACGGCCGCGCCCTGAACCAGGTCTTCGTGACCATCCTGCAGACCGAGACGATGGAGCACGAAGGCCAGAGCCACACGATCCGGTGCGGGAGCACGCTCGTCATCGACCTCGACGAATCGAAGGTGACCTACGTGATCGGCAAGGGCCTGCACGACAAGGCGCGGCTCCTTCGCAACATCAAGTTCAAGGAGGCGATGGAGAACAGTCCGCTCGCAGTCACGTACTACGGAGAAGGCAAGGAACCGTTTGCCGCCCTCCACAACATCTCCGCGTAAGGACGACCATGGCCACCCAGCGGAAGCCCACCTCGAAGAAGCGCATCACCACCAAGAAGAAGCTGGCAGCACCGGCGGGCTCGCTGGGTCCGATCAAGGCACCCGGCACGCCTCAAAGCTACCGTGCACGCGTGCGCATGTACCGGCACGGGCTGGGCGACTGCTTCCTGCTCACGTTCCCGCGCCCGGGCAGGGTGCCCTTCCAGATGCTGATCGACTGCGGGGCGCTCGCACGCGACGCGAAGGCGATGACCGCCGTGGTCGAGCACATCCGCGACACTGCGAAGGACGGCCAGGACCGCGCACGCCTCGACGTCGTGGTCGGCACACACGAGCACAAGGATCACCTCTCGGGCTTCAACCAGGCGCGGAAGGTCTTCAACGACGACATCGACTTCGGCGCCGTGTGGATGAGCTGGGCGGAGAACCTCTCCCAAGCCGACGCCCGGAAACTGAAGGAGGCGAAGAAGGTCGCCAAGGCGAAGCTCGAGATGGCCCTCTCCAGCTCCTTCGCCGGAGCCGCACCTCTTGCCGGCGTGTCGGAGCTGCTTGGCTTCACGAACGACGACGACTCCATCGAGGGGAAGAAGGTCGCCGACGCCGTGGCGTACCTCAAGCTACGCGGCAAGGAGGCGCAGGACCTGCGCTTCCTCGAACCGGGTAGTGAGCCGTTCGTCGAGAAGGAGCTGCCCGGATTCCGGTTCTACGTGCTCGGGCCGCCGCGCGACCCGCGCTTCCTCAAGACCAGTGCGATCACGCAGCAGATGAAGAAGGACGACGTGATCTACCACCTCTCGCGCATGGGCACGGCCGGCCTCGACTCGCTGGGCGCCGCGGTCGCGCCGGGAGGGGAAGGAGACGAGCTCTGCCATCCCTTTGCCGCCGAGCATCGCATCGCGCGGCCGGTGGCCGGCCAGTCCAGGACGTACTTCGCGGAGATCCAGCCGTTCGTCGACGCGACCTACGACAAGCCCAGCGAAGCATGGCGCCGAATCGACGAGGACTGGCTGAGCGCCTTCGGGCAGCTCGCCCTGGACCTCGACAACGACACCAACAACACGAGTCTCGTGCTCGCCATCGAATGCATCCAGACGCGTGACATCCTGCTCTTCCCGGCCGATGCCCAAGTAGGCAACTGGCAATCGTGGGCGACCGTCAATTTCCAGGTTCCGAATCGCACGACGCCCTGCCCGGCCCACGAGCTGCTCGGCCGGACGGTCTTCTACAAGGTCGGGCACCACTGCAGCCACAACGCGACGCTGAAGGCTGGCGGCCTCGAGCTCATGACGAAGGACAACCTCGTCGCCTTCATCCCCCTGGACAAAGCGACTGCCAGCAAGCAAGGCAAGACGGGCTGGGACATGCCCGCCACGCCGCTCTTCAACGCATTGCGGGCGAAGACGAAAGAGCGCGTCGTCATCTCTGACGTGAACGAGCAACCGAGCGCCGAGGCCCTGCAGGCCGGGGTGATCGCGACCCCGGGATACATCGACTACTTCCTGCGCTGAGCGCCGAGGAGATACACCCATGCCCGACCCACTCGACACCGGCCTCGCCCTCTCCGGCGGCGGCTACCGCGCGATGCTCTTCAGCCTGGGCAGCCTCTGGCGCCTGAACGAGCTCGGCTGGCTGCGAAAGATCGACGTCATCACGAGCGTCTCGGGCGGGTCCATCCTGAACGGCGTGCTTGCGACGCGCTGGAAGGACCTTCAGTGGTCGAGCAGCGGCGTGGCGACGAACTTCGCACCTGTGATCGCCAAGCCCGTGCGTGAGATGGCGAGCACGACCCTCGACGTCTTTGCCGGTATCGAGGGGTTCCTCTCGGTCTTCAGCACGATCTCCGACAAGGTGACCGAGAAATACGACGAGAGTCTTTTCCACGGCGCGAAGCTCGCGTCGATCCCCGAGTTCGAGAAGGGGAAGACACCGCGCTTCATCTTCTACGCGACGAGCCTGCAGACCGGATCGTCGGTGCGCATGGAGAGGAAGCGGATCGCGGACTACAAGATCGGCGAGATCCAGAATCCGTACATCCCTGTCGCGCGCGTGGTCGCGGCATCGAGTGCGTTTCCGCCGGTGCTCTCACCCGTGGAGCTGGAGTTCAAGCCTTCGGACTGGACGGTGTTCCCGAACGCGAAGCTCGGCAGCCGAGACGACCTCAAGGAGTGCCTCATGCTCACGGACGGCGGCGTCTACGACAACATGGGGCTGGAGGCGATCTGGAAGCGCTGCTCGACGGTGCTGGTCTCCGATGCCGGTGCGCCACTCGATGCCGAAGCCGAACCGCATACGGACTGGACGCGCCAGGCGATCCGCGTCCTCGACATCGTGAGTGACCAGACTCGAGCGCTTCGCAAGCGGTGGCTCATGCAGGAGTTCAAGCAGACGCAGGAGGAAGGTCTCGAGAACCCGACGAGGCCCGCGACGAAGAAGGGGACCTACTGGGGCATTACGACGCGGATCGACAACTACCAGGCCGGCTCGCCGATGACACATGACTCTGCCGCCTCAGGAGCGCTGCAGCACATCCGCACGCGACTGAACGAGTTCTCGGCGAAGGAGCAGGGTCAGCTCATCAACTGGGGCTATGCGCTCACCGATGCGGGGATGCGCAAATACGTGCAAGCGGGCGTGGCGCCTCCGGGCACGTGGCCCGACCCCGGCTTCCCGCTCTAGGCGCGGACGAGGCGGATGCGCGTGATCTCCGAAGGAATGCCGAATCGATTCGGCGGCCCCCAGTAGCCCGTGCCCCGATTGATGTACACCCACATCTTGCCGAGCTTGTGCAGGCCCGCGGTGAACGGCTGCTGCAGGCGCACGAAGAGATTCCAAGGCCAGAACTGACCCCCATGCGTGTGGCCCGACAGTTGCAGATCGGCACCGGCTTGCGCGGCATTGGCAGCCGAGCGCGGTTGGTGGGCGAGCAGCACCTTCGGCGCGCCTTCCGGTGCGCCGTCCAACGCGGCGACGGCATCGCTCTTCTGCGTGGCATCGAAGTGATGCGCGGAGTAGTCGGTGACGCCGGCCACGGTGACCTGGGCACCGTCATGCTCCAGAACCACGTGCTCGTTCATCAGCACCTGCGCGCCGAGCCTTCGCAGCTCCGCGACCCAAGCGCGCGCTCCAGAGTAGTACTCGTGATTGCCGGTGACGACGTACGTGCCGTGGCGCGATGCGAGGCGGCCGAGCGGGGCGGTGTCTTTCGCGAGCTCGCCGACGCTGCCGTCCACGAGATCCCCGGTGATCGCCACCATGTCGGCCTTGAGGCCGTTCACGCGGTCGACGATCGCATCGACGTAGGGTTTCTTGATCGTCGGCCCGACGTGGATGTCGCTGATCTGCGCGATGGTGAAGCCCTCGAGCGCCGCGGGGAGGTTGGCGATCGGCACCTTCACGTCCGTCACGCGGGCTGTCCGACGCGCCATGGCATAGCCGATCAGCGTGACCACCGGAACGAGTGCCGCGACGAGGATGGCCGAGGGCTGCACCCACGCGTCGTGCAGGCGGGCGTTGGCGATGGCGAGGCCGATCAGCGCGAAGTCGCGCACAAAGGTGAGCACCAGCAACGACGAAAAGACGCCCGTCATCACCCAGGGCAGGAAGATCCGCCACGGGCTGTCGCCGCGGAAGCGAAAGCCCCGGGGCAGGAACCAGAGGACGGCCGCCAGGACAGCCCAGCCGGCGATCTGCACGGGAAGCGGGAAAGGGGCCAGGAGGCGCAGGCCGATATAGACGTGCAGGAACGCGAGGACGACGGTCATCATCCGGGGGACATGGGGGCGTACCGGCGTGAATAAAGGGGTCAGACCACTTTATTCAATTTCCCGGCTCCGGGTAGCGCCGAAAGACGTCGTTGTTCCTCGCCTTGACGTAGGTTCACCTCGAACTCCATGGAGACTCGCATGACCCTGGTGAAGCTCGCAACGCTCGCGATCGCCACACTGTTCGCGCCACTCTGCGGAGCGGGTGAGCTGGTCATCGACGTTTCGTCCCCCGACGTCACCATCACCGTGCCGAACGTTCCCGCGATGAAGATGGAGCGTCATCCCATGAGCGCGACGCAGCCTCACGCGAGGTTGCTGGGATCCGAAGGGTCGTACACCGTATCCGTCCTGATGCCGACCGCCGACGCCGGAATGAGCGCGCTCGAATGCGCCAGCTCGACCATAGGAGCGCTTTCGAAAAGACCCGGCGTGCCACCGCAGGCGCAGATCTACAAGGCCCGCATCAACGCTCAGACCTTCATCGCCATCTACGCGGCACCCGCGAGTGGAGCCGTTCTCCTGCATGCGCATCTTGTGTCGGCGGCGGCTGGAACCCACTGCGTCGAAGTGCACGTGTCGAAGGTGTCCATGTCGCAGGACGACCTCAAGCCCTGGTTCAAGGACTGGGACAAGGCCAACATCAGCGCAAAATGAACCAGGTCACTCACCCTCACAGGAGCCTCGAATGAGCGCAAAGACTGCCGGTATCGTGGTTTCCCTGCTACTCGTGGTCACGGGCTGCTCGACGACGTCTTCGTCCACCGCCCTTGCGCCTGGAGGGCCCGTGTGGGAAGGGCCGATCCTGGTGACGCAGTCCGCAATTCCCGCTGGCATCGAATACAAAGTGCTCGGGTCCGTACAAGCCGACGCGCGAGCTGGCTACGATAGCGCAGTGAGCTTGTATCCCCTGTTGGCTGCCGAGGCCAAGAAGATCGGTGCAAACGCAGTTGTAAATGCAAAAGGGGGGCGGCGGGTGACCGCCTTCTCGTGGTCTGCCGCATACGTCAGCGGGATCGCGGTCAAAGTCGATGACCAGCGGCTTCTCAAATCGCTACCAGGCTCATATCACTGAGGCCCCGCTACGGGTTCGAGCGCGCGACCGGCGCGTCGGCGCAATTTCCGGCACGGAGGTAGCATTGCGACGAACCGTCCTCCAGAGGCGGCTTTCCAATTCTCCAGGGAGCTTTTCATGACCACTACCAAACTCGCAGTGCTTGCAGTCGCAGCCGCCTTCGCCGTCCCCGCCTACGCCCAGATGAGCATCCCGGGCGTCACCAAGACCAAGGAAGTCGAGAAGCTCTCCAAGAGCGACATCTCCAAGGAAATGGTGTTCAAGAAAGGCGACATCGACAAGTGCAAGGACGAGGCCAAGAAGAAGGAGCCGAAGGTGAGCGGCAACATGGCAGCGCGATTCAAGGTGAACACCGACGGCACCACGACCGATATCACGATCGTGGATACCAAGCTCCAGAGCTCGGCCTTCGGCACGTGCCTGTCCAACAAGATCAAGGGGTGGACGTTCACGAAGGCGAAGCAGAAGAGCGACAGCTACGACCTTGTCACCACATTCTAGGTTTCGCGGGTAGGACAATGTCCAACGACTTCTGGAAGGACAAGTGGCTCAACGACCAGTTCAACCAACGCAACCCAGGACAAGCGAACCATCCTGATGCACAGCGCGAGTCGCCTCCGCCAGGTCGCATAAGCACGGAAGTTGAAGCCCTGAAACAGTTCTTCGCCGCAATCAACCGCAACGACATGCAGACGATAACCAAGGACCTCGACCCGCAGATCGTGCGCGTCGAGCCCGAGGGCTTCCCAACGGCCGGCACCTATCGGGGTATCGCGGAAGTCCAAGAGCACGTCACGAAAGGACGCGGGACCTGGGCCGAAGGAACCTGCGAGCCCGAGAAATTCCTGGCGAACGGAGACAAACTTGTCGTGTACCTCCACGTCCGGGTTCGCTTGAAGGACTCGACTGACTGGGTAGACGGACGATTCGCCGATGGCTTCGTGTTTCGCAACGGAAAGATCACGCAATACCTCACCTTTGGCGAACGCGCGGAGGCCCTCAGGTGGGCCGGCATTGAAGATCAACAGGTGACGTGATGCCGGGACATCGAATCTTCACCATGCCCTTCGCGACCGTGTACCCCCTTTACGTCCAGAAGGCCGAGCGCAAGGGCCGCACGAAGGAAGAAGTCGACCGCGTCATCTGTTGGCTCACGGGCTATAGCCAGTCCGCCCTGCAAGGTCAGATCAAGAAGAAGGTCGACTTCGAGACCTTCTTTGCCCAGGCGCCGGCGATGAATCCGAACAGCTCGCTCATCAAGGGCCTGATCTGCGGCATTCGCGTGGAGGACATCGAGGATCCGCTGATGCAACGAATTCGACAGATGGACAAGCTCGTGGATGAGCTCGCCAAGGGCAAATCCATGGAGAAGGTCCTTCGATGAGTTCGCAGAGAGTGTTGCTCAACTGCGCGTACGCCCTGGGATTGCTCTCGATGGCCACCGGTCTCTGGGCCGCGGATGGAATCCAGCTCCTCTCGAAGAAGTGGGAGTCGGGATACACCGCGAAGACCGTGCAGCAGGAGCTGGACGAATACGTCCTTCCCGGCGAAACGGTCCACAACTGGAGCGAGCTGGTCACGCGCCAACTCTTCGTGGATCCGGCGGCCCGCGTTCCGCTCGATCGCCTCGTCCAGGCGGTGCGGCGCGGCTTCGGCCCCGACTGCAAGGACTTCACCTGGAAGATCGTGCGGCAGACCGAGGTCGCGGTGCTCTATGCGTGGGCCCATGGAGGTTGTGCCAAGGATCCACCCCAAGCCGAGTACTCGCTGATGCAGCGCGCGCCGCGCGGAATCTGCCGGTGGGCCTATGCCACGAAGAAGCCCCCGATCACCGAAGCCTCCGGGCGCGTGCTGGGCGAGGAGCTTGCGAAGCAATCCTGCAATTGATGGGTGTGCACAGCCGCTAGCCGCTGAACAAGAGGAGGTCGTCGTGAACCGAGCAACCTTGCTTGCCCTGACCGTCGTGAATCTGGTCCTGCTCCTCGTCACCATCTCCTTTCAGCTTCGACCAGCGTTCGCACAAGGCGACGCGTCCGTGTTGCGAGCACGCGGCCTAGAGATCGTCGACGCCGAAGGCCGCGTCCGCGCGAGCATCAAGGTCCTGCCCGCGTCCAAGTCACCGAACGGTGACGAGCAAGCCGAGACCGTCCTGTTGCGACTCATCACCGAGCGCGGGCGTCCCTCGGTCAAGATCGCCGCGTCGGAACCGTCTTCGGGCCTCAGTTTCGCGGGGCCGACGGGCACGAAGGACACGTACGTGATCCTGGAATCCAAGGGCACAGCGAGCTCCCTGAAGCTGAGGAGCGAGAACGGCCGCGAGCAGGTCGTCACGCCCTAGCCCATGCCCAAGATCGACCTCGCCGACATTACGGTACGAAAGGGCTCGGGCTACCCGGCCCCATTCGATGCACCTTGCGCAAATCGCACTCGCCGCCGCCTGGGCGACGCCGGCGGCCTTCGCGATTTCGGCGTGAATCTGATGACTCTTCCGCCCGGTGGGTGGTCGAGCCAACGTCACTGGCACAGCCATGAAGACGAATTCGTCTATGTGCTCGAAGGCGAGCTCACGCTCGTCGAGGACAACGGCGAGACGCTGCTTCGCGCCGGCGATTGCGCGGCCTTTCCAAAGGGCACGGGCAACGGTCATCATTTGAAGAACAACTCTTCCGCGGTGGCCCTCTACCTGGAAGTGGGCTCGCGGAATCCGGACGACCTCACCACCTGTTCGGACATCGACTTGATGAGCTCCAATTCCGACGGCCGGTTCGTGCACAAGGATGGCAGTCCCTACCCCTAGGCGCTACGGAGCAAAATAGTCATGAACAGAAAGGACTGAACGATGAACACCCTGCCAAACGATCCCGCCGACCCGCTGCGTGCCCGCGAAAAAGAGGCCGTGCACAATGTGCGCGCGCTGGTGGACGAGCTCGAGCGGGACGAAAGCCGGCGTCGCAAGCGGGTCTGGTACCTCCTGGCCGCGCTGATTCCCTTCGCGTTCGTGGTGGGCATCGTCCTGGTGAGGACGAAGGAGGACCCCGCCCGGCTCGCCGCGGACCAGACGAGAGCGTGCGAGCTCGCCTGGTGGGCCGCGAACTCCGGCAAGTTCGAAAGGGAGATGCGGGAAGCCAATCCCGGAATGCCGAATAATGAGATCGGCAAGAAGCTGGAGAAAGAACGTCCATCCCTGATGGCCACCGCAAAGACCGAGTGCAACTCGACGGCGAAGAAATGACCATGGAAAACTATCCGAAGGACATCTACACCGAGCCCGAGCCGGACCCGAACACGCTCGCGAACCTGGGACCGCTCACCAAGATGGCGGGCATCTGGGCCGGTTCGCGCGGCCTCGACGTGAACCCGAAGGAAGACGGCCCCGAGAAGCAGGCGTACATCGAGCACATGGAGCTGCAGCCGATCGACGCGCAGACCAACGGGCCGCAACTCTTCTACGGGCTGCGCTATCACACGCGCATCGTGAAGCCGAACGACGTCGAGACGTTCCACGACCAGGTGGGCTACTGGCTCTGGGAGCCGGCGACGGGCACCGTGACCCAGACGCTTTCGATCCCGCGTGCGCAGGTCGCGATGGCCGTCGGTCATGCGGCCGCGGATGCGAAGACGTTTCGTCTCGAGGCAGTGCGCGGGTCCACGACGAACGGCATCGTGTCGAATCCGTTTCTCGAATATGCATTCCGAACGGACAGCTACACCGTCACGGTCACGATCAACCCGGATGGAACGTGGTCCTACGAGCTGGACACGATATTGATCATCCCGGGGCAGGCGGAACCCTTCCACCACACCGACCGCAACACGCTGCGCAAGGTCGGCGAGCCAACGCTCAATCCCATGGCGGAGGCGGCTGCGAGAGAGGCGATGGTCGCGAAGACCACGGCCTGATGGCCTATTGCCCGAACTGCGCTCGCGAGATCGCGCCGGACGCGTTCAAGTGTCCTGGCTGCGGTGCGGACTTCAAGGAACGGGACCAATGGCGGCCCGTGCTCATGAAGCCCGAGACCGCCAAGCCGCTGAACATTGCCGGCGGGCTGATGATGATCGGCGTGTACCTCCTCGTCCTGGGTCTCGGCGCGATCTATGGAGTCGCGGCCTACAAGACTTTCGCGGACGTGTTTTCGATTCGCGAGGCGAGCGCCAGCGGATTGATGCTCGTATCGTTCCTGGTCGGCGTCCCGTTGGCCATCGGAGTGCTCGTGGGGTTCATCGCCAGGCGCCGCACGAATGCAGGCGTGGCCGGAACGGGAGCGCTGTCCACCCTTTCCATCGCCCTCTTCGTATTCACGGCGGGTGCCGTCCTGCGCGAAGGTTCCATCTGCATCGTCATGGCCGCGCCGCTCTTCTTCGTAGCGGGGATCATCGGCGCGATCGTCGGCTCTTTCATCTCCCCGCCCAAGCGCCGCGGCTCGAAGCTGGTTCCGGCAGTTCTCCTGATACCCCTGGTAGGTGGTCCGCTGGAGGCCCAATTTCCGAGCCCCACCGAGCACCAGGTGATCACGCGCAGCGTCCACATCGCCGCGCAGCCCGAGAGCGTGTGGCAGCACATCAACTACCCGCTCGACATCCAGCCGAGCGAGCTCTCGGAAGGATTCGCTTACCGGATCGGCGTTCCCTATCCGATCGAGGCACGCACGATCGAAGGACGCGTCGGTGGCACCCGCACTCTCAAGTGGGAGCGCGGCGTGACGTTCGAGGAGACGATCACGGCGTGGGAGCCGAAGCGGCGCGTGGCCTGGGTGTACAAGTTCGGGCCGGACTCATTTCCGCCCGGCTCGCTCGACGACCACATCGTCATCGGCGGGAAGTACTTCGATCTCGAGGAGACTTCTTACACGCTGACGCCGGAGGCCGGCGGTACACGCCTCACCATCAAGGTCGGCACGCGCATCACGACGAATTTCAACTGGTACGCGGGCCTCTGGGCCGACTATCTCGTCAGTGACACCGCGGAGGCTATCCTGAAGTTCTACAAGACCCGCTCCGAGAAACCGGCAAGAGGATGAGCTCCACCGACACCACTCCCAGGGAAGCGAGCGCCATCGTCGAGCGATACCGCAGCATCGGTCTCGTGGGCGGGCTGTTCGTGGGAGGCCTTGCCGCCGCCATGATCGGCGGGCCGCATTTCAGCGATTGGTCGATGACGCGATCGCTCGTCACCTTGCTGGGATCGGTCGGGCTCGGCGGGCTCATCGGCTATATCGCAGCCGAGATCGCCATCGGGTCGCAGGCATCGGGTCCGGGAATCGGAGATGGAGATCACTCCGGCGATCACGCGCAGGATGGAAGCGCGAGCGGTGGTGACGGAGGCGGTGGCGGCGACAGTGGTGGCGGCGCCGGCGGCGATCCGTAGCGCCGAATCCGTCGCGCAGATGCCGGGTTTCGTCGCAATCCCCTTTTCCGGGGCGGGACGCAGTACTAGGGTGTGGCCATCTTCACAGCGAGGATCCTGGACATGACCTTCAAATCCCTCATCGCCGCATTTGCCATCGCTTCGGTGGTGGCCTTCGCAGCCATCGCCGAATCGACCACGGTACCCGGCTGGTTCATGGCGGGCAGCAAACCGGACAGCTACCAGATGGGCGTGGACCCTTCCGGCGGTCCGAACCGCGAGCCCGCCGCTTATCTTCGGGCGAAGGGCACCTCGACCGAGGGCTTCGGCACGATGATGCAGCAGTTCGCCGCGGATGACTTCCGCGGCAAGCGCGTACGCCTCTCCGCGGACGTTCGTGCCGAGAGCTTGCGTAAATGGGCCGGCCTCTGGATGCGCGTGGATGGAGAGCCGGGCCGCACGCTCGCCTTCGACAACATGGGCAAGCGCCCGATCATGGGCACCACGGGCTGGACGCGCCACGAGATCGTGCTGGACGTCGCGCCCGAGGCGAAGCTGATCGCGCTGGGCGTCCTGATGACCGATGCAGGCGCGCTGTGGCTCGGCAACGTGAAGTTCGAGGTCGTGGGGGACGCCGTTCCCGTCACGGCGAAGACCCCCTCCACCGACTCGCTTCCGAAGACGCCCCGCAACCTTGGCTTCGGCGAATCCTGATTCGGCGCCGTTCGGATCGCCCGCGGCGTGGATCGCCGCGGCGATCGTCGCGGGCTGCGCCTTCGCTTACGCGGGATGGAGTGCGTGGCTGGGCCGTTTTCTCCAGCTCGCCCTGGCGTGCGCCATCGCGCATGCCGGCCTAGTCCTGGCAACTGCATACCTCTCGCGTCGCGATATCCGCTTCCAGGTCGCGCTGGCGCTCGTGGCGTCCGCACTCGGCGCGGCCATCGCGACGGCCGCATTACGCTGGAGCAACGCCGCGATGAAGTTTCCGAATGCCGACCTCGCGTTCGATCTCGGCCTGGCCGCACTGCTCGCGGCGACGCTCCTCGTGACAGCGATCCTGCAACGCGACGCTCTCTCGCGTGCAACGCAGGAACGGCAACTCGCGGAGTTGCGCCTGAGTGCGCTCCAGGCGCAGGTCGAGCCCCACTTCCTCTACAACACGCTCGCAAACGTGCAGCAGCTCGTACGCAGCGACGCGGCGGCCGCTGACCGCATGCTGGAGAGCCTGATCCGCTACCTGAAGACCAGCATCCCCGACGTCCGCTCGGGCCGCTCGACGCTGGGACAGGAACTCTCCCGCACCGAGGCGTACCTTTCGATCATGAGCATCCGCATGGGCGAGCGCCTGCGGTACGAGATCGCCGTGCCGACCGCGCTGAACGACGTGTCCGTCCCGCCGCTTAGCGTGATGACGCTGGTCGAGAATGCCGTGAAGCACGGCCTCGAGCGTCGCGCCGCGGGCGGCCGCGTGGTGATCGCAGGGGAAAGCCGCGGCGGCCAGCTCGTGCTGCGCGTCACCGACGATGGCCTCGGGTTCGGCGCGGAGATGGGCACCGGCACAGGGCTCACGAACCTCCGTGAGAGGCTCGCGAGCTTGCATGGCGACCGGGCGCACGTAGAGCTTTCACACGCGGAACCCGCCGGCGTCGAGGCGCAACTGGTGGTGCCCCTTGGCTGAGGCACCGCGAGCACTGGTCGTAGAGGACGAACCCCTGCTTCGTCAGGCTCTCCGGGATCATCTTGCCGAACTGTGGCCGGAGCTGCACGTCGAGGAGGCACCGGACGGGCTGGAAGCCGCACGCGCGATTGCAGAGCACATGCCGGACGTTCTCTTCCTAGACATTCAGGTCCCCGGATTGAATGGCCTCGAAATCGCACGGCTAGTGTCCGGGCGCGCGCACGTCGTCTTCGTGACGGCCTTCCAGGAACACGCGATCGCCGCGTTCGAGCAGGGCGCGGTGGATTTCGTCGTGAAGCCGATCGAAGGCGGCCGCCTGGCCGTCACGGTCGCGCGACTTCGGCAGCGGATGACGAGCGTTCCGGCGGACCTAGAATCGCTCCTGCGCGACCTCGCGAATTCGAGCGGCAAGGGCCACATCCGTTGGGTGCAGGCCACGGTGGGAAACCGGATCCGCATCGTCCCCGTCGAGGAAGTTCACTACTTCCAGGCGGACGCGAAATACACGAAGGTCGTCACCGACCGCGGCGAGGTGCACATCCGGCGCTCGATCAAGGAGCTCGTGGACGGGCTCGATTCCGAGGCGTTCTGGCAAGTGCATCGCGGGACCATCGTCAATGCGTCGCGCATCGATTCGATCCAGCGCGACGGTGACCGCATGGACCTTCGCCTCGTCGGCCGGCCGGAAAAGCTGGCGGTGAGCCAGCCCTTCCAGCCGCGTTTTCGTAGCCGCTGAGCTCGCGCCCTACTTCGCCGCCGCCAGCTCCTTCAGCGTGAACGTATAGCTCACCTTGTCCAGCGGCTTGTGGCAGGCGAGGCACTCGGCCTGGTTCACGTTGGGGCGATGCTTCTTGTCGAGCGTGAAGACGGCGTAGTTCCAGTCCTCGTTCTTCAGCATGTCGGGGATGTCCTTGCCCCAGCCCGCATCGCGCGCCATCGCCGTGTAGAAGAGCTGCTTGTCGGCGACGAAGAAACCGTCGGCACCCTTGACCGGATTCTTCGCCTCGTCGAGCTTGGCCGACCACACTTCCGCGAAGAGATACGCGCCATTGGGTAGATCCTTGCCCGCCCTGGCTGCGTCCACCGCCGCCTTGTTGGCGAAGTAGTAGCGCACCTGCTTCGTGGCCGGGAAATTGATCGTGTGGTATTTCACGAACGACTTGTCGTAGCCCTCGGGGAAGGTGACGCCCGTCTTCGTGAGCTGCGGCATGAAGTCCGATTTGGCCGCCGCGCCTGCCCCCGGAAGGGACGCGAAGTACGCCGCGACGTTGGAGATCTCGTCGGCCGTAAGCTGGCTCGCGATGGCGTTCATGACCGGGTTCTTGCGCGTGCCGTCCTTGAGCACCTTCAGCTGCGCCTCGATGTAGCCGGCGCGCTGGGCGGCGAGGTTGGGAATCGTCTCGCCGACGCTCACCCCCGCCACGCCATGGCAGGCGCCGCACACCGCCGCCACCTTGGCCTTGCCCGCTTCGATGTCCGCTGCCTGCGCGGCCGGAAGGGCCAGCAGGGTTGCCACTGCGATTGCTCGAACCTTGGTCATTTTCTTCTCCCTGGGTTTGGATTCCCGCCACGGGTCAACGCTTGGGGCGGGTCAACTATTCCACCGCATGCTCGATGTACGTACGCTAAAACTGGCCAGGGTGGATTCGGCTGCGGCGACCCCGCGATCGGCCGCCTCCTCGACGAGGGAAACGCCGCTTGCATCGGCGTGGGCAAAGTGGACCCTGCCCTTGCGCGCAGCGATCACCTGGGCTGCGCCGCCCCAGATGCGTCCGGGCCTCGGGATCACCATCGCGTGCCCGTTGGCGAAGACGTCGACGCGCTGGGCGATCTGGCGGATCTCGGGGTGCGGCTTGGCCAGCTCCGCTAGAGCCATCTCCGCCCAGGCTTCGCGCGGCGTTTCGAGTAGGCGCTTGCGACCCGCGGCGGGCGTGTCGGTGGCGAGGGGGAGGTACCAGGTGAGGACGGTCGGCCCGGGCCGCGCCTGGAGGCCCTGGTGCGTGGCGACGACGTAGCCGAGCGACGGGCTGTCGTAGAGCACGTTGTCCCAGGAGAGCGGCGCTCCGTGGTGGATGTATGGCAGCTCCGAGAGCGCGACGTTGGCGGTGATCCACGGCGCGTAGTCGTAGCTTCGAAGGGCCTCGGCGATGGGTGGGGGTGCGTTGGCGAAGGCACGCGCGGCGAATCCGAAAGGGGCTGCCCAGATCACGTGCTCGGCTTCGATGGCGACGGAGCGGTTCTCGCGAGCGAGGAATGCCGTCAGCGTGACGCCTTTCGCGGTCTCTTCCATGCGGTGCACGATCGCCGCGGGCTTCACGTCGAATGCGTAGCGCTTCATGAGCTCCCGCACGAGGAAGCCGTTGCCTTCGGGCCAGGTGAGCACCGCGTCGTGGTCGGCGTCGCGCGCGGAACCGACGCGGCATGCGAAGTAGTGGATGCCCGCCCAGGCGGACGCCACGCGGTACTCGCAGCCATAGTCGTCGCGGCACGCGTAGTTCACGACCCAGCGCACCGCCTCGGAGTGGAAGCCCTCGGCCTGCAGCCACGCACCCATCGTGATCCTGTCGAGCGCGAGGATGGCCGGGTCGCGCGACGAATGCTCCACGGGAATCACGAACGCGCGGCGTCCGTCCTTGCCGCGCAGCTGCTGGAATTCCCGCATGCGGCGCTGGAACCGCTCCCACTCCTCGACCTCGCCGCGCGAACGACCGGCGATCGGCACGAGGTGCTCGTCCCAGGTGCCGTTGCGGTAGAGGCGTTCCTGCGGCGCCTGGCATAGGGCCCGCTCTTCATAGCGCGGTGTTTCCGCTTCGGGGTCGCCGAGGAGCACGCCCAGCTCCGCGAGCAGGAGTCGCAAGGCCCGTGACTCGCGCGTCGGCAGCGGGATGTAATGCGAGCCCCACGGGTAGCGCGTCACGGCGCTCTCGCCCCAGCGTGCGTTGCCTCCGGGGGCGCTCTCCAGCTCGAGGATCTCGAAGTCGCTGAAGCCCGCCCGCCGCAGCCGCCATGCCGCACAGAGCCCCGAGAGGCCTGCGCCCACGATCACAACCTTCGCCTTGCGCTTCTCGGTCGCTGCCGGCAGCCCGCCATCGCGCATCCGGTGGCCCAGCGCGTGGCTCGTCGCCAGCATCTCGCCCGGCGGGAGCGGAGGATCACCCTTCGCGCAACCGGCAGCTGCGAGGGCGGCGGAGGTGAGGAGAAAGTCGCGGCGTTGCATGGAAGAACAATAAAGGGGTCAGACCACTTTATTCGAACAGCGATGAATAAAGTGGTCTGACCCCTTTATTGGGCGGGGCCGCGGCGCCACTCGGATTCGAAGTAGCGGACGAGCGCGTGGTTGTTGAGGCGGTTCACTTCGGTGGGCACGCGCTCCATGTCCTTGGGGAAGGCGAGCAGCGCGGCGTGGATCTCGGGCGTGATGAAGCGCAGGCCCGGCACGTCGTACTTCGCGGGCGGGATCCACGGCTCCTGCGAGGCGATGATGAAGCCCCATTCGCCGAACGACGGCACCAGCGCATGGAAGGGCGTGACCTCGAAGCCGGCTTCCTCGAGAGTCGTCACCACGCACCAGTACGACTTGCGCGCGTAGAGCGGCGAGGTGGACTGGATCACCGCCATCCCCTTCGCGGAGAGGCGGCGCTTCAGCATCGAGTAGAACGACGTGGTGTAGAGCTTGCCCAGCGAGTGGTTGCTGGGATCGGGGAAGTCGATCACGACGAAATCGAAGAAGTCGCGCGAGTTCTCGAGCCAGATGAAGGCGTCGGCATTAACGACCTTCACCTTCGGGTCGTTCAGCGAGTCGTGGTTCAGCGCGCGCATCGCTGGCGACTCGGTAAAGAGCTTCGTGATCGCGGGATCGAGGTCCACCAGCGTCACGGCTTCGATGTTCTTGTACTTGAGGATCTCGCGCACGGCGAGGCCATCGCCACCGCCCAGGACCAGCGCGCGCCGTGCGTGCGGCATGGTGGCGAGCGCGGGATGCACCAGCGCCTCGTGGTAGCGGTACTCGTCCATGGAGCTGAACTGCAGGTTGCCGTTCAGGTACAGGCGCCAGTCGTCGCGCCAGCGGGTCACGACGATGCGCTGCGCGCGGCTCGATTCCGCGTGCACGATCTGGTCCACGTACAGGCGGTCCTCGGAGAGCTTCGTGAGCTCTTCGGAGAACATGAAGCCGCCCAGCAGCAGCGCGATCACGACGGCGCAGCGCGCGGCCACGCCCGACGCACGGCCGGCGAGCCGATCGCGAAACACCCACGCGGCCCACGCGGCCACGACGGCGTTCATCAGCCCGAAGAGGAACGCGGTGCGGATCAACCCCAGCCGCGGCGCGAGCAGGAGCGGGAAAGCAATCGACACACCGAGCGCGCCCAGGTAGTCGAACGTCAGCACCTGCGCCACGAGGTCCTTGAAGCCGAGGCGGTCGCGCAGGATCCGCATCACGAGCGGGATCTCGAGGCCCACGAGCATGCCCACCAGCACCACGATCCCGTAGAGCACCACGCGGAAGCCCGGCCCGGCATAGGCGAACGAGAGGAACATCACCGCCGCCGAGAAGCCGCCCAGCACCGCGATCATCAGCTCCACGTCGATGAAGCGCACGATCAGTCCGCTCGTCACGTACTTCGAGACGTACGAGCCCACGCCCATCGCCGCGAGGTAGATGCCGATCACGACGGAGAATTGCGTGACCGAGTCGCCCAGCAGGTAGGTGGAGGCCGCCGCCGCGATGAGCTCGTAGACGAGCCCGCAGGCGGCGATGACGAACACCGACCCGAGCAAGGCGCGGGTCAGCACCTCGCCTGGGAGCGGAGGTGTCTGGGCACCCGCCTGCGCGGGTGTGACGGGCTCGGACACTAGTGGATCGCCGCGGCCACGATGATCGCGATGGCGAGCACGAATGCCGCCACGACGGTGGCGAGCGGCTGGTTGCGGTTCTCGATCAGCTCCTTCCACAGGTCGTACGGCGTGATCTTGTCGATCACGACGAACCCGACGATGACCAGGAGCAACCCGATCACCGAATAGACGATGGAACCGATGAGCGCTACGGGCTTCAGGTACTCGAACATGGCTCTTCTCCCTTGCGTTGCCTACTTGTGACCCGATGAACCGCCGGAGCCGCCGCCGCCCGAGCTGCCGCGGCCCCAGCTCGACGACGACGATCCCGCCTTCTGGCGCTCGAACTCCTGCGCTTCCGAGGCGAACATCGACCAGCCCTTGTACTGCGCCGTCCCGTACGACAGGAAGGCGATGACAGCAGATGCGAGATACATGCGAAACATGATGTCTCCTTCAGTCGTCGTCGACCACGTCCAGCACTTGCTTCAGCAGGCCGCCGGTGCCCGTTTCATCGTCGTCGTCATCGCCCGGCGCATAGTCGCTCTCCGACCAGCGCTCCTTCTCGAACGAATGGGACCGCGCCCAGGCACCCAATGGCCAGAGCACCAGGAAGAACGCGAACAGCCAGTAGTTCGACCAATCCACCTTCGAGCGGTAGACCTGCACCTTGCCCTGCGTGGCGGGCGCTCCGGAAGGGCTCAGCGCGTCGATGGCGAGCGTGTAGCGCCCGGGCGGAACGCCGAGGATCTCGCCCACGTCGTCGCTGCTGCCGCTGCGGCCGCCGCCCACGTTCTGGTAGCCCACGGAGCGCTTGAGCTCGTAGGCGCGGCCGTTGTCGGCCTCCACGAGACGCATCGTGAGCGAGACCCATTGGTCGTTGAGCGAGGTCTCGGTACGCACCGTCGCGCGACTGCTGCCGAAGCCGCCCAGCTTGAAGACGGGGCTCACCGTGTGCGTGGTCTGTCCCGGCGCCGTGCTGAACGCGATGGGGTTCGGTCGGATCGCCGACTGCAGCATGGAGAACAGCATCTGCGCGAAGAACCCGACCACCAGGAAAGCGAGGAACGCGAGCCAGTAGCGCCCGACCTTGCCCTTGTGCGGCGAGGGCTGGTTCGGCGCCACGCCCACGGGCTTGGGCGGCTTGCCCTTGAGGCCGAACGCCTTCCACAGCTCCGGGCCCTCGACGTACTCGCCGATCGTCCACGTGATCTCGTTACCCGTCGATTCGGACGAGAGCATGAGCGGCGGGTCGACGTAGTCGTTGCACATCGCCTCGTCCTGCAGCTTCACGATCCAGTAGAACTCGCCGACGAGGTAGCTGACGGCCGGCTTGGAGCGCGAGAAATGCCCGAACGTGTGGCCGAGGTAACGCACTGCCGGGCCGCGCGACATCATGACGCTGGTGGACTTGGGGATCTCCGCCGCGGTCTTCGCGTAGTTGAAGTGGCCGTTGTATTCGGTGAACCACGCGTAGCCCTGCTCCACGTTGTGCAGCAGGTACTCGCCCCACGTATACGGAATGCCGTCGACGCGGATCGTGCGGCGCATGAAGCCCACGACCTCGTAGCGCACGTTCTTCCAGCGTCCCACGGTGCCGAGCGGGATGTAGGGCCGGCCCGCCATCTCGTTGCGCGTGTTCTTCTGCACGAGCTCGCCGATGGTGCCCTTCACGTCGGTGATCGAGCCGCAGGAGTCGCAGGCCACGACCTCGGTCGTCGTGAGGCGCTTCTCGATCGGAGCGCCGCAGCCCGCGCACTTGAACGCGAGCGCGGTGCCCTTGGTGAACCCAATGCGGTCCGGATCGCGCAGGTTCGAGAACGAGAACGTGTCGAACGGCAGCTTCTCGCCCACGTAGAGGTGCGGCGGCGTCTCGGAGTAGTCGATGGTGGCGAAGCGCGCGCCGTCGCCGCGAAGGTCGACCACGTTCGCCTTCCAGCCGGACTTGAACTGGAACGGGAGCTCGCCCTGGCCGGCGACCACCTCGGCCGCGTCGACGTTGGTCACGGTGTAGACCCCCGCGTACCACTTGTCGCCCTTCACGATGAGGTTCTGCCCCGGCTTCATCTGCTCGAAGGGGGGCAATGGCTGCGGCGGGACGAGGTAGGCGATCGTGTACTCGCGGCTCGCATCCGAGAGCCAGGCGCCCTTGCTGCCGGGGAAGAGCACGTGCCACTCGCTCCACACGCCGGCGCTGTACTTGTACTGGATGCGCCCGACGACGGTGAAGCCCACGCCGCGGTGCTTGCCCTCGGCGCCGATCTGGATCGGCGTGTCGTCCTCGAGCAGCTCGGCCTGCTTGCCGATGTTCTCGAGGTTGACGCCGTCGCGGACGAGAGTCGCCTTGCAATAGGCGCAGACGGCGACGACCGACGTTGCACCGCGAAAACGCAGCGGTGCTCCGCACGACGGACACGAGACCAGCCGCTTCGTTGGTGCCGCTTCTGCCACGACTCCGCTTCCCCCGGGAAATGGCCGCGGCCAGTATAGCCGCCCCGCGCCTCCCGGGGCGCGCCACGGCGCCGGTGAAAATTCACTTTTCCGCCCGTTCACCGCCATGATTGGCGGCCACGATCGCGGCATGCCGTGGACCCTCGCACATGCCGCCGCCGTCGTGCCCCTCCAGCGCTGGAGCCGCGGGCGCCTGAGCTTCGCCGGACTCGTCGCGGGCAGCATGGCGCCGGACATGCCGTACTACCTCCTGCGCTTCGACCTCGGGCAGTTCGCGCATACGCCCGCGGGCACCGTGCTCGCGTGCGTGCCGCTGGGCTTGATCGCGCTGCTGCTGCTCTACGCACTTCGCGAGCCGCTGGTGTTCGCGCTGCCGCAGCCGCATCGCGCGGCCTGGAGCGCGGCGCTCGATCCACGTGCGCCCCTTCTCGCTTCACCTACGCCCCTTCTCGGTCGGCCCGCAATGGGAGTCGCCGTCCTCGCGCTTTCCATCCTGCTCGGCGCGTGGACGCACATCGCGTGGGACGCCTGCACGCACGGCACGGGATGGGTTGTTGAGCAGCTTCCCTTCCTGCAGCAACCGTTTCCCGGAACGACCATCGGCCTCTATCACGGCCTCCAGGAACTGAGCACGATCGTGGGTACGGCGGTGCTCGTCGTCGTCTATCGAGGTTGGTTGAAGCCCGTGGTGCCCGCTCGCGGATCGGGCGACGGTTGGCGATACGCGGCCCTCCTCGCTTGCATCGTCGTTGCCGCGATCATTGCGAGCGCGTTCGCGGCCGGTGACGCGACGACATTCAATGGCGTCGTCGCACTTCGAGTGTTCCTCTTCCGGGGCGCGCTTTACGGGACCGTTTCTTTCGCGTTGCTCTACCTCGCCGTTGCGATCGCCGCTTTCACGTGTCGCGAACGGAGAGAGTGATAGGGATCACCTCGATCGAAATGCAGCTTCATGCACTTAAGTCTATTAAGTGTATGAAGCTGCATGCTCGCAGGAGGGCGCCCTCATGAGCGACTTCGACGTCGCCATCGTCGGCGCGAGCTTCGCAGGGCTCGCCTGCGCCACGGTGCTCGCAAACGCGGGCCGCCGGGTGCTCGTGCTCGAACGGAAAGGCGACGCGGGCGAGAAGTTGCACACCACGGGGCTCCTGGTAAAAGAAGCTGTCGAAGGTTCCGGGGCGCTCGAAGACCCTATTCCCCTTGAAGGTACCCAGATTCCCGAAGGCTTCCGGATCCTCGAAGGCTTACCCGCGTCACTCACGCGCCGCCTAGAGGGCGTTCGATTGCACGCGCCGAACCTGCAGTACATCGATCTCGATGCTCCGGGCTACTACTTCCTCGCCACCGATACCTCGGGTCTTCTTCGGTGGATGGCCGCTCGCGCCGTGAATGCGGGCGTGGAGATCCACTGGCGGACGGCGTTCGAGCATGCGGGGCGGCTCGAGAAGGGCTTCACGCTCGGAAGGCTCGGACGCGCGCACTTTCTCGTCGGCGCGGACGGACCCACTTCGCGTGTGGCGCGCGCGTTCGGGCTCGGCGTGAACCGCGAGTTCCTCTTCGGCATCGAGCATGAGTACGGCGACGGGCACGACTACGCTGCGAACGTGTCTGGCGGCGACGGACGGCACGGTGTCGTCAACCGACAGCACGGCCTCACCGACCGCCTGCACTGCTTCATCGACCGGAAGATCGCGCCGGGATACCTGGGCTGGGTGTTCGCAGGCGTGGGCTCGGTGCAGGTCGGCATCGCGCGACGGGAACGCGGCGGCGCGGCGCGCGAAGCGAAGGCGGCGATGGCAGTTTTTCTCGAGAAAATCGCGCCCGTGTTCGACTTTCGCTCGGCCACGCCTGCCTCGGTTCGCGCCGGATGGATCCCGTGCGGCGGTGTCGTGCGCCGCGTGCATGCCGATCGTGTGTTGCTGATTGGCGACGCGGCGGGAACCGTGTCGCCCCTGACCGCGGGCGGCATCCATACCGCGCTTCGTCACGGGGCAGCGGCAGGTGTCGCGATCGACGCCTTCCTCGCGGGACGGACCAGCGATCCGGGCGCTCTCGTCGCCGCCGGCTATCCGCGCTTCCGCGGCAAGCGGCTACTGCGCCGCGCATTCGACGCTTTCCAGCACGACGGCCTCGCCAACCTCCTGCTCGGGACCCGCGTGGTGCGCGACGCCGCGAGCCGCATCTACTTCCACCGGGGGTCGCGGGCATTGTGACAACCGATTCGCGGCTTCGCGCGTATCATTCCCGAAGCCCCCACGAACAGCCCCCCGGTGGAACCATGACCTCCTTTGCACGCCTCTGCGCCCTCGCCCTGCTCGCCGCCGCCCCGCTCGCCCTGGCCGCGCCCACCGAGACCGAAATGCGCTCGATCGCCGCCGCCAACACGGACTACCAATACGCGAAGCAGGCCATCGCCAAGGAAGACTGGAAGTCGGCCATCGCCGCGCTGAACAGCGCCGCGCGCAACGACCCCAACAGCGCCGACGTGCAAAATTTGCTCGGGTTCTCCTACCGCAAGTCGGGCGACCTCGATTCCGCGTTCAAGCATTACTCGAAGGCGCTCGAGCTGAATCCCCGTCACCTCGGCGCGCATGAATACGTCGGGCGCGCCTTCCTGATGGCGGGCAAGCCCGACCAGGCCAAGGAACACCTCGCGGCGCTCGAGAAGTACTGCACCGAGACCTGCCCGGAGCGCGAGTCGCTGAAGAAGGCGATCGCCGAATGGGATCCGTGGAAGTCGGGCGTCCGCACCGGCCGCACGTACTGAGCGCCGGGACATGAAGCTCGCCGCCGCCCTGATCCTCGCATTCGCCGCCGCGCTGCCCGCCGTGGCATTCGCCGACGCCACCGAATCCCAGCCCCGCGCCCTCGACACGGCCAACGATTACGACGCGGCGAAGAAAGCCATCGACCGCAAGGACTGGAAGTCGGCCATCACCTCGCTCGAGGCCGCCGCGCGCCGCGATTCGAAGGACGCCGATATCCAGAACCTGCTCGGCTATTCGTACCGCAAGTCCGGCAACCTCGACATGGCCTTCAAGCACTACGCCAACGCGCTGCAGCTGAACCCGCAGCACAAGGGCGCGCACGAATACGTCGGCGAGGCCTACCTCATGGCCAACAAGCCCGACAAGGCGAAGGAACACCTCGCGAAGCTGGTGCAGCTCTGCCCGCAGGGTTGCGAGGAGCGTGACGACCTCGCGAAGGCCGTCGCCGAATACGAAAAACGCAAGACCACCGCCCGCTAGAACACCCGATGCGCTTTCTTCGCACCGCGTTCGTCCTCGCGGCGCTCGCGAGCGTTGACGCTTGCGCGCGCGACCTCTCGATGTTCGGCGTGCTCCGCGTCGACCTCCCGCAGCCCCCGCTCGAGACGCCGGCGCCCGGCCGCTGGGGCTACAGCCTGGACCTCGGCTACCAGAACACGTGGTCGATGAGCCCCAACATCGAGGACTACTTCACCAACCGCCAGGCGCAGCGCCAGTTCACGGCCACGGACCTCCTCTTCATCCGCAGCCTCGAGGGCGAGAAGTTCCTGGTGGACGGAGAGCTGGGCGTGATCGACTTCACCGTGCGCCGCCAGCTCGATGCGCACTGGGGAATTCGCGGCACGGTCGGCGTGATCGGCTATACCGGCGGCTTCATGGATTCCACGATCGAGGGCTTCCACCGCGCGTTCGGTTTCCGCGACTACCTGCGCCCGTCCGTGCCGCGCAACCTGTTCACCGTCCTCACCGAATTCCAGAACGGCGATTCACAGACCCGGCTCGATGCGCCCTCGAGCGGCCTGCTCGATCCGGAGATCGGCGTTCGCTACTCGTGGTTCGAGCGCCCCGCGCCGTGGAACCTCGTGCTCGACGCGGCGATGAAGATCCCGGTGGCCGGGCGCCGGGCGTATCTCTCCAACGGCGGATGGGACGTCGGTACCCAGGCAACCCTGCAGGGCGTGTGGGGCAAGCACGTGGGAACGGCGAGCGCTTCGCTCACGTACTCCCGCGGCGGCGGCGTCATCGAGACAGGCGGCTATCGCCTCGCGCCGGGCATGATGCTCGGATACGAATACGCGCTCGCGGATGCAACGCGCGGCTTCGTGCAAGGCTCGCTCTACCGTTACCCGCTCAACAGCGACGACACTGCGATCGGCGGGTTGCGGCAGCGGAAGTCCCAGCTCGAAGTGGGATTCCGCCACCGCTATGGAGATTCGACGTTCGAGTTCTCGATCGTCGAGGCCTTCGGCGCGTTCAACGGGTTGCCGGACTTCGGGATCCAGCTCGGCTGGTCCACCCGTTGATTCGCCCCGCGTGATTCAGCGCGCGCGCCGCGACTCCGTCATCGCCCCGTACACCAGCGCGCCCATCTGTTCGCGGTAGTACTTGCGGATATCACCAGGCCCCGCGGTGCCCACCACCACCGTGAGCTTCTCGGCCGGGTCGTTCCAGAAGAGCGTGCCGTTGGCGCCGTTCCACGTGTAGTCACCCGGCGTGCCGGTCGTGGCCGCGACGCCCTCGACCAGGCGAACCGCGACCGAGAGACCGAAGCCGTAACCGTCGCGATGGCCTTCGATGCCGGCCACCTGGTTCCTGATGTTGGCGCCGAGGTGGTCGCTCGTCATGAAGGTCACGGTCTTCGGCGAGAGCACGCGCTGCCCGTCGATCACGCCACCGTTGTTGAGCATCTGCGCGAAGCGCAGGTAGTCGCCCACCGAGGCCCACGCGCACGAGCCGCCGCAATCGAACTTCGCGGCCTTCGTGAGGAGCGCGATGTCCTGGGGCTTGCCGGAGAGCGGGTCCTTCGCGAGCGGCTTGGCGATGCGGTTGGTCGGCGGCATGTTGAACGTGGTGTCCGGCATCTTCACCTTGTCCCAGACGTTGGCCTTGAGGTACTCGCCCAGGCGCTTGCCGCTCACCTTCTCGACCACGAGGCCCAGCATATCGGTCGAGAATCCGTAGTCCCACACCGTCCCGGGCTGGTACATCAGCGGCAGCGACGCGAGCTTGTCGACGAACTCCGTGGACGTGTACTGCACCGCCGCGCCCGCCGAGCCGCCCGGGTAGAGCTTGTGCACCGGCGTGTTGCCGCGCGAGCCGTACGTGATGCCCGACGTGTGGCGGTAGAGGTCGTGGATGTAGATCGGGTTCTTCAGCGGCTCCGGCGTGATCTCGCCGTTCGCGCCGACGACGCCGACGCTCATCTTCGCGAACTGCGGGTAGTACTCGTCGAGGCGCGACTTGAGCGGAAGGCGGCCCTGCTCGTTCAGCGTGAGCGCACCGACGGCGGTCATCACCTTCGTCATCGAGGCGAGCTGGAACACGGCATTCAGCGGCATGGGCGTGCCGGCTTCCTTGTCGAGGAAACCGTAGGCCTTGTAGTGGATGAGCTTGCCGTCGCGCGCGACCGCGACCACGGCGCCGGGGATGCGTCCGGCCTCGATCTCGCGGGCCCAGAACGCGTCGATGCGCGCGAGTCCGTCCTTCGAGAACCCGGCCTTGGCGGCGTCGCCGGCGGGCAGGGGTTGCTGCGCGATCGCTGATGCGGAAATACCGAGGAACAATACAGCGCTGGCGACTCTAAACATGGGATCCCTCCTCCGGTCGTTTTGGACTGCTTATGGCCTCGATCATACCCAGCACAGCACCCGACACCGGGCGCATTTACCACCCGCGCACGTTTTATCGCCTGTTATCGGATTCGGTGCAGGCCTTCCGCGACGACGGCGGCCCGAGCATGGGCGCGGCGCTCGCGTTCTACACGCTGCTCTCGATGGCGCCCCTGTTGCTCCTGGTGATCATGGTGGCGGGAATGGCGATCGGCCCGGAGCAGGCGCGCACCGTTCTATTGGGTGAACTCGGCGGTTTGCTCGGAGAGACGGGCGCGGAGGGCGTGCGCTCGGTGCTGGCCGCGGCGAGCACGCCGGAAGGGGGAGCGATCGGCGCGCTGGTGGGATTGGTCGTGCTGATCTTCAGCGCGACGACGGTGTTCGCGGAGCTGAAGACGGACCTGGATCGCATCTGGGGATTCAAGGCGCCGCCCTCGGGCGGGATCGTGAATTTCCTGCGTTCACGCGCCGCGTCGTTCGGCCTCGTGGTCGCGATCGCGTTCGTGCTGCTGGTCTCGCTCGTCGCGAGCAGCGTGGTGTCGGCCCTGGGCCGCTATCTCGGGGATGCCGCTTGGTCGGAAGCGGTGATGCACGCGGTCGAGACGCTGGTCTCTTTCGGCGTGACCACGCTCGGCTTCGCGGCGGTCTACAAGCTGCTGCCTTCGCAGCCGATCGCCTGGCGCGACGTCTGGCTCGGCGCCGCGATCAATGCGTTGCTCTTCGGGATCGGGAAGCTCGTGATCGGGCTCTATCTCGGCAAGAGCGCCGTCGCTTCCTCGTTCGGTGCCGCCGGCACGGTCGTGGCGGTCATCGTCTGGGTCTACTGGTGCTCCCAGATCTTCTTCTTCGGCGCCGAGATCACCAAAGTGAATGCCCGGCGCCTCAACCCAGACAAATGAATGGGGTCAGACTCCATTTAGCTTCGCGGCAGGGAGCTAAATGGAGTCTGACCCCATTCATTCACGCAGCAGGAAGCTAAATGGAGTCTGACCCCATTCATTCAGTCGTCGAAGGAGGCGGGGAAGTCGGCCATCTGGACGGAAGGATCGTCCTCGTCGGAGGACCAGGCACGGCCTTCGTGAAGGTCCATGTCCACGATCGGCAGGCCATCCTCGTCCAGGTCCAGGATCGGAGGGAGTTTGCCAAACACGCGCGGCTCGATGCGGGGAGGGGCTCTCATGTCGTCACTCCAGTCGGGTTGTCGTTTGCTGTTGGAACGACTGTAGATGCGACGCCTCTGACGTCCTGTAGGACAGGACCGCTTTGAGGTGTGGGAACTCCGCTAGAACAGGACGATGGCAATCGCCGCCAGGACGGCCACCAGCCAGATGCCCAGCAGGGGGGCGAGCTGGCGGGCGCGGCGGCGCTTCACCTTGGCGGACGGCACGGTCCAGCCGGCGCGCGACTTCGTTTCCGACGCATCCAGCGGAAACACGGCGAGGCGTGCGATGCCTTCCACCGAATCGAAGCGCGGAGAGGGGCGCAGCGCGACCTGCTCCTCGGAGAGGGGTAGAGGCCGCGAGGACTGCGTCGGCATGTCGTGCGGCGCAGGCGGCGCATTGGGCGAAGTCCGCGTGCCGTCGTCCGGCTTGGCGCGCGCCGTGATCTCCGCCTCGGCGACTTCCGCCGCGCACGAGCGCAAGTCGGACGCGAGCTCCGCGGCCGTCTGGTAGCGCTCGTCGGGATTCTTCTTCAGCGCCCGGGCGATGATGTAGTCGATCACCGGCGGCAGCGACGGCTGAAGGTGGCGCGGCGGCTTCGCGGCCATGTTGGCGATCGAGAAGAGGAGCTGCGTCACGTCCTCGCCCGCGAAGGGCTTTGCCCCGGTGAGCATCTCGTAGAGCACCACACCGAGCGAGAAGATGTCGGCGCGCGAGTCGACCTGGCCGCCCGCGATCTGCTCGGGCGACATGTACTGGGGCGACCCCAGCAGCGTGCCGGTCTGCGTCTTCACCGCGTTCTCGCCGAGGCGCGCGATGCCGAAGTCCATCACCTTCACGCGCCCGTCCTTCAGCACCATGATGTTGCCGGGCTTCACGTCGCGGTGGACCACGCCCCGCTCGTGCGCGTAGGCCAGCCCGTCGGCGACGGAGGCCGCGATCGCCACGGCCTGCGGCGGCGCGATCGTTCCCCAGCGGATCAGGTCGCGGAGCTCGTTGCCTTCCAGCAGCTCCATCGCGATGAAGGCCACGTCGCCCTCGCGGCCCACGTCGTAGATGGTGATGATCGCCGGGTGGCCGATGCCGCCCGCGGCCCTCGCCTCCTGGAGGAAGCGGGCCTCGTGGATGTCGCGCTCCTGCGGGCTGCCGGTGAGCGCGATCGTCTTGATGGCCACCGTGCGACCGAGCGACGGGTCCTCGGCGCAATAGACCACGCCCATGGCGCCGCGCCCCAGCTCGGAGGTCACGCGGAAGCGCCCGAACTTCTCCGGCCGCTCCGTCACGATCCCCCCAGCTTGCGCTTGAAGTCGGACCACAAGCTGGGCTTGGGCGCGCCCGTGAAGTTGTACGCGATCGTGACCTGCTCGCCCGGCTGGACGTTGATCGACACCTTGAGGGGCGCGAAGCCCTGCGAGCGCAGCTCCACGACGTGCTTGCCGCCTGCCACCTGGATTTCGGTGAGCGGCGGCGTGCGGCCCTTGTTCACGCCGTCCACGTAGATGTCGGCGCGCGGCTTCACCAGCAGCTTCACGGTGGCGAGCGGAGGCGGGAAGAAGCGCTGCACCGCCTCCCGCGCCAATACGCCGGCAAAGAGGATCACGGCGATGCCGGCCAGCGCGGTGAAGAACACCTTGCGCTTGCCCGCCCGCTTCTTGCGCTCGTTGGGCGTAAAGAACGTATGCAGCCGGACGCGCGTATCAGTGAACTCACCCGCGGTCTCCAGCTCGGAGGAGCGGTCGGGCGCGGTGGCATCCAGGGCCTTGGCGAAGTCCTGCGTGAGGAGGAGGCGATCGGGCGTCGCGAAGCGGGCCGCCGCGGCCGCGCCCACCAGGCCGTCGCCGAACACGCGGGCATCGCTGCCGCGCGAAGACAACGCCAGGGGACCGTAGTTGAGGCCGGCATGGACCGGGCCCTTGCGGTAGACGGCCTGCGTGACCTCGAGCGCGCGCTCCGGATCGCCGAACAGGACCAGCGCCGCGCCCTCGTCGGCATCCAGCACGACGCGATCCCCCGCCGGCAGCCCCGAAGTGGCTTCGCGCAGCCTCGCCTCGAGGCTTTCCTTCTCGGAAGCCTGCTGGGCGACGGTGCGGGTATCGAACTCGGGGATCCGGAAGTACGCGACGTTCGCGTAGACCGGGGTGGGCGACGGCGTCATCGAGACCCTACGTGAGGGCGACGTAGTCCTTGTCGTCCTGCTGGTTGCGCTCGAAACGCAGGAAGTCGTAGTAGCCGCAGTGGGTGGCGGCCGGGTACTTCCGGCACACGCCCGGGCGCACCGCGTAGACGGTGCAGCAGCGCTTGTCCTGGTCGAAGAACATGCAGGCGGAATCGAAGATCTTGTCCTGCTTGTGGCGCAGGATCTTCGCCGTCTTCGCGTCGTCGAGCTTGGTGAACTTCTTCTCTGCCTGCTTGGGGGAGAGGCCGAAATGCTTGCCGAGACGCGCGATGTCGTAGTCGGTGATCTCGATGTCCGAGTAAGTGCAGCAGTAGCCGGGGCACTTGCGGCAGTCGTAGTAGACGCGGACCGGAACCGGGAAGGGCTTCGCCATGGAGCATTGACACCTGTAAACGTTGCCGAATTGTACCGGGCAACGAAGGCCGGCGTAAGTGCTGTCGGCCTGTACCTACAGGGTCTTCATGACACGTCCGACTGCGCTCGCCGGCGGTCCATGGGGGAATACGCTCATCCCCCCACGTAGCGAGGCGCGCAATGGACTGCTGGCACCGGGAAATCGACAAGGCGGGCTCCGAGGACGAAGTCGTCATGAGCGCCAAGGACTACCTGGTGCTCTGGTCGCCGCACGAGCTGCAGGCCCTCACGCACGAAGAACGCGCGCCCAAGATCGACGACGGCACCGACATCGTGCATCTGGAGCGCCGGCTCGCCGAAGGCTGCTACGACATGCCCCCGCAGTCGGAGCATCTCGAAGAGCTGGTCACCTACTTCTGGCACGCCGCGTCACGTATCCGGGAGCTTCGCCGGGCCGCATAATGCGGCATGGAAAAACGACAGCTCGGCCGTAGCGGCATCTCCGTCTCCCCCCTCGCCTTCGGCGGCAACGTCTTCGGATGGACCGCCGACCAGGCGACGTCCTTCCGCCTGCTCGATCATTTCGTCGACCATGGCTTCGACCTGGTCGACACCGCCAACACCTATTCGACGTGGGTTCCCGGCCACCAGGGCGGCGAATCCGAGACCGTCATCGGCAACTGGCTGTCGCAGTCGGGCAAGCGCGACAAGGTCGTGATCGCGACCAAGGTCGGGATGAAGATGGGCGACGGCTCGCAAGGGCTGAAGGCCGATTACATCGCCCAGTCCGTGGAGGACTCGCTGCGCCGGCTCCGCACCGACCGCATCGACCTCTACCAGGCGCACACCGACGACAAGGAAACGCCGCTCGAGGAAACGCTCGAGGCGTTCTCCAAGCTGATCAAGGCCGGAAAGGTGCGCGCGATCGGCGCCTCCAACTACACCGGTGCCCGGCTGCGCGAGGCCCTGGAGACCAGCAAACGCCTGGGCCTTCCGCGCTACGAGACGCTGCAGCCCTGCTACAACCTCTACGACCGCGAGGATTTCGAGAAGGACCTCCTGCCGGTCGTGAAGGAGCACGAGGTCGGCGTGATCCCGTACTTCGCGCTCGCCCGCGGCTTCCTCACCGGCAAGTACCGCAAGGCGGAGGACATCGTCGGGCGCCCGCGCGAATCGGGGCTGAAGAAATTCTTCGAAGGCGACCGTGGAACACGCGTGCTCGCCGCGCTGGACGAGGTTTCCGAACGCCGCAAGATGCTGCCCACCGAAGTGGCCGTGGCGTGGGTGATGTCCGCGCCTGGAATCACCGCACCGATCGCGAGCGCCACCTCCGTCGCGCAGCTGGACGAGGTGCTCTCCGCCGCCCATCGGAAACTGGACGCCACCGATCGGGCCACGCTCGACGCCGCTTGACGCCCCGAGGGGGTGGGCACACCATGCCCGCACAACAAGCCCCAGGGAGGCAAGAAAATGCAACCAGTCGGACTCGGTCCTCGGATCGTCGCAGGCATCATCGACCTCATCATCATGATGGTCATCATCTTCCCGCTGTCGTTCATCGTCGGGCAGAGCCTCGGTGCGCAGCTCGGCGTGAGCCTCATCGGCATCATCTACTTCATCGTGATGGAAGCGCTGAAGGGCGCCACGGTCGGCAAGATGGCCATGGGCCTCAAGGTCGTGAAGAAGGACGGCTCGGCCATCAGCTGGCCGGAATCGGTGATCCGCAACCTCCTTCGCATCGTCGATGCGCTGCCGGCGTTCTACATCATCGGCATCGTCTGCATCGCGGTCACGCCCAACAAGCAACGCGTGGGCGACATGGCGGCCAGCACGCTGGTGGTCAAGAAGTAATCCGGTCCCGTCCTTCATGCCCGTAAAATGCGGGCATGAAGGACATCCTCTGCCTCGACGATTTCGAAACTGCTGCGCGCAAGCGCCTGCCGCGGCCGATCTTCGCCTACTACTCCGGCGGCGTCGAAACCAACCAGTCTCTCCGCGATAACCGCTCGGCCTTCCAGGAGCTGGGCTTCGTGCCGCGTGCGCTCGCCAACGTGGCCGGGCGCTCGACGCAGGCCTCGCTCTTCGGCGAGCGCTACGCCGCGCCCTTCGGCATCGCGCCCATGGGGCTCTCGGCGCTCTCGTGCTACCGCGGCGACGTCGTGCTCGCGCGCGCGGCCGAGCAGGCCGGCATCCCGATGATCATGAGCGCCACGTCGCTGATCCGCCTGGAGGAGGTGAAGCAGGCCGCTCCCAAGGCGTGGTTCCAGGCGTACCTGCCGGGCACCACGGAGCGGATCGAGGCCCTCGTCGATCGCATTGCCGCCGCGGGGCATACCAATCTCGTGGTCACGGTGGACGTGGCCGTGCTCGCCAATCGCGAGAACAACATCCGCGCGGGCTTCACGACGCCGCTCAGGCCCTCGCTTCGCCTCGCGTGGGACGGCATAACGCGGCCGCGCTGGACCGTGGGCACGTTCCTCCGCACGCTCGCCAAGCACGGCATGCCGCATTTCGAGAACTCCTTCGCCGAACGCGGGGCTCCGCTGCTCTCCTCCACCGTGCTGCGCGATTTCGTCGCGCGCGACAACCTCGACTGGAGCCACGTCGAGCTGATCCGCCGGCGCTGGAAGGGAAAATTCATCCTCAAGGGAATCCTTTCGAAAACCGACGCGGTCCTCGCCCGCTCCCACGGCGTGGACGCGATCATGGTCTCGAACCACGGCGGCCGGCAGCTCGACGGCGCGGTCTCGCCGCTGCGCGTGCTGCCCGAGATCGCCGAGGCGATCGGCGGCTCGATGCCGGTGATCCTGGATAGCGGCATCCGTCGCGGCTCGGACGTACTGAAGGCGCTCGCCCTCGGCGCCGACTTCGTCTTCATCGGCCGTCCCTTCCTCTACGCCGCCGCCGTCGGAGGCGAGGCCGGCGTCTTGCACGCCGCGAAGCTCCTGCAGGAAGAGGTGCAGCGCGACATGGCGCTCCTCGGCGTCAGCTCGGTGGAGCAGCTCGGCCCCGAGCACCTCAGGAAGCAATAAAGGGGTCAGACCACTTTATTCGCACGTCGCTACGAATAAAGTGGTCTGGCCCTTTTATTGCCTTACGTGAGGAAGTGGCCGAACTTGCCGGCCTGGTAGTCGCGGATCGCTTCTTCGATCTCCTCGCGCGTGTTCATGACGAAGGGACCGTGCGCCACGACGGGCTCGTGGTTGGGCGTGCCGTAGCCGAAGAGGACGAAGGCGTCGGTGGCGGCCTGGATGTCGATGCGCTCGCCGTCGTTCGCGAACTCCACCAGGTGGCGGCCGTTGGTGCGCTTGCCGTTCACCAGCACCTCGCCGCGCACAACGTAGAAGAACACCGACATCTCGGCCGGCACCATGCGGATCAGGTTCGCGCCCTTCTTGAGGATGAGCTCGAAGAGCCGAACGTCTGTGAGGTCGCGCTCGGGCAGCTTGTCGATGAGCACCTTGCCGTTGTCCGCCATGTCGCGGTGGATGTCTTCCTTCTGCAGGCCCACGTAGTCGGGCTCGGTCATCTTCAGGCGCGCGGGCAGGTTCACCCAGAGCTGCAGGATCTCCAGGGGACCGCCGTTGCGCTTGAACTCCTCCGACGAGAGCTCCGAGTGCAGCACGCCGCTGCCCGCCGTCATCCACTGGATGCCGCCCGCCTTGATATGGCTTTCGTAGCCGCTCGTGTCCTTGTGGATGAGGTCGCCCTGCAGGATGAAGGTGACCGTCTCGAAGCCGCGATGCGGATGCGGGGCGAAGGGCAGCCCCTTGTTGTGCATCGGGTAGACCTGCGGGCCGTGATGATTGAGGAAGAGGAAGGGCTCGAAGCGATCGAACGGAACGCCCGCCACCGGCATCGCCTGGTAGGTCACGAGATCGCCGATGTCCTCGCGGCGCGCCGCGTGGAACGCGACGACGCTTCGCGTGCTGCTATCCGCCAGGCTTCCGGTCATTCGCGGGGTCCGCCATCAGGAAATCGAAATCGACACCCTTGTCGGCCTGCGTCACCGTCTGCAGGAAAAGCTTGCGGTAACCGCGCGCGGCCTTCGGCGGCGTCACCGGATTGGACTTCGCGCGGCGCTCGAGTTCCTCGGGGGTGACGAGCAGCTCGATCGAGCGGTTCTTCACGCTGAGACGGATGCGGTCGCCGCCCATCACGTACGCGAGCGGGCCGCCGATAGCGCTCTCCGGCGTCACGTGCAGCACGATGGTGCCGGCCGCGGTGCCGCTCATGCGCCCGTCGGAGATGCGCACCATGTCCTTCACGCCGGCGCGCGCGAGCTTCTTCGGGATCGGGAGATAACCCGCCTCAGGCATTCCGGGCGCGCCCAGCGGCCCGATGTTCTTCAGCACGAGGATGTCGTCGGCCTTCACGTCGAGCTTGTCGTCGTCGATGCGGGAGGCGAGGTCCTCGAGGTTCTCGAACACGACCGCGCGGCCCTCGTGCTCCATCAGCTTCGCGTCCGCCGCCGATTGCTTGATGATGGCGCCGCCCGGAGCGAGGTTGCCGCGCAGCACCGCGATGCCGCCCTGCGGGAAGATCGGGTTCGAGCGCGGCTTGATGACCTCCTGCTTGAAGCCCGCGCCCGACGCTTCCATCTCCTCGCCCAGCGTGCGGCCCGTAACGGTGAGCGTGTCCAGGTGCAACAGGGGCTTGAGTTCCCGCAGCAGCGCCGGGACGCCGCCTGCATGGTGGAAGTCCTCCATGTAGTGCTGGCCCGAGGGCTTGAGATCCACCAGCACCGGCGTCTCGCGGCCGATCGCATCGAGGCGGTCCAACTCGATGGGAATGCCCAGGCGCCCCGCGATCGCCGTCACGTGGATCACGCCGTTGGTGGAACCGCCGATCGCGAGCAGCACGCGCAGCGCGTTCTCGAACGCCTTCGCGGTCATGATCTTGTCGGGTGTGAGCTTGGCCTTCGCCATCGCAACGGCGGTCGCACCCGAGCGCTCCGCCACGCGAATGCGATCCGACGTCACGGCCGGCGGAGCAGCGCCACCGGGCACCGTCATCCCCAGCGCTTCCGCCACGCACGCCATCGTGGACGCCGTGCCCATCACCGAGCACGTGCCTACGGAGGCGACGAGCTGGTCGTTCACGTCGGCGATCTCCTGGCCGTCGATCTCTTCCGCGCGGTACTTGGCCCAGAAGCGGCGGCAATCCGTGCACGCGCCCACGCGCTCGCTGCGATGCGAGCCGGTGAGCATCGAACCGGTGACGAGCTGGATCGCGGGCACGTTGGCCGAAGCGGCACCCATCAGCTGCGCGGGCACCGTCTTGTCGCAACCGCCGATCAGAACTACGGCATCCATCGGCTGCGCGCGGATCATCTCCTCGGTGTCGATGGACATGAGGTTGCGCAGGTACATCGAGGTCGGCGAAGAGAAACTCTCGTGGATCGAGATGCTGGGGAAATCCATCGGCAGCCCACCGGCGAGCATGACGCCGCGCTTCACCGCGTCGACCAGCTGCGGCGCATTGCCATGGCACGGGTTGTAGGCGCTGCCGGTGTTGGCGATACCGACGATGGGACGCTCGAGCGCATCGTCCGTGTAGCCCGCGCCCTTGATGAACGCCTTGCGCAGGAACAGCGAGAAGCCGCTGTCGCCATACGACGTGAGGCCCTTTCGAAGGCCACCTTTGGAACCCGAGTCGGAATCGTTTGCCATGCGGAGATGGTACCGAAATCGCCCGATGCTAGGATGTTGGCGATGGCTGTGAACTCCCTACCCCCCCCCGCATCGCCGTCCTGAGTTACCACCCGATGCACATCTCGGGAGCGTCGTACGAGGACAACGATCACGTGGCGCTCGCCCGGGATCTCGAGCTGATCGCGGACCTTCACCTGCGCGTATGCCCGTTGAGCGATGTCGTGGTCGCCGTCGAAACGGGTGACTTCCGCGACGTCGAAGGGTGTGTCGCGATCACCTTCGACGATGGCAGCGATTTCGACTTCCATGATCTCCCGCATCCGACCTGGGGCGTCCAGCGCGGCATGTTCGGGATTCTCCAGGACGCGGCAAGGTCTGGGCAGCACCCGACCCTCGAGGCGACGACGTTCACGATCGTTTCCCCCGACGCCCGGCAGGAGCTCGACCGCAAGGAGATGATCGGGAAGCGCTGGTGGAATGACGATTGGTGGCCGGCAGCCGAGCGCAGCGGTCTCCTGCGGGTCGAGAACCACAGCTGGGACCACAACAACGCTTCCCTGGATGCAACGCAAACAACCGCGACGCGGGGCACGTTCCGGATCACCGAGCAGGCCGAAGCCGATGCCGAAATTCGCGTCGCGAGCGAGTACTTGTGCGTTGCGCGCGGCCGGCCCGGGCCGGTCCTGTTCGCCTATCCCTACGGCGATGCCAGCGACTACCTCGCCACGGAGTACTTTCCACGCGGCAGCGCAGCCCACGGCGTGCGGGCGGCCTTCACCACGGAAGGTGTTGCGGTCACCCCCGGCGCCGACCTCTGGCGGTTGCCGCGGTACATGTGCGGCCACCATTGGAAATCGCAGGACGAGCTGAAGCGGATCCTGGACGACTGCCGATGATTGGCTTTGAAGAAGTGGCGGCTCCGGACGCGCAAGCTGCATCGCTGTTCTTCCGGTCCTTCAACGCACCCGCGCCCGACATCCCCAGGCACTTCGTGGCACGGCTGCCCGATCGCGCCGTGTGCGGATATGTTCACCTGACGCCGATCGAGCCGGAGGTCTTCCTGGTCGGTGGCCTGTGTGTCGACAAGGACGCCTATCGGCGGATGTCCGCCGAGAATCGCCAGGAAGTTGCCGGCCACGGCTCGTTGTCCCGCTGGCTGCTCGAGCAGTCCATCCACATCGCCGGATCGAAGCGCGCCGTGTTCGCGTACACCGGCAACGTCATGAGCCGCAGGGATTGCGAGGCTCTCGGATTCGTGGCGGCCGCAGGCCCATACCTCCTTGTCCAGTGGCATGCCCAGCCTGAAGGCCAGCGTCGCGAGCTGATCGAGAAAATCGCCGGACTGGGGCCTTTCTAGCTCGACGCCCGGATACGCACGCCCGACGCGGCTGCTAGGATTTGCGCCATGAAAATGCGCTTCGAGGTCCAGGCTGCCGGAGTCGCGCTCGCCGCCGTGGCCGCAATGGCGTTCCTCCGTGCTTGGCTGAGCGACGACGGCTTCATCACCTTCCGGGTCGTGGAGCAGATGGCGCACGGCAACGGCCCGGTCTACAACATCGGCGAGCGCGTGCAGGTCTTCACGCATCCGCTGTGGTTCTTCGCGCTGGCCGGCTGGAACGGCCTCGGCGGGTCGCTCTACCCGGGCACGATGTACTTCTCGCTGCTGGTCTTCGCGGCCGGCCTGGCGGCGTTCACCGTCGCGTTCCGCGACCGGCCGGCCACGCTCGCCGCGGTGCTGCTCGCGATGTTCTTCTCGCGCGCGGCCATGGACTACGCCACGAGCGGCCTCGAGACGCCGCTCAGCTTCGCGCTCGCCATGACGGCCGCCTTCGCGATTCGCCGGGGCCACGTCCCGCTCGCCATTGCGGCGCTCGCACTCCTGCCGCTCAACCGGCTCGACCTCGCGGCCTACGCGCTGCCGTTCGCGCTCGTGGTGCCGGTGGCTTCATGGCGCGGCCGCGCCGGTGTCGTCGTTGCGATGATGGCCCCGGCCGTCGCCTGGGCGCTCTTCTCGTTCGTGTACTACGGCTCGCCGGTGCCCAACACCGCGCTCGCGAAGCTGAGCGACGGTCTTGCGGGCCGGATCGACCAGGGCCTCTCCTACGTCGTGGCCTCGCTGCTCACGGATCCGGGAACCTTCGCGTTGATCGCGACGGGCTTCGTGCTCGGCGTGATGCGCCGGCATGAGCCGCTGGCGCGCGCGGGCCTCGCTGCAATCGTGCTCACACTCGGCTACACCGTGTGGGCGGGTGGCGACTTCATGCTCGGCCGCTTCGTCCTGCCGGCGACGTGGGCGTCGATGATCGTGATCGCCGCGGCGCTTCCCGGTGCGTGGCGCGAGAACCGCCGGGCGTTGGCCTCGCTCGTGGGAGTGCTGGCGATCGCGCATGCCGTCTCCGGCCACACGACGCTCATCACGCACCTCGGCCAGCAACCGCACACGGCTCCGCTGCCGCACTACCGCGGCGCCCTCGATGAGCGCTTCTTCTACCTGCCGCACTTCGGCCTCTTCGCGACGGCCCCCGCACGCAAGCTCGACTACGACGAGATCCCGCCGTCGAAGACAGATCCGGAGCTCGCGAATGCGGTGGGAGCGCACGCGTATTTCCGCCCGCTCGAGCGCGCCATCGCGGACACGTGGGCGCTCGCCGATCCGCTCCTCGCGCGAATCCGCCCGCTGCCCAACGGGCGGCCGGGCCATGGCTATCGTCCCGTTCCGCCGCAGTGGTGGCGATGGCGCGAGCCGGGCTTCCACCTGGGCGACAAGCACCTGGACGCGATCGCGGGCGACCTCCGCCTCGCGCATCGTTCCCCGGATCTCTTCTCCACCGAGCGTTTCGCCGCGATCGCGCGCCTGCTGCGGGAGCGAAACGTGCGCTACACCGCGATCGATTTCGAGCCCAGCGCGGAGTGGGTGGATATCGCGATCCGTCCGCGCCGCCTCGACCGCCGCGCCGAGCCTTCCGGCGAGCCCGTGGCGTGGGTCACGCGCGATTGCCAGCCGGAGTATCCGCGCTACGAGAACGGCTACCTCATCGCCGTGGATCCGCAGGGCGTGGCGCACGTGCGATGCCCCGCGAAGGACTTCAACGCCGCGCCTTTCGGCCTGCGCGCGGGCTCCTTTCGCGCCGACCGACCCGGTGAGCTCGCCTTCCTCGACGAGATGATCGCGGTCGTGCGTCCGAAAGGCGGTTGGGTACGCGACATTCCGGCATGGGCGTTTTCCGGTTGGCGGGAAGATCCCCTGCCAGCCCTCGTTGTATCGTTGCTGCTCGCCACCCTCTCGGGTTTCCTCCTCGTGGAAAGAAAACAATGACCCGCTCCGTGTTCGTTACCATCGCCCGGTTCGCCGTGGCGGTCGCATTCCTCCCCGCCCTCGCCTTCGCGCAGTACCCGAACAAGCCCATCAAGCTGGTCGTGCCCTACAGCCCCGGCGGGGCCACCGACGTGATCGGCCGCGTGCTGGCGCAGGCGCTCTCCACGCAGCTTGGCCAGCAGGTCGTGGTGGAGAACCGCGCCGGAGCCGGCGGAAACATCGGCGCCGAGTCGGTCGCCAAGGCGGCACCGGATGGCTACACGCTGCTGATGGGTGCCATGACCTCGCACTCGATCATGGCAACGCTCGAGAAGGGCTCGATCCGCTACGACCTGCAGAAGGACCTCGTGCCGGTGTCGATGGCGGGCTCGGTGCCGCTCGTGTGGGTCGTGAACCCCGATCTGCCGGTGAAGAACATGAAGGAGCTCGTCGCCTACGCGAAGGCCAACCCCGGCAAGCTCACGTATGCCTCGTCGGGTGCCGGAGCGCCGCAGCGCATGTGCGCGGAGCTGCTGCGCAGGATGGGCGGCTCGCAGCTCGACATGGTCCACGTTCCATACAAGGGCAGCGGCCCGGCGATGACGGATCTCGTGTCCGGCCAGGTGAACACGATGTGCGAGACGGTTCCCGCGTCGATCGGCTTCATCAAGGCTGGGCGGCTTCGCGCCCTCGCGGTCACCACGCCGCAGCGCATCTCGATGCTGCCCGACGTGCCGACCACCGCCGAGGAAGGCATGGCCGGCTACGAGGTCGCGTCGAACTTCGGCGTCGCCGCGCCTGCCGGCACGCCCAAGCCCGTCATCGACAAGCTGAACGCCGAGATCCAGAAGGCGCTCGCGAAGCCCGAGGTGCAGCAGCAGCTCCTCGACCAGGGCGCGTACGCCACGCCGACCACGCCCGAGCAGGCGCAAGCCCGCATCAAGGCGGAGATCGACAAGTGGGCCAAGGTGATCAAGGACGCCGACATCAAGGCCGACTGAAAACCGGGGTCAGAGTGGACTTTCCCGCGCGCGGTCGCCGGCGCTTCCTCGGGCAGCTTCCCGCGGCAGGCGCGCTCCTCGCTACGCCTGGCGCGCTCGCCGCGAATCCCATGGACAAGAAGAAGCTCGGCGTCGCATTGGTAGGTCTTGGCAGCTACTCCACCGGGCAGCTCGGTCCCGCCCTCAAGTCGACGGAGCACTGCCGCCTCGCGGGCGTGGTGACGGGCTCGCGCGAGAAGGGCCTCGCGTGGGCGCGCGACTACGGCTTCCCCGAGGCGAGCGTCTACGGCTACGACACGATGGCGCGCATCGCGGAGAACCGCGACATCGACATCGTGTACATCGTCACGCCGCCGGGGCTGCACGCCGAGCATTCGATCGCGGCTGCGAAAACGCGCAAGCACGTCATCTGCGAGAAGCCAATGGCCAACACCGTGGCCGAGTGCGACGCGATCCTCGCCGCGTGCAAGGAAGCCGGCGTGCGCCTCTCCATCGGCTATCGCCTGCATTTCGATCCGCTGCACGAGGAAGTGCGCCGCATGGCCCGCACGAAGGAGGCCGGGGCGTTCATGAAGATGTCGGGCGGCTTTGCGTTCACCATGGGCCGCAAGTCGTGGCGCGCCGAGAAGAAGCTCGCGGGCGGCGGGCCGCTGATGGACCTCGGCATCTACGTCGTGCAAGAGGCGTGCATGGCCGCGAACGCAACGCCGGTGGCCGTCACCGCGCGCGAACGGCCGAAGAAGCGCCCCGACTTCTTCGTGGACGTCGAGGAGAGCATCGAGTGGACGCTGGAGTTCGCCGACGGTGCGCGCTGCGAAGGCTTCACCAGCTACGACGAGGGACGCAACGACTTCCGCGCCGAGGCGAAGGACGGCTGGATCGAGCTGCGGCCCGCGTTCAACTACGGCGGGAACCGCGGGTCCACGCACCGCGGCCCGATTGAATTCACCGCAGTGAACCAGCAGGCCGTCCAGATGGACGACTTCGCGCTCTGCGTGAAGGAGGGTCGGCCGAGCCGCGTCCCCGGGGAACTGGGGCGGCGTGACCTCTCCATCGTCGAGGCGATCTATGCCTCCGCCGCTGCCGGCGGCAAGCGCACCCCCATCCGCGCCTAGGCTGCGCTTGTAACCTGGGGTGTGAACCACGGCATTTGCCCGGTGTTAATCAGTGTGGCCTAATGCGGCCACATAGGAGGTGCGTCCCACGAGGCGCGCCGGCAATTTCGCGCTTTCGGACTGTTCCAATCCATAACGAGAAAGGAATGGTCCCATGGACCAGGACACGCTCAAGCTGCTCGCGAAGGTGAAGGTCGCCGCGCGCAAGGCGCTCAATCTCGAGATTGACGTGCAGCGCCTCACCCATGACCGCGACTACGCGGCCGACATCCTCGGCAAGGCTTCCGTCACCGACAACGAAGAGCTCGTGCTCGCGGCGATCACGCTGCAGGACAAGTTCGGGCTGCTCGCCGACAAGCCGAAGGCGAAGACCGAAGCCCACGACACCGAGCACGACAAGGACAAGTACAAGTTCGGCGCACGGGGGTAGCCGTCCCCGCGGAGCCTGCCTCCGAATGAGTCTATCGGAGGGCGGGGACCCATGGATTCCCGCCTCCATGGGAATGACCTAGAATCGCTGCCAGGTCGGCAGTTCACCCAGGCGTTGCCGCGCGACACCCTCGCGAGCTAAACCTGCCCGTACTTTTCCAGGCCGCGAAACCTTCGTGCGCCCTGCTGCAAGCCGGCAACCGCAGCACTCCGCGTGGCGCACGGGAGGCAATCCATGAATGCATCGCGTGAACTCGTTCCGCTCCACGTGGCGGACCTTTCCCTTTTTTCCAAACGGCTGCGCAAGCTGCTCGCGGAATCCGGCGCGACGACCGTCCCCAGTCACGTCGTCCTGCTGAACCTGCTCGCGAAGAGCGCGGGCCATGGCAACTACCAGGCGCTGCGGGCCGCCCCAGCGCCTGCGAGTCCCGATGCCGCTCCAACACCGAGCGCGAAACCCATCGCGATCGCGCGCGGCTCCGTGCTGCCGGATGCGACGCGCAAGACCCTCGGGCATTTCGATACGGACGGACGCCTGGTGCGCTGGCCCACGAAGTACGCGGTGCAGCAGCGTGCTCTCTGGGCGCTATGGGCGCGTTTGCCGGCGCGGCGCGTTCTGACGGAGCGCGAGGTGAACAAGTACCTCACGGACCATCACGCGTTTGGCGATCCCGCGACGTTGCGCCGCGAGCTGGTGAATGCGAAGTTGCTGTGGCGCACGCCCGACTGCAGCGCCTATCGCAAGGAACCCCGCCGGCCCGTGGGCGAGGTGCGGGAGTTCCTCACGGTGCTCTTCGAGCACACACGACCCGCTAGCAATAAAGGGGTCTGACCCCTTTATTTGTGCAGGGCCTTGAAGCGCAGGCGATGGGGGGCAGCACCCTCCTCGCCGAGGCGCTTCTTCTTGTCTTCCTCGTACTCGTGGTAGTTGCCGGGGAAGAAGACCCACTGTGAATCGCCCTCGGCCGCGAGGATGTGCGTGGCGATGCGGTCCAGGAACCAGCGATCGTGGGAGATCACGAGCACGGAGCCCGCGAATTCCGCGAGCGCATCTTCGAGCGCGCGCAGCGTTTCCACGTCCAGGTCGTTGGACGGTTCGTCCAGCAGCAGCACGTTGCCGCCCGCGAGCAGCGTCTTGGCGAGGTGCAGGCGCCCGCGTTCGCCGCCGGAGAGATTGCCCGCGAGCTTCTGCTGGTCCTGCCCCTTGAAGTTGAAGCGGCCGATGTACGCGCGCGACTGGATCTCGAACTTGCCGACGGTGAGGATGTCTTGCCCGCCGGAGACCACCTGCCAGACGTTCTGGTCGGCCGGCAGGTCACGCGACTGGTCGACGAACGTGATCTGCGCCGTGTGGCCGATCGTCACCTTGCCGGAATCGGGCTTCTCCTTGCCGGTGATCAGCTTGAAGAGCGTGGACTTGCCCGCGCCGTTGGGTCCGATGATGCCGACGATGGCTCCCGCCGGAACCTTGAACGAGAGGTTGTCGATGAGCAGGCGATCGCCGAACGACTTCGACACGCCCTCGAACTCGATCACTTCATTGCCCAGCCGCTCGGCGACGGGAATGAAGATCTCGGCGGTTTCGTTGCGCTTCTGGTATTCGTAGGACGCCATCTCGTCGAAGCGCTGCAGGCGGGCCTTGTTCTTCTTGGTGCCGCCCTTCGCGTTCTGGCGCACCCATTCCAGTTCCTTCTTGAGCGCCTTCTGCCGCGCGCTCTCGGTGGACTCTTCCTTCTGCAGGCGGTCACGCTTCTGCAGCAGCCAGCTGGAATAGTTGCCTTCGTACGGGATGCCCGTGCCGCGGTCCAGCTCGAGAATCCACTCGGCCGCGTTGTCGAGGAAGTAGCGATCGTGCGTCACCGCCACCACGGTTCCGGGATAGCGCTGCAGGAATTGCTCGAGCCAATCGACGCTCTCGGCATCGAGGTGGTTCGTGGGCTCGTCCAGCAGCAGCATGTCGGGCTTGGAGAGCAGCAGGCGGCACAGGGCCACGCGGCGCTTTTCTCCACCGGAGAGCTTGTCGACGATGGAGTCCCACGGCGGGATGCGAAGCGCATCGGCCGCGACTTCGAGCTGGACGTCGGTGGTATCCGCGTTGCCCGAGGCGAGGATCTTCTCGAGGCGCTCCTGCTCGGCCGCGAGCTTGTCGAAATCCGCGTCGGGCTCGGAGTAGGCGGCGTAGACCTTGTCGAGCTGCTTCTGCGCGTTGAAGATTTCGCCGAGACCTTCCTCGACGGCCTCTCGCACCGTGTGGCCCGGAGTAAGCTGCGGCTCCTGCGGCAGGTAGCCCACCTTGATGCCGGGCATGGCGAAGGCCTCGCCCTCGATCTCGGTGTCGATGCCCGCCATGATCCGAAGGATCGTGGACTTACCGGCGCCGTTGAGGCCCAGCAGGCCGATCTTGGCCCCGGGATAGAAGGCGAGATTGATGTTCTTGAGGATCTGGCGCTTGGGCGGCACGATCTTGCCCACGCGCTTCATCGTGTAGACGTATTGCATACGGGGGATAACCCTTCGAATGAAACGGGCTTTTCGCGAGGCGTCCGCGAAAACCTCTATTTTCGCCGATTGTCAGAGACAGTGCACGTACAACCTTCAGCGGAGACCCGAATGTACAAACTTCAGATCCAGGACGACCCCGACAACCCCGCTTCCTGGCACGACGTGCTGGGTGCCGATGGCGCTCCGCTCACCTTCGGCGACGAGGGTGCCGCCCGCCAGCGGCTCGAGGAGCTCTACCCCGTGCAGGTGAAGGCGGAGCGTTTCGATGCGGGGCCGAAGGTCACTCGCGTCCTCAACATCATCAAGGACGACGACGACTGGCCGAAGAAAAAGTAGGTCCCCTACGCGGTGCTTTCAAGGCGGCATTCGCCGCGGAGGCGATGCCCACCCTTGGAAAAAAGGAAGCCGCCAGGAGGCGGCTTCCAGACGGCGGTATTCACGGATAAACACGGATGAACCCTGCAAGGTTTCATGTGCCAGCGCGGTTTTCTTGGGATGGTGAAAAGCCATCCCGTAGCTGTTTTTATCCGTGTTTATCCGTGTATACCTGCTTGCTGAGAGCCGCCTTCGGGCGGCTTTCCTATTTCCAAGGGTGGGCATCGCCTCCGCGGCGCATGCGCCAGCGCACAAGTGCGGAGCATGAGTAGAACGCGGAGCAAAAAATGAAGAAGCCGCCGCCCCCTCCAGGAAGCGACGGCTACTATCCACCGGAATCATCCACCCAGCGTCCCGGCGAATACGGTCCCCGCGCTAGCGGTAGCGGGGGTTGTCCGGAGCGTTGTCGTAACGGTTCTGCACGCCGTCGCCGTCACGATCCCGGTCGTTCTTGTTGGGAATGCCGTCGCGATCGCGATCGCCGTAGGCACCCGGGCCGCGCGCCACGCGCGAGCTCTCGACCCAACGCTCCTTCTGCAGGTAATAGCGGCCGTTGCTCTGCTGCCACGTCGGCGCGTAGTACACGTAGCCCGGGCGCGACTTCACCCAGTGGCCCGTACGCCACCGGTGCTGGTTGCCGCGATAGTCCCAGTAGCCCGGCGCCCACACATAGCCGGCGCGCGGAGCGGGCACGACTTCATAGCGGGCCGCGGGGGGCGCGGTGTTGAAGTAGATCTCGGTATCCGCGAAGACCGGCTTGGCCGTCGCACTCACCATGATCGCCGAGGCGACCATCGCACTCATCACGAGCTTGCGCATTTGCGTTGTTCTCCTTAACGGGATCCCGGCTGGGTTGCCGACGCGGTCTGCGTCAGCGGCTGCCATGAGCCGTGGACGAAGAAGTAGCGGCCTTCCCGCTCTTCCCATCCGTACGGTTGCCAGCGCTGGCCACTCTTCGCGGGGATCCATTCGCCGGGCTGCCATCTATAGCCCGTGCCGCGCCACTCCCAGAAGCCTGGCGACCAGGCGAAGCCCTTGCGGGCCTGCGGGGTCGCCTCGTAAGGCTGCTCGGCGGGAGGCGGCGTGCGATTGATGATCACCGACGGAGTCGCGGCCGAAGCCGGCATCGCGGTAGCACCGGCCGCGAGCGTGAAACCCAGAAGCAGGGATCGAAGGTGCATGCAGACAGCTTAGGGACCGCGCCTTCGCACCACTGCCAGCCCTGCCCCTATTCAGGCGTCGGCTCCCTCCGACGAACGTCGGAGGGGACCGACAGGGCTACGAACCGCTAACGATGGCGGTAGCTCGATTGGCCCCAATAACCGCGGTCATAGCGCCAGTGGTTGCCCACGTGCGTCCAGCGCACGGGGTGATACGCGTAGCCGGGACGGCTTGCGACGTAGCGGCCGCTGACCCAGGCGTAACGGTTGGAGCGCCAATCCCAGTAACCCGGGGTCCACACGTAACCGACGCGAGCAACGGGCACCCGCTCGTATTTCGGCGCGGGGGGCGCAAAGTTGACGACGACGCCGACGTCGGTGCGCGCTTGCGCAACGGAAGAGACACCGGCGAGGGAAGCTGCGGCAATCGAAACGGCGAGCAGTTTGCGGATCAACATGTGATGCCTCCTTGGTCGTCTGGGCTCCCGCCTTCGCGGGAGTGACACTCAATCAACGAGTGACACCCGATCAACGCCGCCCTCCGCGCACCGGCTGACGCCTGAAAAAGGCTGTTACAAGTCGATGGGCGTAAAATCGGGGGTTCGAATCCTTCGCCTCGCACCCGCCATGACGATCCTCTCGGACCAGCTTCACCTGCACCCGGACCAGCTCGGCGCACATTGGATGCCGTTCACCGCGAACCGCCAGTTCAAGGCGAACCCGCGGATGATCGCGAAGGCCGAGGGGATGTACTACTGGACTCCCGACGGCCGCAAGGTGCTCGACGGCTTCTCCGGCCTGTGGTGCTGCAACGCAGGCCATTGCCGCAAGCCCATCGTCGAGGCGATCCAGAAGCAGGCCGCGACGCTCGACTACTCGCCCGCGTTCCAGATGGCGCATCCGCTGTCGTTCGAGCTCGCGAACCGCATCGTCGAGATCGCGCCGCCCTCGATGAAGCACGTCTTCTATACGAACTCGGGCTCCGAAGCGGTGGACACGGCGCTCAAGATCGCGCTCGGCTACCAGCGCGTGAAGGGCGAGGCCTCGCGCACGCGCCTCATCGGCCGCGAGCGCGGCTATCACGGCGTGGGCTTCGGCGGCATCTCGGTGGGCGGCATGGTCGCCAACCGCAAGATGTTCGGCGCGATGCTGGCGGGCGTCGATCACCTGCCGCACACGCACAACCTCGCGAAGAACGCTTACACCAAGGGCCTGCCCGAACATGGCGCCGAGCTCGCCGACGAGCTGGAGCGCCTGGTCGCGCTGCACGATGCTTCGACCATCGCCGCGGTGATCGTGGAGCCGATGGCCGGATCCACCGGCGTGCTCATGCCGCCGAAGGGTTATCTCAAGCGCCTGCGCGAGATCACGAAGAAGCACGGCATCCTGCTGATCTTCGACGAAGTGATCACCGCGTTCGGCCGCATGGGCGGGGCTTTCGCCTCGCAGGTGTTCGACGTCGAGCCCGACATGATCACCTTCGCCAAGGGCGTCACCTCCGGCACGGTGCCGATGGGCGGCGTGCTCGCCTCGAAGGCCGTGCACGACGCCTTCATGATCGGACCTCCGGGCGCGATCGAGATCTTCCACGGCTACACGTACTCCGCGCATCCGCTTGCCTGCGCCGCGGGCATCGCCACGCTGCAGCTCTACAAGGACGGGGATCTCTTCAACCGCGCGAAGCAGATGGCGCCGGTGATGGAGAGCGCGGTGCACGGCCTCAAGGGCGGCAAGAACATCATCGACCTGCGCAACTTCGGGCTGGTCGGTGCCATCGAGCTGGCCTCGCGTCCCGATGCGCCCGGCGCGCGGGCCTTCGAGGTGATGCTCAAGTGCTGGGAGAAGGGCGTGCTGGTGCGCACCGCCGGCGACAACATCGCCATCGCCCCGCCCCTCATCGTCGAAGCCTCGCAGATCGCGCAGATCGCCGATACACTGCGCGAAGCGATCCAGTCGACCGACTGAGCGTCTTCCCGCCGTCACCCCCGAGTGCTTTTGTCGGGGGCGGGAATCCAGACAAGAAAAAAGGTATCCACCGATGATCTCCACCGACGAATTCACCAAGGATCCATCTCGCGTCTTCAAGGCCGGAGAGACCGTCTTCCGCGAAGGCGACGAAGGCTATGTGATGTACGTCGTGCTGGACGGCTCGGTGAAGCTTTCCGTCACCGGCCGCAGCGTCGAGAAGGTCGGCAAGGGCGGCGTGTTCGGCGAGATGGCGTTGATCGACAAATCGCCCCGCAGCGCCACCGCGATGGCGGCCACGGACTGCACTTTGGTGTCCGTCACGTCGGAACGCTTTAAATCGCTGGTGCAGGAGACGCCGGGCTTCGCGCTGGAGATCATGAGCATCATGGCGGCGCGCCTGCGGAGCATGGACCGGCGGATCTAGAAAAGGTCAGGGCCGCGGTGAGGCGGCCCTGGTATCGGGATTCGTTCGTGCGCTCCGTGATGAAGGCCTGAATGAATCGCGATGGAGTCACTGTACGTTCCCACCCGCGGGAAGAATGTAGGCCGCTCCCGCATCCCCTCGTAGGAATCCCGGAGGAGTCATGGCACAAGGAGAAGGTAAGGTCGCGGTCGTCACGGGCGCGGGCCAGGGCATCGGCAAGGCGGCAGCGCAGGCCCTCCTGAAGGAAGGCTATCGCGTGGCCCTCGCAGGGCGGCGTGTCGAGATGCTGGAAGCCGCGATCGCGGAAGCCGGCGTCCCGAAGGGCCAGGCCCTCGCGGTGAAATGCGACGTGGGCAACCCCGCGGACGTGAAGGCGCTCTTCGACGCAACGGTCAAGGCTTTCGGCCGCCTCGACGTCCTCTTCAACAACGCCGGCCAGGGCGCGCCCGCCATCCCGATGGAGGAGCTCACCTACGAGCAGTGGACGCAGGTGGTGAACACCAACCTCACCGGCGCGTTCCTTTGCACGCAGCACGCGGTGCGCATCTTCAAGTCGCAGAGCCCGCAGGGCGGCCGCATCATCAACAACGGCTCCATCTCGGCGCACGCGCCGCGTCCCTTCTCGGTCGCGTACACGGCGACCAAGCACGCGATCACCGGCCTCACCAAGACCACGTCGCTCGATGGGCGTCCGTTCGACATCGCGTGCGGGCAAATTGACATCGGCAATGCCGCGACGCCGATGACGGAGCGCATGACCAAAGGTGTTCCGCAGCCCAATGGCACGACGATGGTGGAGCCGCGCATGGATGTGGCGCACGTCGCCTCGGCCGTGGTCTACATGGCGAGCCTGCCGCTGGATGCGAACGTGCTCACCATGACGATCATGGCGAGCAAGATGCCGTTCGTCGGGCGCGGCTAGGTATTCAGTTGTCGGCTGCGCCTCCAATCGCCGATGTACCCCTTGGAGGCCAGAAGAAAGGCGCCCAAAGGCGCCTTTAGGGTGAAGCCTGGAAACGCCGATCTCCGCCGATAGAACCTTGGAGTCATCCTTGGTCGGCGAGCGGTGGTTCATCCTTCGTCGTCTCGCCGCCATGTGCGACCCATAAGGTTTTATCGGCGGGGATCGGCGTTTCCAAGGCCGTAGTGAAAGCCCTCGCCACAGGGCTTTGTGCTTTCCAAGGGTGGCATCGGCGGGTACAGCGCAGCGAGAAGCTAGGCCAGCGACTTCTCCATCCACTCCAGCGTGAGGCCGGGGACCTTCATCCCGGTCTGCGCCTGGAGGCGGTCGAAGGACTTGTAGCGCCCCGTGCGCGAATAGCCGCGGCGCTCGTAGAAGGCGGCGAGCTCCGGGCGATGGTGCGTGATCACCGTCATGCGGATCGAGACGCCATCCCACTCGTCGCGCACGATCCGCTCGCACTCCCGCAGGATCTCCTTGCCGACGCCACCGCCCTGCAATGCCGGGCGCACCGCGAGCAGCCCCAGGTACGCGGCATCCTCCAGCGGCTTGAGATACGCGCAACCCGCGAGATCCGCGCCCTCGAGGCACAGCACGAACATGGAACCCGGAGCCTCGAGCAGGCTGAGGAGCTCGGCGGTATCGATGCGATCGCCGGCGAAGAGCTCGGCCTCGTGCGTCCAGCCGGAGCCGCCACCGCCCGAGCTGGCGGCGTTGATCAATTTGATCAACGCCGTCGTGTCGCCGGGTTGATAGCGGCGGAAGTGGCGTGCCATGGCGCTAGCCGGGCAGCACGAGGCTGGCGACGTCGCCTTTCTCCTCGCCGCCTTGTGCCCGCAACCCGTTGGCGACCGACTCACGATCGGCCTGCGTACGGTTCTGGCTCATCTTCCACTTGCCGTGCAGCGAGCGGATGGGGATCTCGATGCCCACGACCGCGGCGACCATCTTCATGATGAAGTCGTCGGGGGCGTCGCTCACCTTCCACGGCGCCGGGAACGACGCCTCGTTCGTGGCGACGAGCTGCTCGAGATGCGCGCGAAGCCACACCGGATCGTCATGGACATGCAGCGTGCCCTTCGCGTGGGCCACGGCGTAGTTCCACGTCGGCACGACCTTGCCGTCCACCTTCTTGCCGGGATACCAGGACGGCGTGATGTACGCGTCGGGCCCGCTGAAGACGGCGATCACGTCGACGCCCGCGTTGAATTCCTTCCAGATCGGGTTGCCGCGCGCGACATGGCCGCGCAGCGTGCCGAAGGGCGTAGGCCGCGGATCGAGCAGCAGCGGGATGTGGTTGGCCTCGAGGCCGTGCGCCGTGAGGGCCACCAGCGTCGAGAGCGGCCGCGAGCGGATGAGCTCGTGCAGCACCTCCACCCGCGGTTCGTCGAAGTGCTTGGGGATGTACATGGCGGCTCCTTCAGGCCACGCGCCGGGCGGTGCGTCCGGGCGTGACGCGCTTGCGCATGTGGGTGAAGTCGAGCTTCGTGCCGTCGGGCAGCTTCATCTCGAGCGGGGCCACGGGCTTGTAGCCGAGCGCTTCGTAGAGCGGCTTGCCGGCGCGCGATGCGTCGTGGGCGACTTCCGGGTAGCCGCGCCAGCGGATCTCGGTCTCGCAGACTTCGACGATGCGCCGGGCGATGCCCTCGGTCTTGCGGTAGTCGGGATGCACGAAGACGCTGCGGATGCGCGGCAGCGCCTCGGCGGCACGGCGCGCGGCTCCAGTAGTCCGGAGCGCCTGCATGTACCCGGGGGCGCGCAGGCTCCACCCGCCCGAGGCGGCGAGCCATCCGCCCACCTCGACGAGGTAGTACGTGCCGTCCTCCACGACCTCGCGCTCCAGCGTGCCGAAGTAGTCGATGAAGGCTTCCACCTGCTTGGGCGCGTAGTGGCCGCGGTGGCCCAGCTCGCGCAGCGACGCCTGCTGCATTTTCCAGAGCGCGGGGAGGTCGGCCGGAGCCGCGCGGCGGATGGAAAGCGGCAGCGGGAATGCACCGGCGGGAAAGACGTTGAAACCCATGGAGCCTCCTTCTAGGCGATGCGCCAGGTTCCTGAATCGTTGGCTGCCACGGTGGCGTACTTCGGCAGAACCTTGCGCATGTGGTGGAAGCGAAGCTCCGTACCGTCCGGAAGGCGAAGATCCACCGGCATGACCGACCGGTAGCCGAGCGCCTCGTAGAGCGGCACGCCGGGCAGCGTTGCGTCGAGCGCAACTTCGTACTGGCCGGAGGTGCGGATCGCGTTCTCCGTGACCTCCATGATGCGCCGGCCGACGCCGCGGCGCGCCCAGTCCGGGTGCACGAAGAGGCTGCGCACGCGCGGGATGTACGGCTCGCGCACGACGGCGGGAATGCCGCGCGTCGATTCGAGGTGGTTGCCGCCCGTCGTGCTCCAGCCGCCGGAGCCGGCGAGCCAGCCGCCCACTTCGGCGACGAAGTAGTTGCGCTCCTCGACGACGGACTCCTCGACGGTGCCGACGTAGAACAGGAAGGCCTCGACCTGGTGCAGGTCGTAGAAGCCGAGGCTGAGCTCGCGGATCGAGCGCGTCTGCATGCTGCGCAGGGCCGGCACGTCGCGCGGCACGGCGCGGCGGATGACAAAGGGCATGCGATGGACGTCGGTACGGTGAATCGAAGCCATGGTGCAGGGTTCCTCCCGGTCGAGGACAGACTCTACGGAATCACGTGCGAGCGATACAGATATAGCGGTCGGCAACGTATACCGGTACAGTTTGGGCTGTGCTCCATCTGTACCGGCCGCGGAAGGCACCCGCTGTGACTGCCCCCGCCGCCCGAGGACCCAGACAATGCCCCGCATGACACCCCTCTCGAGCAACGGCGGCCTGCTCTACGAGTCGCTCGCGGCCCGCCTCGCCGAGGCCATCGACACCGGACGCGTGAAAGCCGGCGAGCGCCTGCCCTCGGTGCGCACGCTCTCGCGCCAGTACGGCGTTTCCATCTCCACCGCCGTGCAGGCCTACCGCCACCTCGAGGACAAGCGCGTGATCGAGGCGCGCCCGAAGTCGGGCTACTTCGCGGCACCGCCGCGCCCCGCGCTGCCCGAGCCGCGCGAATCGAAGCCGCCGCAATCGGCGCGCTACGTGCAGACCTCGCCGCTCTTCGTCGAGTACTTCAGCCTGCTCGACCGCCAGGACATCATCCCGCTGGGCGCGCTGCGTCCCGATCCGTCGCTGCTGCCAACGCAAAAGCTGGCTACGCTGCTCGGCACCACCGCGCGCCGCTACCCCGAGCTCTCCGCGTCGTACTCGGCCTCCGCCGGCACCGAGCGGCTGCGCCGGACCATCGCGCGGCGGGCGCTCGACTACGGCTGCTCCTTCGATGCCGGGGATGTCGTGATCACCGACGGCTGCGTGGATGCGCTGAACCTCTGCCTGCGAGCGGTGGCGCGCCCGGGCGACACGATCGCGCTCGAATCGCCCACCTACTTCACGATGCTGCAGATGATCGAGAGCCTCGGCATGAAGGCCTTCGAGATCCCGACCAACCCGAGAACCGGCCTCTCGCTCGAGGCCCTCGAGTTCGCCACGCGCAAGAAGGGCACCGTGCGCGCGCTGATGATCACGCCCTCCTTCACCAATCCCACGGGCGCCCTCATGCCGGATGCGAACCGCAAGGCGCTCGCGGAGCTGTGCGAGAAGCGCGGCATCCCGATCATCGAGGACGACGTGTACAGCGACACGTGGTTCGGCGAGGCGCGGCCGCTGCCGATCAAGGCGTGGGATCGCACCGGCAACGTGCTGCTGTGCTCTTCGTTCAGCAAGACCGTGGCGCCGGGCTTTCGCGTCGGCTGGGCCGTGGCCGGGCGCTACCGCGAAGCCGTGTCGGTGCTGAAGCGCATCGGCTCCATCTTCACGCCGCCCATTCCGCAGCTCGCGCTCTGCGAGTTCATGGAGACCGGCGGCTTCGACCATCACCTGCGCCGACTGCGACAGGGGCTTGCGGGGCGGCAGCAACAGCTTGCCCACCTGGTTGCCGAAACCTTTCCCGAAGGCACGCGCGTGTCGCGCCCCACCGGCGGCTACGTCACGTGGGTGGAGCTGCCCAACCGCGTGGACGCCGTGGAGCTCTTCCGGCGTGCCCGCGACGAAAACATCCTGCTCGCGCCGGGACCGCTGTTCACGACGACGGGCCGCTTTCGCAACGCCATGCGCCTCAACTACGGAACCCTGTGGTCGCGTGCGACGGAGCAGGCCATCGCGCGCGTCGGCCGGATGGCCGCTGCGTTCTGAGTTTCTGACCGCGGCCGGCCACGGAGGCCGGCCGCTACGTCATCGAACCCGCGGCTGGGGGGAAGGCGTCCCTCGATCCCCACGCGGGCGGCGACCCGAATTCTTCGCTAGGCGGGCCGCGCACAGCCCACGAAGTCGCCGTCCAGCAACAACTCAACGCTTAAACCATCAGCCACGCGCGCATCGCGGCGCGCGCTTCCTCTTCGACGCGGGTGCGGTTCCGCACCTGGCGGCTCCACCGCGCCCAGATTTCCTTCCATCGCCTGTTCATCGCTCTTCCTCTCGAGTTTCCTGGCGGGCCAAGAAGCAAAAAGCCCGGATTCCTTTCGGTCACCGGGCTTCGCGAGGGGATTCTTCGCTGGCGATGCGGCTTACTTCATCGCGCTCCCGGGACCATTCGACGGCATTGCAGCGGGACGATCGACACCCTGCCAAAAGCAGGACGCGACCACGCCTCGGCGCAGTACGGTCGGTTTATGAATGGAGGTCCGGGTCATGTGGGTGAATCCAATGCGTTGCGGTAATGACTGAATGCTGCCATGCAGCATGAAACTTCGTCAAGAGGCTATGATCATAAATTCGTTGCCTCACGTTACAAGAGGGCAACTTCCTACATGCAGGACGGCGCACGCGACGCAGTATCGGCCTTGAAGGAGGCACCGACACATGCATGCGAGCCCGACTCCGCAGTACAAGCGAATCCTCGTTCCCACCGACGGCTCCGACGGCGCGCACATCGCCGCGGAAGCGGCCGCGCAGCTCGCAGTGATCAGCGGGGGGCGCTTGATCGCGCTTCGCGTGCTGCCGCCTGAGACCGCGGATGCCGAGTACCTCGGGATCTCCGGCATGGCGGGCCTGGCACCCCTGGAAGCCGCGATCATCGACATGCCCCCCTCGGGCGAGGGCGATGCGGCGCTGGCGGCGATCGAGGGCGTGGCGCGACGTCACGGCGTGCCCATCGACTCGGAGCTCGTCATCGACTCGAAGCCCGCACGCGCCATCGCCGAGACCGCCGAGAACCGCCAGTGCGACCTCATCGTGATGGCGTCGGGCGGCTACGACACCGCGTTGGCACTCCTCACCGGAAGCACGACCGCGAAGGTCGTCTCGGAGTGCGCCGTGCCGGTGCTTGTCGTGCACTGAACGCGGCAGCAGGAGCGCGCGGGTAGAATTGCGCGCTTGTACTCCGTCAAAGAAATCTTCTACACGCTGCAGGGCGAAGGCGCGAACACCGGCACGCCGGCGGTGTTCTGCCGCTTTGCCGGCTGCAACCTCTGGAGCGGCCGCGAGGCCGACCGCGCCACGGCGGCGTGCGACTTCTGCGACACCGACTTCGTCGGCACCGACGGACCCGGCGGCGGCAAGTTCGCTTCACCCGATGCACTCGCCGACGCTGTGAAGGATGCTTGGCAAAGCACGGGGTCAGACTCCTTCATTGCTCGAGCAATAAAGGAGTCTGACCCCAGATTTGTTGTTTGCACGGGTGGAGAACCTCTTCTGCAACTCGATGCCCCGCTGATCGCGGCTTTCCATGCTCGAGGATTCAAGATCGCGGTCGAGACGAACGGGACACAACCGGTTCCGCCAGGTATCGACTGGGTGTGCGTGAGTCCGAAAGCGACGGCGCCCGTCGTCGTCGAGCGCGGTGACGAGCTGAAGCTGGTGTTCCCGCAACGGGAGGCGATGCCGGAGCGCTTCGAGTCGCTCGACTTCGAGCATTTCTTCCTGCAGCCGATGGATGGGCCCACGCGCGAAGCCAACACGCGCGCCGCCGTCGAGTACTGCCTCCATCATCCGCGCTGGCGCCTGTCGCTCCAGACGCACAAGATCATCGGAATCGCATGACGGTCGAGATTTCCTATCGCTTCGGCTTCGACGCCGCCCACCACTTCGATCATTTTCCCGAAGGCCATCCGAACCGCGGAATGCATGGCCATTCATTCCATGTGGAGGTGGCAATCGAGGGCGAGCCCGATCCGGCCACCGGGTTCGTGGCCGACCTGGGTGATCTCGAGGGCGCGTGCGGCGATCTTCGCAAGGCGCTCGATCACAAAGTGCTGAACGATGTTCCCGGGCTGGCGAAGCCCAGCCTCGAGAACATCAGCATCTGGATCTGGAAGCGCTTGAAGCCCCGCTACGCCGCGCTCTCACGCGTGACGATCCTGCGCGACTCGGCGGGACAGTCCTGCACCTACCGCGGGTAGGTTACGGGTTGCGGCGCTTGTACTCGTAGCCCGCCGCGCCACCGACTACCGCGCCGCCGACCGTTCCGACGGTGCTGCCGCCCGTCACGGCCGAGCCGACTACGCCGCCGGCCACCGCGCCGACCGCCGCACCCTTCTCTTCCGACGACATGCTCGAACAGCCCGCCATCGTGGCGGCCGCAATGACCGCGCCCAGCATCAATTTCGATTGCGTCTTCATCAGCTATCCTCCAACACGGGTCGACAATGAATAGAAAAGGTACCGCGCCATGATCGAGGCAACAGTCAGCCGCCTGCGGCTCCTCCTGTGGGGATGCGCCGTCAGTGCCGCCGCATTTGCAGGATTTGCCCACGCCCAGGCGTGGCCGGCCAAGCCGGTGAAGATCGTCGTGCCGTTCGCGGCCGGCGGCCCGGCGGACATCTACGCCCGCGCCGTCGGTGAAAAACTTTCCACCGCCCTGGGCCAGCCCTTCGTCGTGGAGAACAAGCCCGGCGGCGGCGCCATCGTCGGCACGGACTTCGCCGCCAAGAGCCCGGGCGACGGCTACACGCTGCTGATGATGTCGAACACGCACACCGTGAACGAGTCGCTCGTCCCCGACAGGCCGTTCCAGCTCATGCGCGATTTTGTCCCGGTCGCGCCGATCAACTATTCGGATCTCGTGCTGGTGGCGCACCCCTCGGTGCCCGCGAATACGCTGCGCGAGCTGATCGCGCTCGCGAAGGCGAAGCCCGGGGCGTTGAACTACGCGTCCTCCGGAAACGGCACGCCGTACCACATGGCCGGAGAGCTCTTCAAGGCGATGGCCGGCGTGGACATCCTCCACGTCCCCTACAAGGGCAGCTCCGGAGCGCGCACCGACCTGCTGGGCGGCCAGGTGATGATGATGTTTGATGCGATCACCACGATGGCGCCGCAGGTCAGCGCGGGCAAGCTGAAGGCGATGGGCACCACGGGCAAGACGCGATCGTCGGTGCTGCCCGGCGTGCCGACGGTGAGCGAAGCCGGCGTCCCGGGCTACGAAGCGGTGATCTGGCTCGGCATCATGGCGCCGGCCGCGACGCCGAAGGCCATCGTGGAGAAGCTCAACGCCGAGATCACGAAGATCACCGCCGCGCCCGAGATGCGCGAAGCGTGGGCCAGGCAGGGTGCGATTGCCATGTCGATGGGCACCGACGAGTTCGCGAAGTACATGCGCGACGACATCGAGAAGTGGGCGCGCATCGTGAAGCTCTCGGGCGCGAAGCCCGACCAATGACGCGGCTCCAGTTCCTCTCCGGAGGCGCGGCCAACGGCATCGTCTCTCGCGTTGCGACGGGCGCGGGCCTCGAAGTGGCCGGCTCCTTCGGTCCCGTGGGTGCGATGCGCGACAAGTTCCTGGCGGGTGAGGCGTGCGATCTCGTGATCCTCACGCATGCGCAGATCGCGGAGCTCACGGCGCTCGCACGCGTCGATTTGCTTGCGGTCTCCGACCTGGGCACCGTGCAGACGTCGGTGGCCGTGCGAACCGATGCGCCACCCGTGGATGTGTCGACGCCCGAGGGCTTGCGCTCCGCGCTGCTCGCCGCCGATGCGATCCACTTTCCCGATCCGCAGAAGGCAACCGCGGGCATCCACTTCGCGAAGGTGCTCGATGCGCTGGGCATCGCGGGCGACGTGGCTTCGCGTCTGCATACGCATCCGGGCGGGCTGCCGGCGATGGCCGCCGTCGCCGCATCGTCGGGACGGCCGATCGGCGTCACGCAGGCGACCGAGATCGTGGTCACGCCGGGCGTTCGCTTGGTCGCATCGCTGCCCTCCCCCCATGGACTTGCGACTGTCTACACGGCGGCGGTGAGTGCCGCGGCTCCGAATGCGTCGGCGGCTCGCGCTTTCCTCGCACGTTTGGCGGACAGTTCAACACTGCGCTCGGAGATGGGCTTCGAAGGCGCGATCGTGCGGCGCGCGACCCGTGCCGATGAGAGGGCGGTTCGCGAGCTTGTCTTCTCGATCCTCGAGCACGAGTACGCCATCCCGCCCGACCCCGCGAAGACGGACCTCGATCTCTTCGACCTCGAGGCGCACTACTTCGCGCGCGGCGGGATGTTCGACGTCGTGGTCGATCCCTCGGGACGCATTACGGGATGCTGCGGAAGCTACGCCACGAGCGACGAGGCGATCGAGCTGCGCAAGATGTACGTGCACCGCGATCTCCGCGGCCAAGGCATCGGGCGGCGGCTTCTAGACCGGGCGATCGCTTTCGCGCGCGGCCGCGGCTCGAAGCGCGTCGAGCTCGAGACGGCGTCGGTGCTGAAGGAAGCGATCGCGATGTACGAGAAGGCGGGCTTCGTTCGCCAGGCGCAGGCGCCGCACGTCGAGCGCTGCGACCGCGCGTACGCGATGGCGCTGTCCTAGGCGCGCACGCGCTGGAGCCCGTCCGGGCCCACGCGATGGATGCCGGCTTCGGTGACGATGAAATCCATCGGGATGTCGTGGGGCTGTGGTCGGATGGTCTCGATCCGCGAGCTCTCGAAGCCGACGCCGATCTTCAGCGGCTGCGGGTCGAGGCTTGCGAGCGTGCGGTCGAAGTACCCGCCGCCGTAGCCCAGCCGGTAGCCCTGCGCGTCGAAGCCGATCGGCGGGATCAGCAGCGCGTTCGGCGTGACGACATCGGTCCCGATCGGCACGGGCAGCCCGTACACGCCGGAGGTGTCGAGGTCGACGCCGGGCCACCACTCGAGGAATCGCAGGGGCTTCCTCTTCTCCACCACCTGCGGCAACGCGGCGCGCCCTCCGAGCTCGCGGGTGTGGCGGATGGCGAAGCGCGGATCGAACTCGCCGCGAAACGGCCAGTAGAGCCCGACGATCATGCCGCGCAGCTCGGGGAACCCGGCGACGAGGTGCGCGGTGATCGTCTCGTTCAACGCGCGCCGCGTCTCTTCGGGCACGGCCTCGCGTTGCGCGAGCAGCTCGGCGCGCCGTGCCTTGCGCCACTCGGCAACCGGGGAGTCCTTCGCTTCGGGTGTCGTCATCGTGATGGCCGTTTCAGGCCATCACTCTAACCGACGAAAGCCGCGGGAACCGGATCCTCGCCGACCGCATTGCGAAGGATCGCCCAGTGCATCGCCTCGTCGCCGAGGATGCTCGCCGCCGCGCGCGCCAGCTCGCGGTCGTTGAATTTCCCGACCGCGCCCAGGTACGCGCTCACCGCGCCCTTCTCGAGGCCGGCGGCGAAACGCAGCACGTCCGCCTGCGTCTTCAACGTCTGCACGGGGAAGTCGTACTTCGCCTTCGCCGCGACGGTATCGCCGCCCAGCTTGCGGATCGTGCCCGCGAGCACTTCGGCGTGCGCCTTGTGGTGGCCCTGGAACTTCACGGCGAGATCGAGCACGGGCTTCTGCAGCAACCCGCTCTCGGCACCGACCTGGTAGGCGGCGACGGCTTCCAGCTCCGCGCCCAGCGCGGCGTTGAGGATCGCGACGTCGGATTCGGCGTTCTTGTTCGCGGGCTTGGCCAACGCATCGCGTCCCGCGAGGAGGGCCACGGCGGTGCCCGAAAGCAGGAGGCCGGACTTGTGGATGAACGCACGGCGTCCAAGGAAGAAGCTGCTCATGGTTTTTCTCCGGTGAGGGGCGGTAGGGCTGCGAGCCGCGCGAGGACGCCCGCGACCACGCGGTCGCATCGCTCGCCGGCGAAGGAAAAGGCTTCTTCGAGCGCGGTGTCGATCTGGCGCGAGAGCGCCTCGCGCAGCATTCCCCGCGCGCGGAAGTGGCGGGAGCGCACGGTCGCTTCGGGGATCTCGAGGCTGGCCGCGACTTCCTCGACGCTCATCTCCTCGACGGCGCGCAGGATGAACACGGCGCGGAAAGCTTCGGGCAGCGCGTCGATGCTCGTCTCGATCAGCCGGCGCGTCTCGCCGCGGAGGGTTGCCCGCTCCGGCGTGCCGGGGTCGCTCGAACCGGAATCGGCGTATCCCTCGGCCTCGCCGGAAGCGGGGCCCTCCAGGGAGATGACCTCGGCCGTGCGAACGATCTTTCGCCGCCGTGCCAGGGCCTGGTTGGCGACGATACGCACGAGCCACGTGGATAGACGCGCGTCGCCGCGGAACGACGGCATGGCGCGATAGGCGGCGAGGTATCCCTCCTGGAGCGCGTCCTCGGCTTCCGCGTCATCGCGAAGGATGGCGCGCGCCGTGCGGAACAGGACGCGGTTGTACTTGCGCATCAGCAATGCGAACGCCGCCTGGTCGCCGGCGCAGATGCGCTCGACGAATTCCCCATCGGTCGTGGGAGCGGGACGGGCTGCGGGGCTGGCGGTCACGGAAGGCTCCGGTCTCGTTGTCTGCCCATTCGATGCAACTCGAGGGCCCCGCGTTTCCGGAATAAAGGGGTCAGAACAACTTATTCGAGACGTCTCCGGACCCCAGTCCGGTCAAACCGTCTCGAATAAGTTGTTCTGACCCCTTTATTCCGGAAATTAGGGTCTGACCCTAATTCGAGAGCTTGGCGAGGACGGCGGGGTCGAGGTCGATGCCGTCGCGGAGCTGGCGCTCCAGCTCGTCGAGCTCCCGTTCGCCAGGAACGAGCACGGGCCGGGCAGGATCGGCGGCCGGCGTGTCGTGGAGGATCGCGGCGAAGTCGTTCATGCGCTCGGCGAGCCACTCGGGCGAGCCCAGGCGCTTGGCGTCGATGAGGATGAAGAAGTGCCCGAGGTTGCCGGGCGCCTCGGGCTGCTCGGACCAGGAGTTCACGTGGTCGAGATAGGCCGCGCCGGAGAGCAGCCCTGCGATCAGGTCGACGAACAGGGCGAGGCCGTAACCCTTGTGGCCACCGATCGGAAGGAGAAAGCCGTCGAGCGCGGCCTTCGCATCCGTGGTCGGTTTGCCGCCCGCATCCGTAGCCCACGTGTCGGGAATGGCCTGCCCCGCCTTCGCCGCGGCACGGATCTTCGCGCGCGCCACGACCGAGAGCGCCATGTCGAGGATGAACGGCCGGCCGCCGGGGTTGGGCACCGCGAATGCGACCGGGCTGTTGCCGAGCTTCGCTTCCTTGCCGCCCGTGGGCGCGATCGTGGTCGAGGCATTGCTGCCGATCACGCTCGCGAAGCCCTGCTCGGCGGCGAGGTACGAATACGGCGCGACGGGGCCGAAGTGGTTGCTGTTCCGCGCGAGGGCCACGCCCACGCCCAGCTCGCGCGCGATCTCCATGGCCGCCTCGAGCGCCTTCATGCCCACCAGAGGGCCGACCCCGTTGTCGCCATCGACGCGCGCGATCGCGGGAGCAACGCGCTCGACGTGGATGGTGGGCCGCGCCTTGATGCCGCCGATGCGGATGCGCTCGCCGTACGACTCGACGCGGCTCACGCCATGCGTGGGAATGCCGAAGAGATCGCCCAGCACCAGGACGCGTGCGGCCAGCGCGGCCGCGCCTTCCTCGAGCCCCAGCGAGACCAGCGCCTTCGTGGCGAGCCGCGAGAGCTCGGCTTCGGAAACGGCCACGCGCTCAGTCGGCCTTGATGTTCGCGGTCTTGATGACCTTGGCCCAGGAATCGCGTTCCTTCTTGATATACGCGGCCAGCTCGGCACGCGTCATCGGCGCAGGCTCCATGCCGTGCTCGCCGAGCTGCCTCTGCACGTCCGGATCCTTCAGCACCTTCACCAGCTCCGCATTGATGCGATCCAGCAGCGCGGGCGGCGTCTTGCCGGGGGCCACGAGCGCGTACCAGTTCACGGCCTCGAAGCCGGGGAAGCCGCTCTCCGCCACGGTCGGCACGTTGGGCAGCGCCGTCATGCGCGTGAGGCCCGACGTCGCGAGCGCGCGGAGCTTCCCGGCCTCGATGTGCGGGCCGGCGGTCGAGAGCGTGGAGAAGTAGCCCGTGACGCGGCCGGCGAGGAGGTCCGTCATGATCGGGCCGCCGCCCTTGTACGGGATGTGCACGATGTCGATGCCCGCGCGCTGCTTCAGGAGCTCGCCCGCGAGGTGCGAGGCCGAGCCGATACCCGTCGAAGCGTAGTTGAGCGAGCCCGGGTCCTTCTTCGCGAGCGCGATGAACTCGCCGAACGTCTTCGCCGGCACGGCCGCGTGCACCACGAACACGTTGGGGAAGACCACGCCCATCGTGAGGGGTGCCAGGTCCTTCTCCGGATCGTAGGGCAGGTTCTTCACGAGGCTGGGCGCCACGGAGAGCGGGCCCACCGAGGAGAGGTGGATCGTGTAGCCGTCCGGCGGCGCGTTGGCCACGAGCTGCGCGGCGAGGTTGCCGCCGGCGCCGGGACGGTTGTCCACGACGACGCTTTGCTTCACGTTGTCCGCGAGCTTCTTGGCGATGATTCGCGCCGAGGCGTCCGTGGCACCGCCGGCCGCGAAGCCCACGATGAGCGTGATCGGCTTCGAGGGCCACGTGTCCTGCGCGAACGCGCCGCCCGCGAGGGCCAGCGCAGCCGCGGCTGCGAAACTGCGAACGATGCGATTCATGTGCGCGCTCCTCATTCCTTGTAGGTGGGATCGAGCCGGTCGCACTGGCGAAGCAGCGCCGGCCACTCCATCACGCCGTAGGGCCGGCGCGTCTGGGGCTGGTAATTCATGTACGTCTCCTGCAGTACCGAGTCGGGCACCGGCCGCAGCTTGGCGCCCGTGGCCATGGCCGCGAGCTGCGAGCGTGCCGTGAGCTCGAGGCGATGCATCCAGTTGAACGCCTCGCCGATCGTCTTGCCCACGGTAAGAAGACCATGGTTGCGCAGGATCAGCGCCTCGCCCATGCCGAGGTCGGCGAGCAGCGAGGCTTCCTCCTTCGAATCGAGCACCACGCCTTGATAGTCGTGATATCCGATCTTCAGGAACCGCATCGAGGTCTGCGTGATCGGCAGCACGCCGACATCCAGCGCCGAGAGCGCCATGCCGGCCCAGGTGTGCGTGTGGATCACGCACGCGACGTCGTGCCGCGCCTTGTGGATGGCGCCGTGGATCACGTAGCCGGCCTTGTTGATGCCGTAGTTCAAGTCGCCGAAGTCGGGCTTGAGGAGGATGTTGCCGTCGATGTCGATCTTGATCAGCGAGGACGCCGTGATCTCCTCGTACATCATCCCGTACGCGTTGATGAGGAACGCACCCTCCTCGCCCGGCACCGCCGCGGAGATGTGGTTCGCCATCATGTCGGACATCTGGTAGTGCGCGACCAGGCGATAGCAGGCGGCGAGGTCGATGCGCGCCTTCCATTCCTGCGGCGTGACGCGGCCCTTCATCGACTGCGAGGGCAGGTGGGCGAGGTTCGACATGGTCTTCTCCTTACTCGGGTGCGATCCCGGGGCGCGGGCGGCGCCGCTCGAGGTGGAAGCGCACGAGCGCCGCGAAGCGGTAGAGCGCGTGCACGAATTTTCCGTAGGGCAGCGTGAGGAAGAGCGCCAGCACCACGCCCAGGTGCACCGCGAGCAGCACGCCCATGGCGCGCGTCTCCCGCAGGAACGTGAGGGCGAGGCCGGTGATGCTCACCAGCAGCAGCAACACGAGGAAGCCTACATCCATACCGTCCTGCCGGGGGTCGACGAGCTCCGGATCGCGCCGCGACTTGATCCAGAGCAGCCCTGCCGGCCCGACGATCAGGCCGATCCCGCCCACGATGCCGAGCACCACCGGCACGCTGCCGAGGGCGTACGGCGCCTTCCATCCGAATCCGTAGTGGTACACCGTGGCCACGCTCGTTGCCGCCAGACACAGCATGAAACCGTAGAACGTGAAGTGGTGGAAGGTCCGGCGCGCGTAGGAGGGTTGTGCGTCCGGGTACGTGCAGCCGTCGCCGCTGCCGCCGTCGAGGTACTTGAGCGTGAACACGTCGTGCAGCGCCTCGGCGAAGGTGCGGGGCTTCACGAACTCGCCGGGCTCCTCGCCGAGATCCGGCCAGAAGCGGATGAACCCCATCACGAACGCGAGCATCACGAAGAGCGATACCGCCGTGAAGAGCCCGGCCATCAGGTTGTGCGGGAGCACCGCGTAGAACGAGCCCTGCGCGTCCGAATACGCCTGGAAGAGCCGCGCGGGATCGGACACCAGCGACGTGAAGATGAACAGGAACGCGATCGACGCCGCGGTGGCGAGGCCGACGACGAGGCCGTTTCGCTCATAGAGCGCGCCCAGGGCCTGCGGCCAGGCGTACTTGCGATACGTCTGCTGGCGGACCTGCGCCAGCACGCGCGGGAAGTTGAGCTGGAATTCGTGCGGCGGCGCGTACTGGCAGGCGTAGAGGCAGGCGCCGCAGTTGTGGCACAGGTTCGCGAGGTAATGCACGTCGCTCTCGGTGAACTCCAGGCGCCGCTGGAGCGCTGGGAACGTGGCGCAGTAACCCTCGCAATAGCGGCAGGCGTTGCAGATCGCGAGCACGCGCTGCGCCTCGCCGATCAGCGCTTCCAGGCGCGGGCTAGCTGCGGACATGGCGTGCCGCCTCCTCGCCCGCGATGCGCCCGAAGGCGGTTCCGATCGCCATGCCGATGCCGGCGATGTAGCCCTTGCCGAGGACGTTGCCCGCCATGATCTCGCCCGCGGCGAAGACGTTGGCACACGGCTTGTCGTCGGCCATGATCATCCGCGCGCGCTCGTCGATCTTCACGCCGAGGTAGGTGAAGGTGATGCCCGGCCGCAACGGGTAGCCGTAGAACGGCGGCGTGTCGATCTTGCGGGCCCAGTGCGTCTTGGGCGGCGTGATGCCCTCGGTGACGCAGTCATCGAAGATCGTGTGATCGAACGTGCCGGGGCGCACCGCATCGTTGAAGCGCCGGACGGTCGCCTCGAGCGCGGCCGGGTCGAGCGTGAGCATTTTCGCCAGCTCCGCGAGCGAGCCCGCCTTCAGCGGCGGGAACACCGGCGGCATGAACTTGCCCATCGATTTCACGTCGATGATCGAGTAGGCGATCTGGTCGGGCTGCTGTGCCACGAGGCGGCCCCAGATCGCGTAGCGCTTGGGCCAGAAGTCCTCGCCCTCGTCGTAGAAGCGCTCGCCGTGCTTGTTGACGACGATGCCGAGCGAGACGCAGTCCACGCGCGTCACGATGCCGCCGTCGAACTTGGGCGAGCGCGCGTCGATCGCGACGCAATGGCCCTGCGTCGGATCGCCGATCGATTTCGCGCCCTTGGCGATCAGCGCCTTCAGCACGCGGCCGGTGTTGTACGGCGTGCCTCGCACGATGAAGTTGTCGGCGGGCGGGCCCCAGGCCTCGCGCAGCCATTCGAGGTTGGACTCGAAGCCGCCGCACGCGATCACCACGGCCTTCGCGTGGATCTTCTCCTCGGCGCCGTTGCGGATCACGGTGGCCGAGCGGAACGTGCCGCCCTCCATCTCGAGGTCGATCACCTCGGTGTCGTACGTGACCTCGACGCCGAGCGCCTGGGCGGAACGGTAGTAGGCGTTCATGAGCGCCTTGCCGCCGCCGAGGAAGAAGGCGTTGGTGCGGGAGACATGCAGCGTGCCGCCGAGCGCGGGCTGGAAGCGCACGCCGTGCTTCGACATCCACGGGCGGCAGCCGGCGGTGTGGCGGATCGCCATGCGCGCGAGCTTCTCGTCGGTTTGCCCGCCGGTGACCTTGAGGAGGTCCTGCCAGTACTCCTCCTCGGGATACGTGTCCGTGAGCACGTCCGCGGGCGCGTCGTGCATGGAGCGGATGTTGCGGGTGTGGCGGCTGTTGCCGCCGCGGAAGTGCTGCGGGGCCCACTCCACCAGGCGCACCGTGGCGCCGGCTTCACGCGCCATCAACGTGGCGCAGAGTGCGGCATTGCCACCGCCGAGAACGAGGATGTCGTAGCTCAATCTCGCGGCGCCACGCGGATCAGTTCCTGGCGACGCCGGCGTCCTTCAGCGATTCGAGCTTCGCGAGGTCCATCCCGGAAACACCGCCCTTCAACGTGCCGAGGTCGACGCCCGAGCCGACCGCCTTCACGACATAGCGCTCGGCGAGCACGAGGCTGAACTCGTTGTCGCCGCCGGTCTTCGAGACCTTCTCGTGGACGACGCGGTTGCCTTCCTTCTTCGTGCGCTCGGCGCCGCGGTCGTCCTCGCGCTCCATGTTCATGGCGCCCATCCACGAGGCGAGCCCGACCATCGCTCCGGCGCCGCCGGCATCGGTCACCTCGAGGCGCACCGACTTGCCGGCGTTGTCGCCGTAGGTCGCCTTGGCCGTCGTGACCATGAGCGTGGAGACGCCGCTGCGTTCCGCGGCGCTCGACGTCTTGGGCAGGCCCGCGAACTTCTCGGGGACGAAGGCCTTCACCTCCTCCACCGACAGCGGCTCGACCTTGCGGCCGCCGGACATCGCCGCGCCCAGCACCTCCATCGCGGCGGCGGCCTGGGCATTCTGGTCGCCGCTCTTGTTCGCGGCTTCCATCTTCTTGTTCGCGATCTCCATCTGCTTGCCCATCGCTTCCAGCTTCGAGGCCGCGACGTTGCTGCGGACCACCGCTTCGGTCGTACCCGGGGAAAGCGACGAGCCGCGCAGGTAGGCGCCGCCCATCAGCGCCGGGCCGCTCGCGAGGCCGACGATCACGTTGGCGATCGCCATCACGACGATGGTGATGATGACCACGATCACCTCGTAGACCACGACCTTGTCGTCGGGCGAGCCCATCAGCTGCTTCAGGCCCAGGTACAGCAGGTAGAACCCGTACAGGGAGACCAGCATGCCGATCAGCCAGCCGATGTACGGCACGATGGTGAAGATGCCGCCCACGAACGCGGCCGTGAACGAGTACGCGGCGACCTTGAAGGCCTGGTGCGGGTTCTTGGTGCCGCCGAAGTTGGGCGCCAGCGCGTCGATGATGAAGCCCACGACGAACACCGACACCACGGCCATGATGATGCGAAGGACCATGCCCAGCACGCCGAACATCAGGAACGAGGCGCCGAAGAACGCCGACATGATGAACATCGTGCCGAGGAAACCGCAGACCGCGGACACGGCCGCGAGCGGCAGCACGTAGCCGACGATGATCTCTTTCTGCGAGGTGCTTTCTGCCTTGATCACCTCCCACTCCGTCTTCGGGGTGAGGAGGATGTTCTTGACCCGGTCGATCAGGTTCATCGCGGACTCCCTGGGGGCTATTTTTCGAGGAATCGAAGTTTACCGGCCCCGGCGTGCGCGGGACAGGGTCTCCTACATATAATGGCCCGCCATGACCGATACCGCCCCGCCCATCATCGAGGTCCGCGACCTGCATTTCGCCTACGGCAAGCGCCCGGTGCTGAGGGGCGTGAACCTGCGCGTGCCGAAGGGCAAGGTGACGGCCATCCTCGGGGCCAGCGGCAGCGGCAAGACCACGTTGTTGCAACTTGTTGCAGGGTCGCTGAAACCCCAGCGCGGGACGGTCGAAGTCTTCGGGAAGGCCGTGCACGAGTTGCCGCAGGAGGCGCTCTACGCCCTGCGCCGCCAGATCGGCATGATGTTCCAGCGCGGCGGCCTTTTCACCGACCTGTCGGTCTTCGACAACATCGCCTTCCCGATGCGCGAGCACACGAGCCTTCCCGAGGATGTGATGCGCGACCTCGTGATCATGAAGCTGCACGCGGTGGGGCTTCGCGGCGTCCACAAGCAGCTTCCCGCGGAGCTCTCCGGCGGCATGGCGCGCCGCGTGGCGCTCGCCCGCGCCACCGCGCTCGATCCCGACCTCATGATCTTCGACGAGCCGTTCGCGGGGCTGGACCCGATCACGCTGAACGTGATCTGCAACCTGATCCGCACGCTGAACGATGCGCTGGGCTCCACGTCCGTCGTGGTCACCTACGACGTGAACGAGGCGCTCAAGCTCGCCGACTACCTCTTCGTGATCGGCGATGGCGTCATCAAGGGTGAAGGCCCCACGGAGGCAATGCTCGCCTCCGAGGATCCCTACGTGCGCCAGTTCCTGCACGCGGAGCCGGACGGCCCGGTGCCGTTCCACATGCCGGCCCGGCGCATCGCCGACGAGCTGGGCCTGCCGTGCTGACCGATTCGCCCCAGGCTTTCCTCGAGGCGCTCGGGCGCGACTCGAGCGGCTTCCTGTCCTACATCGACGTCGAGCGGCGCGTGCGCTTCTGCAACCGCGGCTACGCCGAATGGATGGGCCTCGCTCGCGAGGCGATCCTCGGCCAGCGGCTGCAGGACCTCCACGGCGAGACCGGTTACCGGAATTTCCAGGCCCCGATGGACCGCGCCTTCGGCGGCGAGCGCGTGCACTACGAGCGCCTCGCGCACCGGCCCGACGGCCACGTGGTGTGGATCTCGGTGACGCTCGACCCCTACCGCGACGAGTCCGGGGAGGTCGCCGGCGTCTTCTCGTGCGCGCTGGAAGTGAGCGAGCTGAAGCGCACGCACGACGCGCTCGACCGGGCGCTGCAGGAGCTCGCGAGCCACATGGAGAACACGCCGCTCGCGGTGGTGGAATTCTCCTCGACGATCCACATCCGCCGCTGGTCGCGCCAGGCCGAGGAGATCTTCGGCTGGACGCCGGCCGAGGCGATCGGCTCGCGCCCCACCGACCTGGGCCTGATCCACGAGGACTCGTTCGCCACGATCAAGGCGCAGACGCGGGAGCTGCGCGACGGGACCGCCAAGCGCAACCGCATGCTCGCCAAGAACGTGCGCAAGGACGGCCGCGTCATCTACTGCGAGTGGTACAACTCGGCGTTCTTCGACGTGCACGGCAGCCTGATCTCCATCCTCGGCCTGTGCCAGGACGTGACCGCACGCGTGGAATCGGAGGAGCAGCTTCGCCAGGCCGCGGTGCAGGACGCCCTCACGGGGCTCCCCAACCGCAGCTCGCTCGCCACGCGCCTCGAGCACGCGATCCTGCGGGTGAACCGCGCCGGCGATCGGCTGGCGCTGCTCTTCATCGACCTCGACCGCTTCAAGAAGGTGAACGACACGCTCGGCCACGCGGCCGGCGACGAAGTGCTGCGCCAGGCCGCCGCTCGCATCCGCGCCTGCGTACGCGAGGTGGATACGGTCGCGCGCCTGGGGGGCGACGAATTCGTGGTCCTGCTCGAAACCGACGTGCGGCCGGACACGCCCTCGATCATCGGCGAGCGCATCCGCAGCGCCTTCAACACGCCCTTCCAGTGGAAGTCGACCGACGTGCGCTGCGGGGCGAGCGTCGGCATCTCGCTCTATCCCGACCACACGCGCGACCCCGAGCTCTTGCTCGCCTCCGCCGACGAGGCGATGTACCGCGCCAAGCAAGGCGCCTGAAGCGCCTTCGGGCGATAATGGCGCCGTACCCCAGAAGAACAATCGCGCGCACAGGGTTTCCGAGGAGGTTTTTCATGAAGCGAGCGCTGCTTGCCCTGGTAGCCGCCTTGCTGGCCGCCGCCGCAACCGACGCCAGTGCGTTTTGCGTGATCAACGAGCTGAAGGACAAGTCCGTCGTGGTGACGCAGGAAGAGCACCCCGACTGGAAGCGGCAGGATTCGCGCTTCCAGAAGACGATCGCGCCGGGCCAGAGCGCCTGCTGCGAATTCAAGAACATGGACTGCAATCCCAACGGCCGGCAGAACTCGCTGGTCGGCCTGGAGGTCGTGGTTTCCGCCGACGCGCCGCTCAAGTGCGGTCCGGTCGGCACGCCCGAGAAGGGGCGGCAGGTGAAGCTCTCGGGCGACGGCACGCTTCGCATCGTGCCCAACCCGAAGATGGACAAAGGCAGCACCGCGCCGTACATCGCGCGCGTCTGGACGCACGACAAGCAGGACGTCACCGGCCCCTCGGGCCTTCCCTGTCGCTAGGAGGAAAGATGCTTTACCGTTTCGCGCTGTCCGCGGCGCTCGCGCTCGCGGCGACCGCCGCTTTCGCGCAATCCGACTACCCCTCGAAGTCCGTCACCATGGTGGTGCCGTTCCCGCCCGGCGGCGTGGCCGACATCACGGCACGCCCGGTCGCCGAGGCGATGGGCCGCTACCTCAAGCAGGCCGTGGTCGTGGAGAACAAGGCGGGCGCCGGCGGCGGCGTCGGCATGAGCTATGTCGCGAAGGCCAAGCCCGACGGCTACACGTTGCTGCTGGCGCTCTCCTCGATCTCGATCATTCCCGAGGCCGACAAGATCCTCGGGCGCGATCCCATGTTCACGCTGAAGCAGCTCGTGCCGATCGCGCGCTTCACGGCCGATCCGACCGTGCTCGCGGTTCGCGCGGACAGCCCGTGGAAAAGCGCCAAGGACATGATCGAGGCCGCGAAGAAGGCGCCGGGCAGCATCCCGTACGGCTCCTCGGGCAACTACGGCACGATGCACGTGCCGATGGAGATGCTCACCGCGTCGGCCAACACCAAGATGCTGCACGTGCCGTATACCGGAGCCGGCCCCGCCGTCGTGGCGCTGCTGGGCGGGAGCGTCGATGCGCTCTCGACCGGTCCGTCCTCGGTGATGGGCCAGGTGAAGGCCGGCAAGATCCGCGTGCTGGCGACGTGGGGCGAGAGCCGCCTTGCCGCACTGCCCGAAGTGCCCACGCTGAAGGAGCTGGGCTACGACGCGCAGTTCGCGCAGTGGACCGGCCTCTTCGTGCCCGCGGGCACGCCGCCCGAAGTCATCGCGAAGCTGCGCGAGGCGGCGAAGTTCGTCGTGAACGACGAGACGTTCAAGGGCGCGCTCGGCAAGGTGGACACGCCCGTTCAATACCTCGACGCGCCGCAGTTCCAGGCGTACTGGGATCACGACGCGAAGAAGCTCGCCGAGGCGGTGCAGAAGATCGGGAAGGTGGAATAGATGCGCCGCCTTGCTGCCCTCGGGGCGCTGGCCGCCTCGCTCGCCGCCGTATCGCCCGCCGTCCTCGCCGCCCCCTCGAAGGAGCCCGCACCGAACGCGGCGCTGCAGAAGTTCTTCGACCGCGTGTTCCAGGAAGACCTGAAGGAAAACCCCGAGGTCGCGACGCTGCTTGGAACCGAAGGGATGAACGATCGCATCGCCGACCGCAGCCCCGCGGGCACGGCGCGCCGCAAGGCGACGGTGAAGGCGCGCATCACGGAGCTGAACCGCTTCGATCCCAAGCGCCTGAACACGCAGGACCGCATCTCGCGCGAAGTGATGCTGGATAGCCTCCAGAGGGACGAGCGGCAGAACGCCATCTACGGCGACCTGCCGATGGGCGCCGACAACCTCGATGGCTGGCTGCTGGCCTCGCCCATTCAAGGCGTGCAGGACTGGTGGGCATATCTCGCGAAGGCAGCTCCCACCCGCACCGTGAAGGATTACGAGGATTACCTGAAGCGCATGGCGGGCATTCCCACCGCGCTCGGGTTCGAGACCGAGCGCATGCGCGCGGGCATGAAGAGCGGCTGGATGCCGCCTCGGGGGGCGATGACTACCGTCATCCCGCAGATCGAGGCTTTTGCGAAAGGGGATCCCGAGCAATCGCCGCTCTACGCCCCGTTCAAGGAATTCCCGCAGGCGGTGGGTGAGGCCGACCGCAAGCGGCTCTCCGAGCAGGCGAAGAAGACGATCGCCGAGCGCGTGCAGCCGGCGTTCGCGACCCTGAAGACCTTCGTCGAGAAGGAATACATCCCGGCCACTCCCGAGGCGCTGGGCTTCTCGTCGCGGCCCGCGGGCCCGGCCGGCTACCAGCTCGCGATCGAGGGTTACACCACCACCAACATGACGCCGAAGGAGATCCACGACCTCGGGCTCTCCGAGGTGGCGCGTATTCGCGGCGAGATGGACAAGGTGATGGTCGTCACGGGGTTCAAGGGCGACTTCCCGGCGTTCCTCAAGTTCCTGCGCGAGGACAAGCAGTTCTACTACACCAACGCCGAGGACATGCTGCGCGGCTACCGCGACATCGCGAAGCGCGCGGATGCGGAGCTGCCGCGCTTCTTCGCCGAGCTGCCGCGCCTGCCTTACGGCGTGCGGCCGATGGAGCTGCACGAGGGCGACAACGCGGATCACTATTCGCGCGGCTCGCTCGACGGCACGCGCGCCGGGTTCTACGAGGCGAACGTCCACTTCTTCCAGAAGCACCCGAAGTACGACATGGAGTCCACGCTGCTGCACGAAGCGGTGCCGGGCCATCACCTGCAGATCGCACGCGCCCAGGAGCTGAAGGGCATTCCCGAGTTCCGCCGCGCGGGCAGCTACAACGCCTACCAGGAAGGCTGGGCGCTCTACGCCGAGAGCCTGGGCTACGAGATGGGCTTCTACAAGGATCCCTACCAGCGCTTCGGCGCGCTCTCCAACGAAGCGCTGCGCGCATGCCGCCTCGTCATCGACACGGGGGTGCATGCCTTCGGCTGGACGCGCGAGCAATCGATCAAGTACCTGCTCGACAACTCCGGCGTGTCGGAGAACTTCGCCGCGGCCGAGGTCGACCGCTACATCGTCTGGCCGGGCCAGGCGCTGGGCTACAAGGTGGGTGAATTGAAGATCAAGGCGCTTCGCGCCAAGGCGAGCGCGGCGCTCGGCGACAAGTTCGACATCCGCCGCTTCCACAACGCGATCCTCGACGACGGCGCGCTCCCGCTCACCGTGCTCGAGGCGCGCATCGACGAATGGATTCGCACCGAAAAGGGGAAGAAGAAATGAAACGCACCTGGATCGCCATCGCATTGCTCGCCGCGCTGCCCGTGGCCGCGCAGCAGGACTTCTCGAAGATCGAGATCAAGACGCAGAAGCTCAACGCCAGCACGTACATGCTGACGGGTGCCGGCGGCAACATCGGCGTCTGCGTGGGAGACGACGCGGTGTTCGTGGTCGACGACCAGTACGCGCCCATGGCGCCGAAGATCCAGGCGGCGATCGCGGCCCTCTCGCCCAAGCCGGTGACCTTCATCCTCAACACGCACTGGCACGGCGACCACACGGGCGGCAACGAGACGTTCGGCAAGTCGGGCGCCATCATCGTCGCGCACGAGAACGTCCGCCGCCGCATGAGTAGCGAGCAGTTCATCGCGCTCTTCAACTCGAAGGTCCCGGCCTCGCCCAAAGCGGCGCTGCCGGTCGTCACGTTCACCTCGGACATCGCCTTCGAGCTGAACGGCGAGACGATCCGCGGCGTCCACGTCGCGCGCGCCCACACGGACGGCGACACCATCGTGCATTTCGTGAAGGGCGACGTGGTCCACATGGGCGACACGTTCTTCAACGGCATGTACCCGTTCATCGACGGCTCGAGCGGCGGCACGCCCGAGGGCATCGTCGCGGCGGCCGACAAGGTGCTCGCCATGGTCACGGACAAGACGCAGATCATCCCGGGGCACGGGCCGGTCGCGTCGAAGGCCGACCTCCAGGCCTACCGCGACATGGTCGCCACGACCTCCGGGCGCGTGAAGCAGATGATCAAGGACGGCAAGAAGCTCGAAGAGATCAAGGCCGCGGGCTCCGTGACGGCCGGCTACGAGGAGAAGTTCGGCAAGGGCTTCATCAAGGGCGACAAGTTCGCCGAGATGCTCGCCCAGGGCTACCTGAAGCCGTAAGACAGGCTTGAAAATGTGAACTACGCCACGGCGCGACCCCCGCGCCGCGGTGTAGGGTCGGTCGATGATCGACCTTCCTACCCTGCTGGTCGCCCTCGCGGCCACGGACATGGTCCTGGGCGCAACGCTCTGGATCGGCGCCCGGCGCGGGGTACGGGACGGAATGGCGCAGTGGTTCGGCGCCCTGGGCGTGCGGATCGTCGCGGTCGGCCTCTTTGCCGGCGGCGGAACCGATCCGGCCACCGCGATCGTCGCGGTCGCCCTCCTCGCGCTTTCGATGACGCTGCAGGCCGCCGCCCTCCTCGCTTTCGGAGCCCGGAGCCTTCCGGCCTGGGTCCATAGTGCGGTCCTGGCCGGGATTGGCGTGCCCTTCGCGCTGCTCGCGGGTGACCCGGCGGCGCGCGTCCTGTTCTCGGGCGTCGTGCTCGGCACCGTGATGCTCGTCGTGGCCGGCATCACGCTCCAGCTTCGCGCGCCCGTCTCGCGTCCCACTCGCTTCCTGATGATCGGCGCCTTCGTGCTGGGCGCGGCGATTTTCTACCTGCGCGCGGTGGCTTCCGCTCTCGCCACCGATCCGCTCAAGGGCTTCGTCGACCCGACCGCCTTCCAGTCGCTCACGCTGATGCTGGCCTACGTCGTGGCGCTGGCGACCTCGTGCGGCTTCCTGTTGATGCAGAAGGAGCGCGCCGATGCCGCAGCCGAGCGCCTGGCCTCGATGGACCCGCTGACCGGCGCCTACAACCGCCGCACGTTCCACGAGACGGCCGAGCGCACGCTCGCCCTCGCACGCCGCGCGAACCAGCCGTTGTCGATCATCCTGGTCGACATCGACCACTTCAAGCGCATCAACGAGCGCCACGGCAACCGCATCGGCGACGAGGTGCTGCGCATCCTCGCGGACGTGGTGCGCGACCAGCTTCGCCAGGAAGACCTCCTCGTGCGCTTCGGCGCCGACGAGTTCTGCGTGATGCTGCCGCAGGTTCCGGGGCCGGGCGCCGTCGTCGTGGCCGGCCGCATCCGCAAGGCGGTGTGCGCCGATCCGCTCCGCGTCGACGGCCGCGAGATCCCGGTTACCGTGAGCGCCGGCGTGGCCGCGCGCCTGGACGAAGGCCCCGAGAGCATCGACGGCCTGCTGGGCCGCGCCGAGCAGGCCCTGGAACTCGCGAAGAACCGCGGCCGCAACCGCGTCGTGGCCCTCTCGCTCGGGCGGTCCGTAGCCGCGTAAAATCGCGGCATGCAACTTCTCTACATCGCCGATCCGCTGTGCTCCTGGTGCTATGGCTTCGGCCCGGAGCTGGAAAAACTCCTCGTGGCCCATCCGGAAGCGAAGCTCGAGCTCGTGATGGGGGGCCTGCGCCCCTTCAACACCGACCCGATGAGCGACGCCTTCCGCGACATGCTGCGCGAGCACTGGAAGCACGTGGCCGAGGCGAGCGGGCTCGCCTTCTCCGAGGCCGTCTTCGATACGCCCGGCTTCATCTACGACACCGAGCCGCCCTGCCGCGCGGTGGTCACCGGCCGCACGATCGACGCCTCGCGCTCGCTCGCGCTGATGAAGGCGATCCAGGGCGCGTTCTATCGCGAGGGCCAGGACGTTACGAAGCCGGAGGTCCTGGCGGACCTCGCGGCGGGCGTGGGCTATGACCGCGCCGAATTCCTCGCCGCCCTGGAAAGCGACGACATGAGGAACGAGACGCGGCTGGACTTCACGACGGCGCAGTCGCTGGGCGTCACCGGATTTCCCACGGTGGGCGTCGCGTACGACAAGCAGCTCTATCTCGTGACGTCGGGATTCGTCACCGTGGATGTGCTGGAGGAGCGGCTCGTGGAGATCGCTAGGCTGGCGCGCGAGCGCGCCGTGGAAAAAGCCTAAAGAAAACCTTGAACCACGGAGGCACGGAGACACGGAGGGCCACGGAGGAATTCTTGAATGGACGGGAAATGCGCGATCGGTGTGATGCACGATGGCCCCCACTACACGTTCAAGATTTCCTCCGTGGCCCTCCGTGTCTCCGTGCCTCCGTGGTTCAAGGGTTACCGGGTGGGGTCCAAGCCTCCCCAGTAAAAGCCTTCCCGTAACTTGCCAGTGTCCTCCCAGGCCCAATCCGGACTAGGATTGTCGTTCGCTGGCCCTTCGAGCCGGCTCCGGAGGAGTCCACCATGAGCAACAATCGCCGCGATTTCCTGAACGCCGGCGCCGCCCTCGGCGCCGCCACGGTCGCCGCCTGCGCCGCGCCCGGCACCAGCACCGCCCAGTCCGACAAGATCCTGTTCGCGCCCAAGCCCGCGCTGATCCCGGTGATGGGCAGCGACCAGCAGTTCCAGGTGCGCCGCATCTATTGCGTCGGCCGCAACTACGCCGCCCATGCCCGCGAGATGGGGTCCGATCCCACGCGCGAGCCGCCGTTCTTCTTCCAGAAGCCCACGGATGCCATTCAAGTGGTCGCGCCGGGGCAGACCGTCGACCACCCGTATCCGCCGATCACGAAGAACTACCACTACGAGATCGAGCTGGTCGCCTGCCTCAAGGGCGGCGGCAAGGACATCCCCACGGCGAAGGCGCTCGACATCGTCTACGGCTATGCGACCGGCCTCGACATGACCCGGCGCGACCTGCAGCGCGCGATGGGCGACCAGAAGAAGCCGTGGGAAGTGGGCAAGAGCTTCGACAAGTCGGCCGTCATCACGCACATCCACCCGGTCGCGATGACGGGGCACCTCGACAAGGGCGCGATCTGGCTCAAGGTGAACGGCGCGGTGAAGCAGAACGCGAACCTGAACCAGATGACGTGGAACGTGGCCGAGCAGATCGCCAACCTCTCGACGTTCTACGAGCTCTTCCCCGGCGACATCATCTACACCGGCACGCCCGAGAACGTGGGCCCCGTCGTGAAGGGCGACCTGATGACCGGCCACGTGGACGGCATCTACGACCTGAGCGCGAAGGTGGTCTGACCATCCGGCTCGTTGCCGCTTCGCTGTTGATTTTCTGCGGGCTCGCCTCTGGCGGGCCCGCAGCGCTTTCACAGGCGCAGCGCGCGCAGGACTTCGACGCGATGGCCCTCGCGATCGAGAAGGACTACGCGTACCTCGAGTCGAGCGACCGGTGGCGCTCGCTTCGCGCTCCGTGGCGGAAGAAGGCGCTCGCGGCCAAGACGCCTGCGCAGCTCGCGGCCGCCTTCGAAGGCGCGCTCTCCGAGCTGCACGACGACAACGTCTTCCTCTCGGGCGACGGGCTTCCCGTGGCGCGGCGCGTTCCCTCCGAGACGGACGTCTGGGCCGCGTGGTCGGGCGAGCGGGCCATGATCACCGCCGTGCGCGCCTCGAGCGTCGCGGATGTCGCGGGCCTCCATCCCGGGCAGCAGGTCGTGAGCGTGCAAGGGGTGGCGGTGGATCGCGTCGTGCGCGAGAAGGTGGCCGGGCGCGGTGGCGATGGGGCGCGCGACTGGGCACTGCGCCACGCGCTGGCCGGGCCGCGGGCCGGATCCTACGTCCTCGGCGTGCGCGACGAGGGCGGGCCGCTCAAGGTGCTGGAGGTGACGCGCGCGCCGGAGTCGAACAACGGCGCGCCGATCCTCGCGCGGAAGGTCGGGGAGGGCCGCGACATCGCCTACCTGCGCTTGAAGAACACGCTCGCCGACGAGGGCCTCGTGATGCACTTCGACGCCGCGCTGGCGCAGATGAAGGACGCGCGCGCGGTGATCCTCGACCTGCGCAGCACCGAAGGCGGTGGATCGGAGGACGTGGTGCGTTCGATCCTCGGGCGCTTCGTCGCGGCGGAATCGCCGTGGCAGGTTCGCGAGTCGCGCGGCAAGCGCTCCGAGCCCGATCGCGTCACGCCACGCGGCACACCCTTCACCGGTCCCCTCGTGGTGCTCGTGGACCGCTGGACCGCGGGCGAAGGCGAGGCACTTGCCGCCGGGCTCGACGCCGTGGCCAACGCGACGCTCATCGGAACCTCGATGGCCGGCCTTCGTGGACGCGCGCGCGAGGTGATGCTGCCGAACTCCGGCTGGCGCCTGCGCTTTCCGGCGGAGCGCGTCCGCCACGTGAACGGCACGCCGCGCGAATCGCTGCGGCCCGACATCGAGGTGGATCTCGTCCACCCGAGCGGCGGCCCGGGCGATCCCATCCTCTACCAGGCCCTCAAGCTCCTGGAAAAGAAATGAATAAAGGGGTCAGACCACTTCATTGCGAACGACAAGCAATGAAGTGGTCTGACCCCTTTATTCACTTCTTGATTTTGGCCTGGACGCGGGCGTCGAAGCGCTCGACGTTGACGACCACGCGCTCGTGGGTGCCTTCGCCGATCAGCTCGCGCTCGTCGTCGCAGCGCACGCGGAAGAAGATGGTGCGGCCTTCGACCTTGAGCACCTCGGCGGTGGCGCGCACCTTCATGCCGACGGGCGTGGCCGCGACGTGCGTCACGTCGAGGTGCGTGCCGAGGCTCTGGTGGTGCTCCGGAAGCGACTGCTCCACGGCGGCGAGCGCGGCCGCCTCGATGAGGTTGATCATCACGGGCGTGGCGAGGACGTGGATGCGCCCGCTGCCGATGCGCGGGGCGGTGTGCTGCTCGCCGACAATGAGCTCGGCGGTGCCGGTGAGCCCGGCGGGAAGGTCGAGGACGAGGGCCATGCCCGCATCATAGCGGTTACGATTCGCCCATGGTCTCCATCGTCCCCGCACAAATCTCCTTCACGGCCCAGGGCACGCCGTACTCCGAGACGTTCAGCGACGTCTACTTCTCGGAAGCCGGCGGCCTCGCGCAGGCCCGCCACGTCTTCCTCGGCGGCAACGGATTGCCCGAACGCTGGAGCGGACGCGAGCAATTCACGATCCTCGAGACCGGCTTCGGCGCCGGGCTCAACTTCCTCGCCGCGTGGCATGCGATGCGCGCCGATCCGAACCGCCCGAAGCGCCTGCATTTCATCTCGGTCGAGCGCAATCCGCTCCTGCACGACGATCTGCTGAAGGTGCACGCGCCGTGGACCGAGCTGGCACCCCTGGTGCAGGGCCTGGGCCGCGCGTGGCCTCCGCCCATCGCGGGCTTCCACCGCATGCACTTCGACGGCGGGCAGGTGATCCTCACGCTGCTCCTTGGCGAAGCGCGCGATCTCCTTCCGCAACTGGTGGCGCGCGTCGATGCCTTCTTCCTCGATGGCTTCGCACCCGCGAAGAACCCGGAGATCTGGTCGCCGGAGATGGTGCGCGAGCTGGCTCGTCTCGCCGCACCGGGTGCCACGTTCGCCACATGGACGGTGGCGGGCGGCGTACGAAGCGCGCTCTCCGACGCGGGCTTCGCCGTCGAGAAGCGCGACGGCTTCGGCTTCAAGCGCGAGATGCTCGCGGGCACGTGGAAGGAACCCGCGAAGGCGGAGAGCACGCCCGACCGCCGTGCCATCGTCATCGGTGCGGGCATCGCGGGCACCGCGTGCGCCGAACGCCTCGGCGGCCGCGGCTGGAACGTGACACTCATCGACGCCCGCTCCGAGCGCGATGCCGGCGCCGTGGGCCTCGTGCGTCCCATCGCGAATCTCCGGGACGCGACCAACGCCCGTATCTCGCGCAGCGCCTTCCTCTACGCATTGCAGCACTACGGCACGCTGCAGCACGATGGCTATCACCTGCAATGGGACCGCTGCGGCACGCTGCAGCTCGCCGTGGACGACGACGAGGCCGCGAGGCTGAAGGCCATCGCCGAGTCGCACGGCTATCCGCCGGACTTCCTCGCCTTCGTCGATCGCGAAGCCGCGAGCCGCATCGCCGGCCGCGACGTACCGCGCGCGGGCTGGTGGTTCCCGTCCGGTTCGTGGGTGTCGCTGCAGAGCCTTGCGATCGCGAGCCTCGCGCGCGTGGGCGAGCGGGTCACGGCAATGCGCGGCCGCGGCGTGTCGCGCATCGAACGAGAAGGCACGGACTGGAGAGCGTTGGATGCGGAAGGCCGCGTGATCGCGGAAGCGCCCGTCATGATCCTCGCGAACGCCGTCGATGCGAAACGCCTCGCGCCCGAATCGCGCGTCGTCCTGAATCGCGTGCGGGGACAGCTCACCTACCTGCCGCCCAGCCCGTCGAGAGACCTGGGCGTGATCGTCTCGGGCAACGGCTACATCGCGCCGCTGCCCGACGGAGGCCACGCCCTCGGTGCGACGTACCAGCACGACGACAACGATATCGACGTTCGAGCGGCCGACCATCGCGAGAACCTCGAGCGCGCCGAATCGATGCTGCCCGGATTCACGGCGGGCGTTCATCCGATGGGCCTCGAGGGCTGGACGGGCTTCCGCGCCACAGTGCCCGATCGACTGCCCATCTTCGGAGCGACGGAGACTCCGGCCCTGCACCTGGCCACCGGCCTGGGCTCTCGCGGCCTCCTGTGGTCACCGCTCGGCGCCGAGATCATTGCCTCGGATCTCGAAGGCGAGCCTTCGCCCCTGCCCCGCGACTTGCGTGGCGCGCTCTCGCCGAAGCGCTTCCTGTCCTGAATCGGGGTCTGATCCTGGTTCGTCTAGGCCTTCTCGATCCCCCGCAGCGCGTAGGACAGTCCACTGAGGACAATCCACGCCGCAAGCAGGGCGGCGATGATCGTGGGTGCCGTCGGCCCGGCCACCAGCATGTAGGTGACGCCCGCGCCGACGAAACAGGCGGAGCCCGCGACGCCGAGCCCATTCGTCCTGGCGTCGAACCGCAGCGCCTTCGCGCAGTGCGGGCATTGGAACTTCGAAAACCAGTGCGCCACCGGATTGGCGATCACGGCGCCGCCGCAATGGGGGCATTTCAGCGGGGGTTCGGAGGAATTCAACGAGGTCACGATCTGTCCTATTTTTGCTCTACGGTACGGTATCCGCTCTTGAAGCCGGCCGGGTTTGTCCACAGGTTGTTCATGGAACGCATCCGACCTCGCACGGCCGAACGGATTGCCTAGAATAGTCGCCTGCCCGCGGTTTCTCCCGAAAGTCCCATGAACGACCTCTCCCACGAAGCGGCCGCCGGCGCGGCCGCCGATGAGCAGTCCTCCACCGAATTCATCCGGATCCGCGGGGCACGCCAGAACAACCTCAAGAACCTCGACGTGGATGTTCCCACGGGAGAGCTGGTGGTCGTGACCGGCCCCTCGGGCTCCGGCAAGAGCTCGCTGGTGTTCGACACGCTGTATGCCGAGGGCCAGCGCCGCTACGTCGAGACCTTCTCCCCGTACGCGCGCCAGTTCCTCGACCGCATGGACAAGCCGCTGGTCGATGCCGTCGAAGGCATCCCGCCCGCCATCGCGATCGACCAGACCAATCCCGTCCGCACCTCGCGCTCCACCGTGGGCACGATGACGGAGATCAACGATCACCTGAAGCTCCTCTTCGCACGCGCGGCGAACCTCTACTGCCGCGGCTGCTCCAGGCCCGTACGGCGCGACACCTCGGAATCCATCTTCCGCGAGATGACGGAGCGCGCCGCCGCCCTCGGCGACCCGCGCCTCATCATCACCTTCCCGGTGGAAGTGCCGAAGAACTTCAGCGAGGCCGAGGTCACGAAGTTCCTCGAGGCCCAGGGCTATGCGCGCATCCACGCCCGCCACGGCACGCGGCTCGACGTCGTGCAGGATCGCGTGAAGATGTCCTCGGCCGAGAAGGCTCGCGTCGTCGAGGCGATCGAGGCGGCACTGCGCGTCGGGGCCGGCAAGGTCAACGTCTTCGTCGAGGAGCCGGCCGAAGCCTGGCGCTTCTCCACCGGCCTGCATTGCCCCGACTGCGACATCGCCTACTCCGATCCCACGCCGTCGCGCTTCTCGTTCAACTCGCCCATCGGCGCCTGCGACACCTGCCGCGGCTTCGGCCGCGTGATCGGCGTGGACTTCGGCCTCGTGATCCCCGACGAGACGAGGACGCTCGGCGGCGGCGCGGTGAAGCCCTTCCAGACGAAGAGCTTCGACGAGTGCCAGGCCGAGCTCGTGAAATACGCGAAGAAATCCGGAATTCGCCTCGATGTCCCGTTCCGGGATCTCACGGACGCGGAACGCAAGTGGGTCCTGCAGGGCGACCCGGGTTGGGTGAGCTGGCGCAAGACCGGGAAGACGCACTGGTACGGCGTGAAGGTCTTCTTCGACTGGCTGGAGACCAAGGCCTACAAGATGCACATCCGCGTCCTGCTCTCGCGCTACCGCGCCTACACGCCGTGCACCGCGTGCGGCGGGGCGCGCCTGAAGCCCGACTCGCTGCTGTGGCGCGTGGGCACGAAGGAAGAGGCGGACCGCGCGCTCGTCCCGGCCCTGCGTTACCTGCCGAAGGGCGTGAAGTGGACGCGGGAGCAGCTCGAGGCGCTCCCCGGCCTCTCGCTTCACGACACGATGATGCTTCCCGCCGACCGCGCGAAGGAGCTCTTCGGAACGCTCGCCCTGCCCGCGCCGATGGACGAGGCGACGGAGCAATTGCTCGACGAAGTCCGCGCACGCCTGGGCTATCTCTGCGAGGTTGGACTCGGCTACCTCACGCTCGACCGGCAGTCGCGCACGCTCTCCGGCGGCGAGGTGCAGCGCATCAACCTCACCACCGCGCTCGGCACCTCGCTCGTGAACACGCTCTTCGTGCTGGACGAGCCGTCGATCGGCCTCCACCCGCGCGACATGGGCCGCGTGATCGACGTGATGAAGCGCCTTCGCAACGCGGGCAATTCGCTCGTCGTCGTCGAGCACGACCCGCAGATCATGCTGGAAGCCGACAAGCTCCTCGACATGGGCCCCGGCCCCGGCGAGCGCGGCGGCGAGATCGTGTTCTTCGGCCCGCCCGAGGCGTTGAAGCGCGCGGGTACCGTCACCGCCGAATACCTCTCGGGCCGCCGGCGCGCGGATGCGGGCGTCGTTCCCGTGCCGCCCGATGCGAAGACACCGCGCCTCACGGTGAAGGGCGCCACCGAGCACAACCTGCGCAAGATCGACGCGGCCTTCCCGCTGCACCGCCTCGTGTGCGTCACGGGCGTCTCGGGCTCGGGCAAGTCGACGCTCGTTCAAGACGTCCTGCACCCCGCACTGCTGAAGCACCTCGGCCGTCCCACGGAAACGCCGGGCGCCTTCGACCGCCTCGAAGGCCTCGAGCACGTGAACGACGTCGTGTTCGTCGACCAGACGCCGATCGGCCGCACCACGCGCTCCAACCCGGCGAGTTACGTGGGCGCCTTCGACGCGATCCGCGACCTCTTCGCCAAGGCGCCGGAATCGAAGACGCGCGGCTACACGGCCGGCACGTTCTCGTTCAACTCCGGCAACGGCCGCTGCCCCACTTGCAGCGGCAACGGCTTCGAGCACGTCGAGATGCAGTTCCTCTCGGATGTGTACCTGCGCTGCCCGGACTGCAACGGCAAGCGCTACCGCGACGAGATCCTCGAGGTCACGTGGAACGGCCGCAACATCGCCGACGTGCTCGAGCTCACGATCCACGAGTCGCTCGCGTTCTTCGCGGGACAGCCCGACGTGCTCACGCGCCTCGAGCCGCTCGCCGACGTGGGCCTCGACTACCTGCGCCTCGGGCAACCGGTTCCCACGCTTTCCGGCGGCGAAGCGCAACGCCTGAAGCTCGCGGGACACCTGGCCGAGGCTTCCGGCCGCTCGATCTCCGCGCTGCCGATGCGCCCGGAAGTCCGCGCCAAGCGCACGGGCAAGGTGCTGGCCCCGTTGCACCCGGCGGTGGAGAAGCAGACGCGCGTGTTCCTCTTCGACGAGCCGACGACGGGCCTGCACTTCGAGGACATCCGCAAGCTCCTGGGCGCATTCCGCCGCCTCATCGCCGCGGGCCATTCGCTGATCGTGATCGAGCACAACCTCGACGTGATCCGCGCCGCCGACTGGATCCTCGACCTCGGGCCCGAGGGCGGTGACACGGGCGGACTCGTCGTCGCCGAGGGAACGCCGTCGCAGTTGATGACGCATCCCACGTCGCACACGGGCAAGGCGCTCAAGGACTACGAAGTCTCCATGTCCAGCGGAGCGCTGCCGGCCGTGCGCGAGTCGCGCGGCGAGTACAAGACGCTCGCGCCCGCGGCCGCCGGCAAGAACATCTTCGTGAGGCAGGCGCGCGAACACAACTTGAAGGGCATCGACGTCTGCATCCCGCGCGAGAAGTTCACCGTGGTGACCGGCGTCTCGGGCTCGGGCAAGAGCACGCTCGCGTTCGACATCATCTTCGCCGAGGGCCAGCGCCGGTACCTCGAGTCGCTGAACGCCTACGCGCGCCAGTTCGTGCAGCCCGCGTCGAAGCCCGACGTGGACGCGATCTTCGGCATCCCGCCCACGGTGGCGATCGAGCAGCGCACCTCGCGCGGCGGATCGAAGAGCACGGTGGCGACGCAGACCGAGATCCACCATTTCCTCCGCCTGCTGTTCGTGAAGCTGGGCACGCAGCATTGCCCGGATTGCGACGTGCCGATCGAGCCGCAGAGCATCGATGCGATCGCCGCGCGGATCCTCAAGGAGCGCAGGAACGAGACGATCGCCGTGCTGGCCCCGCTGGTCGTGAACCGCAAGGGCGTCTACACCGACCTCGCGAAGTGGGCGCTGGCCAAGGGCGTCTCGCACCTGCGCGTCGACGGCGAATACCTGCCGACGCAGAAATGGCCGCGCATCGACCGGTTCAAGGAGCACACGCTGGAGCTGCCGATCGCCCAGGTCGTCGTCACGCCCGCCAACGAGAAGGAATTGCGTGCCGCGCTCGCCGCCGCCATCGAGGCCGGCAAGGGCGTCGTGCACGTGTGCTGCGGCGGCTGGGGCGGGCGCGACGTGCAGGTCTACTCCACCAAGAGAGCCTGCGGCTCGTGCGGCCGCAGCTTCCCCGAGCTGGACCCGCGGCTCTTCTCGTACAACTCCAAGCACGGCTGGTGCGCGGACTGCTACGGCACGGGCCTCAAGATCGCGGGCACGCAGGCGGAGCTGGACGACGAGCGCGCCAAGACCGGCACCGAGGACCACGTGATGGACTCGTGGGTCGAGTGGCTGGAGATCGACGAGGCGTGCACGTCGTGCGACGGCAAGCGGCTCAACCGCGAGGCGCTGGCGGTCCGGTTCCGCGAGCAGTCGATCGCCGACATGAGCGCGCAGCCCATCTCCACCGCCCATGCCTTCTTCAAGAAGCTGCAGGTCGCGGGCCGCGAGGGCGAGATCGCGCGCGACATCCTGGCCGAGCTCGATTCGCGGCTGGGCTTCCTCGAGCAGGTGGGGCTGGGCTACCTCTCGCTCGACCGCGGAGCGCCCACGCTCTCCGGCGGCGAGGCGCAGCGCATCCGTCTCGCCGCACAGCTCGGCTCGAACCTGCGCGGCGTCTGCTACATCCTCGACGAGCCGACGATCGGCCTGCATCCGCGCGACAACAAGATCCTGCTGGAGGTCCTGCACAAGCTGAACCAGAACGGCAACACGTTGATCGTGGTCGAGCACGACGAAGACACGATCCGCCATGCGCAGCACGTGATCGACCTCGGTCCCGGTGCGGGACGCGTGGGGGGCGAAATCGTGGCGCAGGGCACCGCGGCCGAGCTCGAGAGGAATCCGAACTCGATCACCGGCCGCTTCCTCGCGAATCCCCTGAAGCATCCGGTGCAGCCGCGCCGGCCCGTGCCGCGCGGTACGCCCTCGATCGAGATCAAGGGCGCGGCGATGCACAACCTCGCGAACGTGGACGTGAAGTTCCCGCTCGGCCGCCTTACGGTGGTGACCGGCGTGTCGGGCTCCGGCAAGTCCACGCTGGCGCGCGACGTGCTGCGCGAGAACCTGGAGCGCCTCGTCGGTGCCGCGCGGGACCGCAAGAAGGAACCGCCGATCGCGGGCATGAAGTCGATCGCCGGCTGGGAGTCGATCTCGCGCGTGCTCGAGGTGGACCAGACGCCGATCGGCAAGACGCCGCGCTCGTGCCCGGCCACGTACGTCGGCTTCTTCGACACGATCCGCAAGCTCTTCGCCGACACGCAGGAATCGAAGATCCGCGGCTACACCGCGAGCCGCTTCTCGTTCAATACGTCGGGCGGGCGCTGCGACGCGTGCGAGGGCCAGGGCGTGAAGAAGGTCGAGATGAGCTTTCTTCCGGACGTGAAGGTCCTGTGCGAGGAATGCCGCGGCTCGCGCTTCAACCCCGAGACGCTCGCCGTGAAGATGCGCGGCAAGTCGATCGGCGAGGTGCTGGCGCTTTCCGTGGACGAGGCGGTGGAGTTCTTCGTGAATCATCCGTCGATCCACCACGCGCTGCGCCTTCTGCAAGACGTCGGCCTCGGCTACCTCACGCTCGGCCAGCAGAGTCCGACGCTCTCGGGCGGCGAGGCGCAACGCATCAAGCTGGTGACGGAGCTCTCGAAGGTGCGGCGCATCGACGTGCCCGATCCGCGCCGCCGCGCACCGCTCGCGCAGACGCTCTACGTGCTGGACGAGCCCACCGTCGGCCTGCACATGGCCGACGTGGAGAAGTTGATCCGCGTGCTGCATCGCCTCGTGGATGCCGGCAATACCGTCGTGCTGATCGAGCACAACCTCGACGTCATCGCCGAGGCCGACTGGATCATCGACATGGGACCGGAAGGCGGAGGCGGCGGCGGGCGCGTGGTCCTGGCCGCACCGCCGGAGACGTTCCTCGAGAAGGGAACGAAGACGCACACGGCCACCGCGTTGCGCGAGTTCATGGACGGACATGCGTCGCGTCGCTAGCTGCAGCTGCGGGCAGCTCACGGCCACCCTCACCGGCGAGCCCGGACGCATTTCCATTTGCCATTGCTATGCGTGCCAGCGCCGCACGGGCAGCGTGTTCGGAGCGCAGGCGCGATTCCCTCGCGAGACGGTGTCCGTCGCGGGAAAGTCCACGGAGTTCGTTCGCGTCGGCGATTCCGGCGGCGTGGCCCGCTTTCATTTCTGCCCGGCGTGCGGCGCCACGGTCTACTACACGATCGACGGTGCCGACGATGTGATCGCGATTCCCGTGGGCGTGCTCGCGGACAAGGATTTCCCCCGGCCCGCCTTCTCGGTGTACGAGGAGCGCAAGCACGCCTGGGTGGAAATTCCGCCCGGCGCCGAACGGCTGGCCTGAGGACGCGCCGCTAGTCCGGGAAGTGGAAGTCCTCTCCCTTCGCGGTGATCCCGAGGCGCGCGTAGTCATCGGGGCCGAGGGTCTGGATGAGCTCGCCGCACTTCACGTGCGAGATCGCTTTCCCGCCGCGTTCGACCACCACGCCCTGCTTCTCGCGCGTCTCGCCCTGGGGGCCCCACTTGCCGATTCCGCCGTACGCAACGTACGCGTGCTCGCCTTTCCGGAAGCGAAGCCAGCTGCCGCCGCCCCCGGAGAACGCCACGCTCTCACCTGTCGCGGCGCGGGACGGCACCGTGCGGACGCTCGGCAGCACAAGCTCCGGCGGAACCTCGGCCTTGCCGAAGCGGTACTCGAGGTAACCGCTCGTCGCCGAGGCATTCTTCGAAGCGCACACCGAAACCAGCTTGGCGCCCGCACGGCATGCGAACACGACCGCCTCTGCTGACGTGCAGAGCGCTGCAGGCTGCACGCGAGTGACGAGCGCCACGCGCTCGGACTTCCCGCAGTCGGGATTGCCCTGGCATTCGTCGGCCAGCACGTTGTCGACGCCGTACTCCAGCCGCACGAGCCGGCCGATCGGCGAGGGCTTCTGGAAGCAGAGGTCGAAGTCGCCCAGCTCCATGAATTCCGTGCCGCCCGCATCGCGAAGGTGGAGGTAGCACGCGACGTCGCCGTTCTCGGTCTTCAGGAGCGTTCCGCTCCCCCGCTTGCCCTCCAGGAGCTTCGCGCCGTCCTGCAGGAACGCCGCGGCTGCGAGCCGCGCCTTGCCCTCGCGGGCGAAGCCGGGGTCCTTCGCGAGGTCGGCCTTCTCGAGGCCGCCCAGCCAGCGCACCATGCGGCCGCCCTGGAAGTACTGGCGCTGCTCGATCCGCGTCACGGACTTGCCCGCCGCGTTGAAACCCTTGATCGCCTGGTACGCGAAGACGAGCGCGCCCTTCGCGAAGTAGTACTCCGTGACGACGTCGCCCGAATCGTCGCGATCGACGGTGGCGATCTTGCGCACGCCCTGCCCGTCCGACCACGCGCGCACTTCGCTGCGGTATTCCACCTTGGGAAGACGCGTGGTGAACGTGACGCTCGCCATGTCGCCCAGTTGCTTCTCCACTGAGCCCTGCACTTCGCGCGCGAACGCGGTGTCGGCCTGGGCGCGCGCAGGGAGCGGCGCCAGCAACGCGGCGAAGAAAAGCAGGAAGGCGACGGGAAGGTTCATCGACCCAAGCTAGCACACCCGCTCGGCACGGTAGACTTCGGCCATGAAGACTGAAACCTCCGGACTGCACCTCCTTCGCGCGCTGCTGCTCGTCTACGGCGCGGCCACGCTCGCCCATTTCATCCACAACGCGGAGTTCCTGCCGGAATATCCCGGCCTTCCGGCCACCTGGACTCGTTCCGGCGTGTACGGCGCATGGCTTGCGATGACGGCCATCGGCATCGCGGGATGGCTGTTCACCTCGCGCGGCCACCGCGCCTTGGGGCTGGCGCTCGTCGCCGTCTATGCGGCCTGCGGCCTCGACAGCCTCGGGCACTATGTCCTGGCACCGATGTCCCACCACACGGTCGCGATGAACGGCACCATCCTGCTCGAGGTGGCCGCCGCCGCCCTCGTCTTCCTCGAGGCCACGCGGCTCGCGGTGACGCGAATCGCACACCGCGCAAGGAGCTAGCCCCCCATGTCCGCCACCAAAGATATCGCCGAAGCCCGCGAGCTGCTCGAACGCGCCGAGCACGAGTCCGACCCCGAGCAGGAGTGCGAGCACATCGAGGAAGCGCTGATCCTCCTCGAGACCGCCGAGGACATGACGCCCCAGCAGGAGGAGCTCATTGCCAACGTGCGCCTCGCCTACGCACGCCGCTTCCTGAACCGCGTGGCGCGCCTGAAGAAGTCCACCTTCGAGACGTGGAGCCACTACCTCACGATCGTCGAGATGCTCGAGCCCGAGATCGACACGCTGGCTCAGGAAGACCCCGAGCTAGCCGAGCACCGCCGGGCGTTCGTCGCGATGTGGGGCCCCGAAGTGCAGGCCGCGCTCGAGCGCAGCCAGAAATCCTGATCGACAACAACAACACCGGAGAATGTCCTTGCGTGCACCGAAAGCAGCCGTCGCGACCCTGATGATCGCTTCCATCCTGGCGGCGCCCACCGCCGTCCTCGCGGACACGCCGCAGAGCCTCTCCGCGAAGATCGGCGGCAAGCCGTTCGAGAGCGACGACGACGGCATCCTGTACCTCATGCCGACGAAGAGCACGCTGAATCTCATGGCGGCCACCAAGGGCGCCTCGGCCTACCCGCCGCCCAAGACGCCCATCGACCGCCTCGCGATCATGTGCAAGAACTTCGACGCGAAGCCGGTCAAGTACGCCGCGAAGGATTTCGGCGGCCACGGCTGCGAAGTGAAGTTCGTACAGGGCGTAAGCAAGACGCCGATGGGCGAGCCGCAGGCCGAGTACCGCATCGCGCCCGGCAACAACGTGCTCGAGATCACTTCGGTGAAGGGCAAGGTGATCGAGGGCAAGTTCGCCTTCGAGCTGGTCGAGGTGAAGACGAAGGCGAAGCTTTCGATCACCGACGGCACCTTCAAGGCCGAAGACCGCCAGAAGTGAGATTCGCGGTCGCGTCCCTCCTGCTCCTCGCCGCCTGCGCGACCTCGCCCGTGAACGACACCGCCACCGACGCGCAAACGATCACGCTGCTCACACGGCAGGCCGACGACTGGGACAAGGCCATCGTCCGCAAGGACCGCGCGGCGATCGAGGCCAACATGGGTGAGGACTTCCGCCAGATCGACAGCGCCGGCAACGTGGAGACGAAGCGGAGCTTCGTCGACGATCTCGTCTCGCCGCAGCTCGCGATCGACCCCTACGTCGTGGAGGATTTCGACGTGCGGCTCTACGGCGACACGGCGCTCCTCAGCGGACGCACGCGGATGACCGGCCGCTACGACGGCAAGCCCTTCAGCTCGCACTACCGCTACATCGACATCTACGTGAAGCGCGGCGGGCGCTGGCAGATCGTGAGCGTGCAGATCTCGAAGATCCCGCCGCCGCCGTAGAATTGCTGTCATGACACAAGACGATTGGGAAGCCCGCGTCGCCGAGCTGTGGCGACAGGCGCCGGACCTTGCACCCGAGGAGCTCGTGGCACGCGCCGACCACCTCGCGGCCGAGCGGGCCTCGGACGATGCCGCCGCGCTCTTCGAGCGGGCCGCCGCGCGCGACACCGCGGGCTTCGAAGCGGAGGCCGAGCATCTCTATCGCCGTGCGCTGGGCTGCGAGGACCTGGACGCCTACCGCCGCACGCGCGCCACGATCCAGCTCGGCAGCACGCTTCGCCTGCTGGGACGCCTCGACGAGAGCGAGGCGCTCCTCGTGGCCGAGCTCGATCGCCACATGCAGCCGGGACACGCGAGGGCCCTGCACGACGAGGCCCGCGCGATCCTCGCGCTCACGTACGTGGCGCAGGGCCGCGCCACCGAAGCCGCGGGCCTGGCGATCGTGACGCTCGCGCCGCACCTTTCCCGCTACCAGCGCTCGATGGCGCGCAACGCCGCGGAGCTGGTTGCGAAGACCTGGTCCTCCTGAGGGAGACATCTCATGCACATTGCCATCCTCACTTTCGAAGGCTTCAACGAGCTCGACTCGATCGTCGCGCTCGCCATCCTCAAGCGCGTGCGCGACAGCCGCTGGCGCGTCACGCTCGCGTGCCCCACGCCGACGGTGACGTCGATGAACGGCGTCGTGGTCCATGCGCAGTCCACGCTCGAGGAGGCTTCCAGCGCCGACGTGGTGATCGCCGGCAGCGGCATCCACACGCGCGACATCGTGAAGGACGCGGCGCTCATGGGCCGGCTGCGGCTCGACCCTTCGCGCCAACTGATCGGCGCACAGTGCTCGGGCACGCTGATCCTCGCGAAGCTGGGTATCCTCGCCGGCGTTCCCGCGTGCACCGACCTCACGACCAAGCCCTGGGTGCAGGAGGCGGGCGTCGAGGTGCTGAACCAGCCGTTCTTCGCGAAGGACAACGTCGCGACCGCGGGCGGCTGCCTCTCGTCGCAATACCTCGCGTCTTGGGTGATCGCGCGCACGGCCGGCCTCGAAGCGGCGCGCTCGGCGATCCACTACGTGGCGCCGGTGGGCGAGAAGGACGAATACGTGGACCGCGCGATGGGCAACATCGCGGCGTACCTTCCCGCGAAGGCCGTGGCTTAGCCCGTATACTTCGCGACCATGCAGATCACCATCAAGATCGCCGTCTTCGGCGCCCTCGCCTTCGCCCTCGTCTGCCTGGGCGCATCGATCAATGGCTTCATCCAGACGCAGGGGCTCACCGATCCGCAGCTCGTCTCCGACGGGCGCGGCTATGCCTTCTTCTGGCTCTTCCTCGCCATCGTCGCCGTGGCGATCGCGGCGGCCACGTGGTGGATCTCCAGGGCGCCCGAGCAGCGCTGACCGATGGCCTGCGAGGAATGCCAGTACCTGCGCTCGCACGAGTTCGCCTCGGCCGATGACCTGATCAACGCCGTGCGCGGAGCCGCCCAGGAGATGGACCGGGGCGTGCTGGCGCGGGACGATCCGCCGCAGCGCGGCGCGGCCGCACAGGAATCGCTGGAGTCGATGTTCTCTTCGGGCGCGCTGCCCGACACACTCAACTACCGCTTCCGCTGCACCACCTGCGGCGACGGATTCACGTTGCACGCCGACACGCGCGACGGCAGCGGCGCGTGGCTGCGCGACGGCGACAAGCCCTAGCGGCCCGCCTGCACGACGTTGCGCAGCGGCTCACCCGCCACGAAGCGCCCGAGGTTGTCGAGGAAGATCCCCGCCACGCGGTCGTAGTTGCCCTGCGCGTGGCCCGAGGAATGCGGCGAGACCATCACGCGCGGCAGGTCCCACAGCGGCGAGGCGGGATCGAGCGGCTCGACCTCGAAGACATCCAGCCACGCGCCTCCGAGATGGCCGGAGCGCAGGACTTCGATGAATTCCTTCTCGACGATCACCTCGCCGCGCGCGACGTTCACGACGTGCGCGCCTTTCGGCAGGCTCGCGAGGCCGGCGCCGTCGACGATCCCGCGCGTCATGTCGGTGAGCGGGCAGGCGAGCACGAGCCAGTCGGTCCCGGGCAAGCGCGAGCGCACCTCGGCGTAGGAAATCACCTCGTCGCAATGCTCGTGCGGCCGCGCCTCGGGGCGTGCACCCGTGACGCGAAGGCCGATGGCGCGCAGCAGCCGCGCAATCTCGCCGCCGATGGGGCCGAGGCCGACGACGAGCGCCGAGGTTCCTGCGAGATCCGGAGGCGAGCGGTCCTCGAGCAACGGCTCCCACGCATGACGGCGCTGCGCGTCCATCGCCTCGGGAAAACGCCGGGCCAGTGCGATCACGCCGCCCACGGCCGTCACCGCGACCGTGCCCGCGAGCGCACCACCGCCCGTGGTCATCGTGATGCCGCGCGCCTTGATGGGCTTCCACACCGGCCGATCCGCGCCCGCCGAATGCGTTTGCACCCAGCGCAGGTTTCGCGAGTGCTCGAGCATGTGGAAGAAGCGCTCCATCGTTTCGGAGATCTTGAATTTGGTGGAACGCCCGGTGATGTCGCGCGAGAGGAAGGCCGCGTCGATGCCGAAATCGCCGTCCGGGCCGGGCGGGGCATCGAGATGCACGATGCGGTGCGCGTGGCCGCCGAATGCCGCCTGCAAGCGGGGCCCGAAGCGCTCCTGCACGACGGGCGAGAGAAGGATTGTGACCATGATCCATCTTCGCATGGCCCATCGAACGGGCTACAGTCCCGGTTCATCTCCGGAGTACACACGACCATGAGGCAGATCGCCCCCGCAGCACTCGCAGCCCTCCTCGGCCTCTTCACGCTTTCCGACGCCGCGGCGCAGGCCTGGCCCCAGAAGCCGGTGAAGATCATCGTCGCCTTCACCGCGGGCGGCACCACGGATGTCCTCGCGCGCACGGTGAGCGCTCGCCTCGCGGACAAGCTGAAGCAATCCTTCGTGATCGAGAACAAGCCCGGCGCCGGCGGCAACATCGGCACCGAGCTCGTGGTGCGCGCTCCCGCCGACGGCTACACGCTGATCGTGAATTCCGTGGGGCCGATGGCCGTCAACGCCACGCTGTATGGCAACCTCCCGTACAACCCGCTCACCGACCTCGTGCCGATCGTGCAGATCGCGGACGTGCCCAATGTCCTCGTCGTGCCCCCGGGCGCCGGCGTGAAGGACATGGAGGCCTTCCTCGCCTACGCGAAGAAGAACAACGGCCAGCTGAACTACGGCTCCACCGGCATCGGCACGTCGTCCCACCTCTCCGGCTACATGCTCGCGTCGCGCGCGGGCTTCGAGGCCACGCACGTGCCGTACAAGGGTGCCGAGGCGTTGAAGGATCTCCTCGCGGGCCGAATCCAGTTCATGTTCGCCACGATCCCGTCGGTCATCGCGCACATCAAGGCGGGAACGCTGGTCGCAATCGCGGTCACCAGCACCAAGCGTTCGCGCTCGATGCCGGACGTGCCCACCGTCGCGGAGAAGGGCTTCCCGGGCTTCGAGGCCGGCTCCTGGTTCGGCTTCTTCGGCCCCAAGGGCACGCCGCGCGAGGTGGTCGACACGCTCAACAAGGCGGTGAACGAGATCATCGTCGAGAAGGACGTCGAGTCGCGCATGGTCGAGCAGGGCGCCGACCCGGTGGACCGCACGCCGGAGCGCTTCGGCGCCTTCGTGAAGAGCGAGCACGACAAGTGGGCGAAGGTCGTGAAGGAATCCGGCGCGAAGGTGGAGTGACCGTAACAATGCGGGCCGAAATCCGGCCCGCGCGGACGTAGAATCGCGTCCATGAACCTGCGCATCCTCCTGGCCGCGGCCGCCCTCGCCGCGGCGCTGCCCGCCCCCGCCGCAGACCCGAACAAGGTCTTCCGCTTCGCCATCGAGGTGGCCGAGACGTCGCTCGACCCGCAGCGGGTGAGCGACCTCTACTCCAACATCATCGCGGGCAACATCTACGACCCGCCGTTGCGGTACGACCACCTCGCCCGCCCCATGAAGCTCCAGCCCAACACCCTCTCGGCGCTTCCCGAGGTGACCGACGGCGGGCGCACGTTCACGCTGCACGTGAAGCCCGGCATCTACTTCGCGCCCGACCCGGCCTTCAAGGGCAAGAAGCGCGAGCTGGTGGCGGAGGACTATGTGTATTCGTTCAAGCGCCTCATCGACGCGCGGCTGCGCTCGCCGCTGCTGGCGGAGATCGAGGAGCTCGTGATCGGCGCCTCCGAAGCCGCCGAGAAGAGCCGCAAGACCAACACGTTCGACTACGACGCTCCCATCGAGGGGCTGCGCGCTCTCGATCGCTACACGCTGCAGATCCGCCTGAAGGAGCCGTCCTTCATCTTCATCTACAACTTCGCGGATTGCCGCGTCTCCTGCGCCGTGGCGCGCGACGTCGTCGAGCACTATGGCGACGACCTCACCAACCACCCGGTGGGAACGGGACCGTACCAGGTCACCGCGTGGAAGCGCGCCTCGAAGATCACGCTCGAGGCGAATCCCAACTACCGCGAGGAGTTCTTCAGCTCGGAAGCCCCTCCGGGGGACGAGGAAGCGGCAGCGGTGGTCGCTGCGCTGAAGGGCAAGCGCCTGCCGATCGTGGGCCGCGTCGAGGTCTACGTGCTGGAAGCCGTACAACCGCGCTGGCTCGCGTTCCTGAACGAGGAGCACGACTTGCTGTGGCGCATTCCGGAGGAATACGCGTATATCGCCGCGCCGGAGAACAAGATCGCGCCGAACCTGAAGAAGCGCGGCATCCACATGGCGCAGGTGCCCGCGCTCGACCTCACGTTCAACTACTTCAACATGGAAGACCCGATCTGGGGCGGCTACACGCCGGAGAGGGTGGCGCTGCGCCGCGCCGTCTCCCTCGGCTACAAGGTGTCCGACGAGATCGCGATCGTGCGCAAGGGCCAGGCCATTCCCGCGGAAACCCCGTACAGCCCCGGCGTTGCGGGCTATGACCCGAACTTCCGCACCTCGGCGGGCGAGTACAACCCGGCCAAGGCGAAGGCGCTGCTCGACATGTTCGGGTACGTGGACCGCGATGGCGACGGCTACCGCGACCTCCCCGACGGCAGCCCGCTCGTGCTCAAGTCCAACTCCACGACCATCGCGCGCGACGTCCAGCTCGACGAGCTGTGGAAGCGCAGCATGGACGAGATCGGCATCCGCTACACGGTGAGGAAGGCGCAGTGGCCCGACCTGCTGAAGGAATCGAACGCGGGCAAGCTGCAGTTCTGGCAGTTGGGCGGCTCGGCCTCGTCACCCGACGCCGACACCTGGCTGCAGACCTACTACGGGCCCAACGCCGGATACAAGGGCAACCGCTCGCGCTTCAAGCTGGATGCCTACGACAAGCTCTACGAGAAGGCGCGCGCGATGCCCGATTCACCCGAGCGCACGAAGCTCTACCAGGAGATGGCGCGGCTGCTGGTGGCGTACGCGCCCTCGAAGATCAACACGCACCGCATCCTCACGGACTTCTGGCATCCCTGGGTCTCCGGCTTCCGCCGCCCGCCGGTGCAGAGCCAGCCGTGGTGGAAGTTCATCGACATCGACCTCGCGCGCGCGCCGGCGCCGCATTGAGAGCGCCGGCGGCGCGGAGCGCTACTTCACCTTGAAGTCGTCGTGGCAGCCCTTGCAGGCCTTGCCCACGCCGCCCACCGCCGATTTCATCGCCGCCTCGTCGCCGGAACGCGCGGCCGCGGCGAGCTTCGCGATGGCCGCGGTGTTGTCGTCGAACGCGTCCTTGAACTTGAGCGGGTTGTTCCAGATCTCGGGCTTCACGTCGGTGAACCCGGCGATGTTCGAGCCCGCCACCGGCTTGTCGGTGCCCTTCACGAAGAAGCGCGACGCATCCATCGACCACACGGCCTCGAGGCGGGTTGCGCTCGCGACGAAGAGGTCCTTGTTATAGGGGATCTTGTCCTGCGCCATCGCGGAGAGCGGGCCGAAGTTGAGCGCCACCACCCGCATGATCGACTGGCGTGCGCGGATCGCGTCCTCGGGCTTCAACTGCGCGTAGGCGGTGGTCGCGGCGGCGATCACGAGCGCGGAGAGGGTGGCGATCCTGAGGCTTCGCTTCATGGGGAGTCCTTTTCTTCGTTCGGGGGAGGGGGAGTCTTGCGTCCGTGGATCATCGGGCCGACGAGGTTCTCGCCGCGCGCGATGAGGTAGAAGGCGATCGCGGCGACGTGCAGGCCCACGAGGCCGTAGAGGATCTTCACGTTGAGCTTGTGCAGGCCCGTGAGGCGGTCGCTCAGCTCCTTGCTGATGTAGGCGTAGAGCGGGCCTTCGGTGGCGATGTCGTCGTTCGCGAAGAGGCCCGTGACGGCCTGGAAAAGGACGGCCAGGAGCATCAGCACCACCATCCAGCCGCCCAGCGGGTTGTGGCCCAGGTGGAAGGACGGGCGACGGGCGAGGAGATCCTGGACGTGGACCCAGACCGCGCCGGGGCCCCGCAGGAAGGCCGAGAACCGGGCCGTGGGACCGCCCAGGAAGCCCCACGCCAACCGGAAAGCCAGGAGGCCCAGGATGGCGTAGCCCGACCACATATGCCATTTCATGAGGTTTCCGCCCAGCAATCCCGTCGTAACCGAGGCCACCATCAAGGCGGCTAGGGTCCAGTGGAAGAGGCGGAGGAAAAGGTCCCAGGCGGGGACCGCCTGGGTCAAGGGGGCAGAGCGTGCCATTCGGAGGGGCAAACAGCCTGAAAGGGGGTCTATTCCCACGGTACAATAGCGGCCGCGGTCGTCGGATGCGCCTCAACCGGTTGGCGCCCCGGCCGCCCCACCCTCAAAGGGGTGGTTCCAGGAAGTAAACCCCATCAGCCTGAAACCGGTCGGGAGCCCAAAAGCTCCTCCAGGCCGATCCTTCAGGAGAGTTGCCATCAGTACGACATTCGAAAGCCTCGGGCTTCTGCCCGAGCTGCTGCGCGCGATTGCGGAGCAGGGCTACACAGAGCCCACACCCATCCAGGCCCAGGCCATCCCCGTCGTCCTCTCGGGACGCGACCTTCTCGGCGCCGCCCAGACCGGCACCGGCAAGACAGCCGGCTTCACCCTCCCCCTGCTGCAGCGCCTGGCGCCGATGGCGAGCAAGAGCTTCTCGCCCGCCATGCACCCGGTGCGCGCGCTGATCCTCACGCCCACGCGCGAACTCGCGATCCAGGTCTTCGAGAGCGTGAAGACCTACGGCAAGCACATCCCGCTGAAGCCCTTCTGCGTCTACGGCGGCGTGAACATCAACCCGCAGATCACCGAGCTTCGCAAGGGCGTCGAGATCCTCGTCGCCACGCCGGGCCGCCTGCTGGACCTCACGGGCCAGAAGGCCGTGGACCTCCGCCAGGTGCAGGTGCTGATCCTCGACGAAGCCGACCGCATGCTCGACATGGGCTTCATCCCCGACATCAAGCGGATCATCAGCCTGCTGCCGCCGATCCGGCAGAACCTGCTGTTCTCGGCGACGTTCTCCGACGAGATCCGCAAGCTCTCGGGCCAGTTCCTGCGCGACCCCGCCACCGTGGAAGTCGCCCGGCGCAACACCGCGGCCGAAACCGTCACGCAGTACGCCTACCAGGTGGACAGCGCGAAGAAGCGCCCGCTGCTCGCCCACCTCGTGAAGTCGAACGACTGGAGCCAGGTGCTGGTGTTCTGCAAGACCAAGCACGGCGCCAACCGGCTCGCGAGCCAGCTCGTGCGCGACGGCATCAACGCCGACGCGATCCACGGCAACAAGGCGCAGAACGCGCGCATCCGCTCGCTCGAGGGCTTCAAGGACAACACGATCCGCGTCCTCGTCGCGACCGACATCGCCGCCCGCGGCCTCGACATCGAGGCGCTGCCGCACGTCGTGAACTTCGACCTGCCGCACGTCCCGGAAGACTACGTGCACCGCATCGGCCGTACGGGCCGCGCGGGCATGGAAGGCGAGGCGATCTCCTTCATCAGCCCCGAGGACCGCGGCCTGATGAGCGCGATCGAGAACATGCTGAAGAAGAAGGTCGATCGCCGCGAGGTGCCGGGCCTGTCCGAATCGGCCGTGCGCGCCAACGAGGCGGAGGCGAGCGAGTCTCGCGGTCCGCGCCCGGGCCGGGGTGGATCGCGCGGGGGATCGTCGCGCTCGAAGCCCGAGGGCCGCAGCCAAGCGCCGCGCGCTCCGCGTCCGGAAGGCTCTTCGAGGCCGCCGCGTGCCGCGCAGGATTCGCGTCCTCCGCAAGAGGCGCGCGCTCCGCAGGATGCGCGTCCTCCCCAGGATGCGCGTCCCCCGCAGGATGCACGTCCCCCGCAGGCATCGCGCCCGCCGCAGGAATCGCGCGGCAAGCAGGAGCCGCGCCGCGGGCAGGATTCGCGCGGCGGCCCGCCGCCGAAATCCGGCAAGCCGTCTCGGGAGTACAGGGATCATCGCTCCGACCACGGCCCGGCGCCGCGTTCCGCGCGCGACCCGAGCCATCCCCCGATGGATTTCAACAAGCCCTACGAGCCCACGCCGAGCAAGGTGGAGCCCGCGACGAGCGAGCCGGACACGCCGCGCCGCGGCCCGGCCCCGGCCGTCCCCGCACTCTTCCGCCGCAAGGGCTGAGCGCCCCAGCCGATCCATGCGCGATCCGAATCCGAAAGCCGTCCTCCTCCGCGACTACACGCCCCCCGCCTTCCTGATCGATTCCGTCGATCTGGACGTCGATGTCCGCGAGAAGCAGGCCACGATTCGCTCGCGCCTCGCCGTGCGCCGCAACCCCGCGGCGAAGGACGCGGCGCAGCCGCTGGTGCTCGACGGCCGCCACCTGGAGCTGGTGTCGGTCGCGATCGACGGCCGTGCGCTCGCCCCGGGCGAGTACACGGTGGACGAGGATCACCTGCGGATCGCCGAGGCCCCTGCCGCCTTCACGCTGGAGGCGGTGGTGCGCTTCGACCCCTGGGCCAACACGCGGCTCGAGGGTTTCTACGCGTCGAAGGACGGCCTCTTCACGCAGTGCGAGGCGCAGGGCTTTCGCTGCATCACGTACTTCATCGATCGTCCCGATGTGATGTCGCGCTACACGGTCACGCTGCACGCCGGGCGCGAGCGCTTCCCGCACCTGCTCGCCAACGGCAACCAGGTCGCCAAGGGCGAGGAGGACGGCGAGCGCCACTGGGCGAAGTGGGAAGACCCGTTCCCGAAGCCGTCGTACCTGTTCGCGATGGTGGCGGCGAAGCTGGACCTCCTCGAGGAAGGCTTCGTCACGCGCTCGGGCCGCAAGGCGCTGCTGCAGGTGTACGTCGAGCCCGGCAAGATCGACCAGGCCGGCTTCGCGATGCACGCGCTGAAGAAGGCGATGCGCTGGGATGAAGCCGTGTTCGGCCTCGAGCTCGACCTCGAGCGCTTCATGATCGTCGCCGTCGGCGACTTCAACATGGGCGCGATGGAGAACAAGGGCCTCAACATCTTCAACACGAAGTACATCCTCGCGCGGCCCGACACCGCGACGGACTACGACTACTACGGCATCGACAAGGTCGTGGCCCACGAGTACTTCCACAACTGGACCGGCAACCGCGTCACGTGCCGGGACTGGTTCCAGCTCACGCTGAAGGAAGGCCTCACCGTCTTCCGCGACCAGGAGTACAGCGCCGACGAATACTCGCGCGCCGTGGCCCGCATCCAGGACGTGCGCGACCTGCGCGCCTACCAGTTCCCCGAGGACGCGGGCCCGATGGCGCACCCGGTGCGGCCCGACTCGTACGTGGAGATCAACAACTTCTACACGGCCACCGTCTACGAGAAGGGCGCGGAAGTGATCCGCATGATCTACACGCTCCTCGGGCGCGAACCGTTCCGCAAGGGCATGGATCTCTACTTCGAGCGCCACGACGGCCAGGCGGTCACGTGCGACGACTTCACCCAGGCGATGCAGGATGCGAGCGGCGTCGACCTCTCGGGCCTGCGCCGCTGGTACTCGCGGGCGGGAACGCCTCGCGTCACCGCGCGCGGCGTGTACGACGAAGCCGCGCAGGCCTTCACGCTCACGGTCGGCCAGTCGCTCGGCCAGGGCGGCGAGCCGCTGCACATCCCGCTGGCCGTGGGGCTCGTTGGTCCGGACGGCGTGGACATCCCGCTGCGCCTCGAGGGCGATGCCGCGGCCTCCGGCACCACGCGCGTGCTCGACCTTCGCGAAGCCGAGCAACAATTCCGCTTCGTCGAGGTGACAGCGCGCCCGGTGCCGTCGCTGCTGCGCGGCTTTTCCGCGCCCGTGGTGCTCGATGGGGGCCTCACTGACGCCGACCTCACGCACCTGATGACGCACGACAGCGATCCGTTCAACCGCTGGGAAGCGGGCCAGGTGCTCGCGACGCGCATCATCCTCGCGGGTGTCGAGGCGCTCAAGGCCGGCAAGCCGATGGAAGTCCCCACGGCATACGTGGAGGCCGTAGGCCGCATCCTCGCGAGCGCTTCGCGCGATCCGGCGTTCGCCGCCGAGTGCCTCGCGCTGCCCGATGAAGCGATCCTCGCCGAGCAGATGGAAGTCGCCGACCCCGATGCCATCCATGAAGCGCGCCGCCGCCTGAAGCGCGAGATCGCCGAGCGCTACCGCACGCGCTTCGAAGGCGCGTTCCGCCACTTCACGGTGACCGGCCCCTATTCGCCCGACGCGAACGCCGCGGGACGCCGCTCGCTGCGCAATGCCTCGCTCGGCTACCTGATGGCCATCGACGACTCCACCGCGCGTGCGCTCACGTTCCTGGAGTATCGCCGCGCCGAGAACATGACCGACACGATGGCCGCGCTCGAATGCCTCGCGAACTCCGCGGGCGCGGAACGCGAGCGAGCGCTCGGCATGTTCTACGAGAAGTGGAAGGACGAAGCGCTCGTGGTGGACAAGTGGTTCCGCGCGCAGGCCACGAGCGACCTGCCGAAGACGCTCGACCGCGTGAAGTCGCTCCTCGCCCACCCGGCTTTCGACCTCCGCAATCCCAATCGCGCTCGCGCCGTGCTGCATGCCTTCGCCGGCACCGCGGTCCATTTCCACGCGGCCGACGGCGAGGGTTACCGCTTCGTGGCCGAGCAAGTCGTGGCGCTCGACCGCATCAATCCGCAGATCGCCTCGCGGCTCGCTCGCGCCTTCGATCGCTGGAAGAAATACGACGCGGGCCGCCAGGCCCATGCACGTGGCGCGCTCGAATCGATCCGCTCCGCCGAGGGGCTCTCGAGCGACGTGGGCGAGGTCGTGGGACGCGCGCTCGGCTGAGCGCGCAGGTGCCGCCGGCTAGGGCTGCTGCAGGTTCGAAGGCTCGCTGAGCGGTGTTTCCGCCAGCGTGTCGCGCGTGAACGCGGCGCGCACGCGATCGAAGGCCAGCCTCGACCCGCCGGCATCATCCATCCAGCGTTCCCACGCCACCGCGATGCGGTGCTGCCGGCTCGCGACCTTCTGCCGCGCCATCGCGCCCAGGTGCCACAAGCGCCGGTGCTCGCGCGTTTCCCTCGACCGCAGGAAAGCGGGAACGGCCTCGGCCTCGATCAGCCGCAGCCAGCGATCGCGCGTGCGCTCGATGCCGAAGTCCGCCGCGCGCTGGAGGCCGTTGGCGACCAGCGCCCGATAGAGCGAAGGATCGCGGCGCAGGCTGTCCACGGCGCGCACGATGTCGCCGGGCCCGTGGACCTCGACGAAATCGAACACCGAACGCCGCAGCTCCAGATACGCCGGCTCCGGCATCGCGAGCACCGGGACCCCGGCGTGCCACGCGTTGTAGAGCTTCGTCGCGGGCTTCGTCGCGAGCACGCGAGGCGATTCGCGCCGTGCGGCGAGCGCGAGGTCGACGTCCCGATAACTTTCCCAGCCCGTTGCCCGCACCTCGAACGCGACACCTCGCGCACCGAGGTCGCGCAGGAAAGCCTTCGAGCGAAACCAGTCCGGCGCGGAACCGAGGCGGCCCTGGTAGGCGAGGGAGCGAATGGCGGCGCCGCGGGAGGGATCGCGCGGTACGAGGCCGGGCTGGGGCCACAGGGGAATGAAGCGCTCGTGCCTCGCGGCACCGAGGCCGTTCTGGACGATCGCGAGGTCGCAGGCATGGACCGGTGCGCGATCCGCGCGAATCACCAGGCGATAGGCCGTCGAAGCGGCCTGCGAGAAATCGTTCGCGTCGTCGCGATGGGCGATGCAGAGGGCTCCGGGCTCGAAGTGGCGGCAGAGGCCGACATCGAAGCCGCGCGCCGAGAGAGCGTCGCGCAGCCTCAGGTACGACTGCGCGATCCACGAGTTGCGGCCGCCGACGAAGCGCCGCGGGTCGCGCGTGATCGCCGACTCGTCGAGCCGCTCGAGATCCGCCCAATCGCGATCGCGATTGCGCAGGACGAACGTGATCCGGATGCCGCGTTGCGTTTCTTGCATGGCCATACGGGCGATAACACACCGTACGACTTGCGAATTCACCCGCCGGTGCCCTGCGATTTGTAAGAAAACGTAGGCGTTTCGGAAAACGAAAAGGGCCGCGCGAAGGCGGCCCTTTTCGAAGCGCGGGATGGATCAGTTCTTCTTGATCGTCTCCAGCAGCTTGAAGATCGTGCGCGGCGAGCCGATGAACAGACGCTTGAAGGACTTCGGCAGGCAGCGGCGCTCGAGGGTGTTGCGGCGCACTCGTTTACGTTCGGCCATGGGGCTCTCCGGACTGGATTTAGAAAGCGATTATACCAGTCAATTCAACCACCTGACATTCCCGCCCACCATCTCCGCCGGGACGCGGGAACCGTCCGCCTTGACCACCTCGCCCTTGGCCTTGGCCAGGCCCTCGAACTGCCCCTCGAACCGCGTGCCGTCGTTGAACCAGAACACGCCCTTGCCGTTGGGGAGCCCATTGGCCATGTCGCCTTCGTACTTGAGGCCGTTGGCGTAGAAATACGCGCCCTGCCCCGTGAGCGCGCCGCCGCGGATCTCGCCTTCGTAGCGGTCGCCGTTGGCGAAGGTGTAGGTGCCCGGGCCTTGCGCCTGCCCGTCCTTGAAGCGGCCCTGGATCACGTAGCCGTCCTTCGCGACGTAGCGGCCCTGCCCGTTCATGCGGCCGTTGGACATCTCGCCTTCGTAGCGGTCGCCGCTCGCGAAGCGATAGACGCCCGTGCCCTGCGGCTTGCCGTCGACGAAGGAGCCGTCGAAGGAATCGCCGCTCTTCGTGGTCGAGGTGCCCCTGCCGACGATCACGCCGGCCTTCACGTCGCCTTCGTACGTGTCGCCGGAAGCGAAGGTCCACTTCCCCTTGCCGCTCGGCCGGTCGTCGGCGAATTCACCCTGGTAGCGATCGCCGTTCTCCCAGACGTACACGCCGGTGCCGTGCTTCTGGTTGTCCTTGAACTCGCCCTGGTACTGGAAGGCCTTCGAGACGTACTCGCCCTTGCCGTGCAGCGAGCTGCCGCGCATCGCGCCGCGATAGACCGAGCCGTCGGCGAACGTGAACTCGCGCACACCCGGCTGGATCTCCTTGCCGGGCTGCTCTTCCTGCTTGGGCGCCGCGGCTGCGGGGGCAGGCACGGGCGCAGTGGCCGTGGGTGGCGCGGCGACCACGGCCGCGGGACTGGGGGAAGGCCTCGCGGCCGGCGCCGTACTCGCCGGAGCGGCCGCGATGACGACGGGCTTCTCCGCCGCCTTCGCGGGTGCCGCCGTGGAAGCGGACGACGCGGAAGGAGCGCTTGCGGCGGCAGGCTCGATCGGCGCGCTGCCCGAGGGTGCCGCTTGCGAATTCGCGGACGCGCCGGAGCGCATCTCGGGCGGCGCGGAAGCCACGCGCGTGGGGCGGAGCAGCGCCTCGAGACGGTTCTTGGCGAGCGGCGCGAAATTGCCGCTCGGATATTTGTCGAGATACGCCTGGATGTCGTCGGCGCGATTGGAGTCGCGCACGCTGATCCAGAACTCGCGCTCGATCTGCAGCTGGGAATCGGCGCTCGGCCCCGACGATCCGCCGGAGGCCACGCCGGTCGAGCGCGATGTCGGGTTGAACGCGAAGTCGCCCTTCAGCGAGGACGAATCCCACGGGGTCTGCTGGCGCTTCGTCTCGCGCTCAACGCCTTCGCGCACGCGCTTGAACATGATCTCGACCGGAAGGTCGGGCACGCGGATGTTCTGCAGGATGTGGTGCGTGTACATGCCGTTGCGGCCATAGCCATCCGCGGCGACAGAGCCCGGCGCGGTGGCGTAGCCGATGAGCGTCCCCGAAGGCGAGCTCATCTGCGCGAGGCCGGCGCTGGAGACCTTGAAGCTCGACGCGAACGGGTTGTCGCGGCACGCATCGAGCACGAGGAAGTTGAAGCGGGTCTTCGCCCGGTCCATGCGGTCGAAGATCTGGCCCACCTCGACGGAGAAGAACGTGACGTCTTCCTCGCTGCCCATCGCGGCATCGATGGGGACGAGATAGTTGCGGTCCTTGAACTGCATCGCGTGGCCGGCGTAGAAGAAGAGCGCGGTGCTCGCGCCGTCCAGCGCGGTGCCGAACTCGCGGATGGCGTCGATCATGTCGCGCCGCGTGGCGTTCTCCTTCACGATGACCGTGAAGCCCAGCTCCTTCAGGGCGCCGGCGAGATCCCTCGCGTCGTTGACCGCGTTGCGCAGCGGCGCGGCCGCGTAGTTGTTGTTGCCGATGAGCAGCGCGACGCGGTCGGCCGCAGCCGCGGGCAGGGCCGCGAGGAGAGCGAGGGTGGCGAGGAGCGCGAGACGCAACTGCGCTTACTTGCCGGCGAAGCCGGCCAGCTCGGGAAGGTCCGCGCGTTCCTTGGACAGCTGGGCCCATTGTTCCTGGGCTTCCTGGACCGCGCCGAGATCCTGCAGCATCAGGGCGTACATGAGGCGGTCGGAGAACTCGGCCTTCTCTCCCGGCTTGCGCTTCTCGGCCCGTTGCACGGCCTCGCCGGGCAGCGTGCGGAACTTGCCGGTGCCCAGCTCCTTGTCGCCGGCCTTCACGACCCAGGTGTAGTCGGTGTCGGGCTTCAGCTTCGCGGGCACGCGGTAGCTGTTGGTCGAGGTCTTGCCGGTGATGACGGGCTTGTCGCCTCCGGCCACCGAGAGCGTCACCATCGCGGGGCCCGGGTCGGACCAGCGGAAGGTCGGCTGCAGGTTCGCGATGTTGCCTTGCGTCGGGAAGAGCAGCGCGGGCGGCGGCGGCTTGGGAGGCGGGACCGAGCGCATGCGCACGCTCGCGGCCGACGTCTGCGAGACCTGGCCCAGGACGCGCGTGCTGGCGCGCCATTCGGTCGTGCGCGCCGCGGGAGCCGCGCCACCGCTCGAAGCGGCGAGGCCGCTGTCCTGCACGACGAATTCGCCGGGGCCTTTCAGGGGGAATTCCTTGCCGCTGGCGATGAACATCACCGAGGCCATCGCGTCCTTGCCGAGGGTCAGCTTCTGGCCGCGCGAGAGCTCGGCCAGGAGCTGCGGCTTGGCGCCGTCCACGGCGACATCGCCCTTGATGTTGGAGAAGAACGCGACGCTGTCCGCCGCCCACGCCGCGGCTGCGGCGATGAATGCGAGGCAGAAAAGCAGTGCGCGCTGGATCGTCTTTTTCATGTCGACCTCCGCTGTCATGCCGCCGCCGGCGTGGCACGTGCCGTGCGGATCCCCCAAACGTTGACCGGGCTGTGGCCTTTCAGCTTGTGCTCGCCCAGTGGATCGAAGTGGAAGCGTTCCCCGATCCGGCTCACCACCGCCTCCGTGATGAGGATCTTGCGGCCGAGCTCCTTGGTGAGCCCTTCGATGCGCGCCGCGACATTGACCGCATCGCCGATCGCCGAGTAATTGTGGCGCTCGGACGATCCGATATTTCCGACCGTCACAGTGCCATAGTTTACGCCGATTCCAATGGTCAAAGTCGGCAGTCCCTCGCTCTCGAATTCACGATTCAGGGCATCGAGCTCGGCCATCATCTCGAGCGCGCATTGCACCGCATCACCGCACGGATCCGCGGACTTCCCGGGGGCACCGAAGAGCACCATGAGGCCGTCGCCGATGAACTTGTCGACCGTGCCGTCGAACTTGTGGACCACCTTCACCATGCGGTCGAAGTAGCGCTGCAGGACGTTGATCACGATGCCCGGCGACATGTGCTCGGAGAGGGTCGTGAAATCCCTGACGTCGCTGAACAGGACGCAGATGTCCGCGAGCTGGCCGCTCACGCCCGCCGAGAGGCCGCCGCGCAGCATCTCCTTCATCACCGCGGGGCTCACCTGGCCGGAGAACGTGCGCTGCATGCGGATGCGCTCGAGGATCGCCTCCAGGGTGTCGTAGGCGGCGCGCACCGCGAGGGCAATCCAGAACGCCAGCACCACCGAGCCCAGCGGGATCAGGACCTGGGCTTGCCGGATGGATACGAGGCTCACGACCGCGAGGCCGAGCGGAAAGAGGATCGCCACGCCGATGACCGTCAGCGGGCGGGCCCGGACGAGGGTTGCGAGCGCGACGATTGCGCAGAGGAGCGCGCGGAGCCATTCCGGCATCGGGGTCAGCATGCCGTTGGCGAGGTGGCTGCGGAGGACCTGGACGTGGATCATCACGCCCGGTTGGCTGAGCGCGACGGCCGGTCCCGGGGCCGCGCGGCGCTTGCTCTCCTCGACCAGCATGTCTTCGGGCCGCTCGAGGAGCCGCACGGGCAGGATCCAGCGATCGCGGTCACCCGTCATGCTCCCGATGAGCACGATGCGGCCCGCGAACGCGGCCTTGATCTTCCCGACGTCGCCCGCATCGAACCACGCGGTCACGTCGTGCATCGGGATGTAGCGCATCGGGGCGATCCCGACGCTGTAGTCGATGTATCCCTCGTGGACGGAGCGCCCGAGCCGTCGCAGCATCTGGCCCGAGAGCGTGGGAATGGTTTCGCCCGTCGTTGCGCTGCGCAGGTCCTCGAAGAAGCGGCGCGAGACGCCGTCGGGTTCCTTCGGCTGCCGGTCTACGCCGAGGTTGTCGATGCCGATGATGTTGCGGTAGTTCTCCTGCACCGGGACCAGCTCCTCGCGATCGTCGATGTGCTGCACGATCACGAGGGGTGCCTCGTGCTTCAGCGCGACCAGGCCGATCATCATCGCGCGGTCGATGCCCGGCACGAGCTTGTCGAACGTGCGCTCGGGAAGCCCGAAGTCGACACCGACGACGCGCGGCTTCGCGAGGGCGAGCGCGCGATAAGTCTTTGCGAGGTGGCGGTGCCAGAGCGCGATCGGCTCCGGGAAGGCCTTCTCCGTCTCGCCGTCCGTCCCGATCAGGACGACGTCGTTCTCCACGGGCAGCGGGAAACGGTCGCGGAGGAAATCCATCTGGGCGTCGAACGCGTAACGGTCGGCGCTCGCGAACCGGGCGTTCTCCCGGTGTGGGAGGAAGCTGCCCGCGGCCACGACCGCGAGCACCACCGCATACAGGAACGCGCCCTTCAGCCGGGGCGACGTACGCAGTCGTTCCCAGAAGGCGAGCAATCGTGCAAACGCGGGGGTGCGCTCCGTGGCGATGCTGTCTCCCGGCGGCCGAGCGTGGACCGGTTGTTTGCGGCTATTCTAGCGGCGCCCCCCGACCCCCGGAAAGTTTGCGGCCGGAATGTCGATTCGCGGGCGGTCCGTTCGTCGTAGGAATGTCCCGCTCCGGGACGACACTGGCGGAGATCCAAACATGGAATACATGATCCTGATCTACAGCGACGAGCGCGCCTGGGCGAGCTTCGACGAGGCCGCGCTCAAGGCCGAGTACAAGAAATACATCGACTACACGAAGGAGCTGATGGCTTCGGGCGTGCTGCGCGGAGGCTCGGAGCTGAAGCCCTCGACGACGGCCACCACCGTGCGGGTGCGCGGCGGGAAGGTCCTCACCACCGACGGCCCCTATGCGGAGACGAAGGACCAGCTCGGCGGCTACTACCTCATCGACGTGCCCAACCTCGACGAGGCGGTGCGGTGGGCGACGAAGTGTCCGGGCTCCGCGTATGGAAGCTGCGAGGTGCGGCCGCTCAATCCTTCGCCCGCTCCGGAAGCCGGCTAGGCGCCAGCGCTTGCTCGCGCGGATCCTCGACGAGATCGCGCGGCGCGAAGGCCCGCGCATCCTCGCGGGGTTGATCGGCCGCCTCGGCGGCAATTTCGACCTCGCCGAGGAGGCACTCCAGGATGCCTACCAGCGGGCGCTCGCGACCTGGCCTTCGAGCGGCGTTCCGGCGCGGCCCGCTGCGTGGCTCACGCTCGTCGCGCAACGCCGCGCGGTCGACGTCCTGCGGCGATCGGGCCGGCAGGTCGAGGGTGCCGAAGAGATCCTGGCGCAGCTCGCCGCGCCGGAGGCCGTGGAGGCGGAGGGCTTCGAGTTACCCGACGATCGCCTGCGGCTCATCTTCACGTGCTGCCACCCGGCGCTCGCGGTGCCCGCGCAGATGGCGCTCGCGCTTCGCACGCTCTGCGGCCTCACGACGCGCGAGATCGCGCGCGCGTTCGTCGAGCCCGAGGCCACCACCGCGCAGCGCCTCGTGCGCGCCAAGGCGAAGATCCTCGAAGCACGGATTCCCTACGAAGTGCCGTCCGGTGCCGCGCTGGAGGAAAGGCTCGCCGGCGTGCTCGCGACGATCTACCTCGTCTTCAACGAGGGATACTCCGCCACGGAGAACGAGTCGCTGGTGCGTTCGGATCTCTCGGCCGAAGCACTGCGGCTCGCGCGCCTGGTCGTCGCGTTGCTGCCGGGCCGCCCGGAAACGCTCGGCCTGCTCGCGCTCATGCTGCTCCACGAGGCGCGGCGCGAATCGCGAGCCGATGCCGAGGGCGTGGCGATTCCGCTCGAGGAACAGGATCGCGCGAGCTGGGACCGCGCGATGATCGCCGAGGGTCTCGCGCTCCTCGATGCCGCGCTCGCCCGGCGCACGCCCGGTCCGTACCAGATCCAGGCTGCGATCGCCGCGCTCCATGCGAAGTCGCCCGCGCCCGAAGCCACGGACTGGCCGCAGATCTCGGCGCTGTATGGCGCGCTCTATCGCCTGGCGCCGACACCGGTGGTTGCTTTGAACGCGGCCGCCGCGATCGCGATGGTGGCCGGGCCCGAGGAAGGTCTCGCGTGGATCGACGAGATCGAACGCGACGGCACGCTCGAGGACTACGCGCTGCTGCACGCTGCCCGCGCGGATCTCCTGCGGCGCGCGGGACGCCACGCCGAGGCGCGCGAGCACTACGGCACGGCGATCGCGCGGTCCACCAACGGTGCGCAACGACGCTTCCTCGCGCGCCGCCTCGCACAAATCAGTGCGGCGTCCCCTGCGAACGCTCCGCCAGCATCGCCTCCAGGGCCGCCTCGGTCGTCCGGATGAAGTGGTCGTTCTCGAAGAGGACCGCGCGCGTCGCCGCGATGCGCTCGACGCAATGCGTGCGATACGCCGGATCGGTCACGATGCGCACCGCCTTTGCGACGTAGTCGGCTTCGTCCACGGCGACGAGGTCCCTGAATCCCATCGCTTCGTACATGCCCAGCCCGTGCCGGCCGCGCTGGAATGCGCGCGGCAACGTGACCACCGGCACTCCGAGTGCGAGGGCTTCCAGCGTCGTGTTGTAGCCGTTGAAGTGCACGGTATCGAGGATCACGTCCGCGTTCGCCACCAGTCCGAGGTAGCGCGCGAAGGGCATCGCGGGGACGAACCTCACGCGATTGGCCATGCGGTTCGAATGGGCGCGGAAGCGGCGCTCGAGCGCGGGGCGCAGGCCGCGGTGGCCCGCGTCGATGAGGACGATCGTCGCCTGCGAGTCCCGTTCCACGATGGCGTCGAACAGCGCGTCCATTTGCGGCTGCACCTTGAACAGCGTCTGCGGGCAGAGGTAGAGCCGTTGCACGTCCCCGAGCCCGTAGTCGTCTCGGGTGGGCCGGGGTCCCGTCAGCTTCGGCGTGTAGTAGTAGGCGAGCGTTCCGACATCCGGCAGCGCCACCAGGTGTTCCGAGTAGTTGTCCTGCGCCCCGGGCGGCTCGTAGAGGCTGGAGGACACGTAGTGGTCGACGTTGGGAATACCGGTTGTATCGGGGTGGCCGAACGAGGTCACCTGCACCGGCGCCAGGCGCGACAGGGCGAGATAGTACGAGAGCGGCTCCATGCCGACGTCCTGGTAGTAGAGGATGTCGAACGCCTGGGCGGCGAGCTCGGCGCGGGCTGCATTGAGCTGCGGCGGAAGCGTGATCACCGCATCGGCGGCGGCGTCGATGGCACGGGAAGTCTCGTCGCCCCGCGACGGCTCGAAGCGAACGACGGTGACCTCGAACCGCGAGCGGTCGAGGCGCTCGACCAGGCCTCGCGAAGTGTTGCCGATGCTGTGGTCGCGAAGAAAGCGCGAGGCGATCGCGAGGCGCGCGCGTCCCTTCGGGCGCTTCCATTCGCGGATATGGGGGGCTTCGTAGGCGAGCGCCGGATTCCAGCGCAGGTGCAATGCGGCCAGGCGCCGCACGATGTCGAGGTTGCCGGCGCCGTGATACGAGAGCGGGAAATAGGTCGTCGGGAAGACGAGCGGATCCAGGATCGCGTGCGCCTGCGTTTCGAGGAGGGCGAGCTTGCCGCGAATCGATTCGCGCACGCGCTCCGGGTAGCCTGCATCGGGCGTGATGTCCGAGACCAGCATGGCCTCGCAGAGCAGGTACGCGCCGGCGTTCGCCGGATCAAGCTTGGCGAGCGCTGCGAGCGCGGCCGAAGCTTCGTCAAGTCGATCGGCCTGGACCAGGGCGCGTGCGAGATTCGCCGCATAGCGAACGTCGGACGGCGCCTGTGCGAGGGCGGCTCGGAAGTGCGGGAGCGCGAGCTCGCCCTGCCCCTTCAGGAGGAGCATCGCGCCCAGGTTGTTGGCCGCGTCCGCGTGGCGGGGATCGATCTCGAGCGCGCGCCGGAACTGCGCCTCGGCCTGGTCGGACAGGCCGCCCGTCCTGTTGTGGTGGACGCCGAAATTGAAATGGCAGTCGGCGAGCAGCCCGCGTGCCGCGGCGGCATCCAGGCCCATCGCGATGGACTTGCGGCACTGCTCCGCCGCCGCGGTGAACTCGCCGGACAGGAGGAGGCGCTGCGCTTCGGCGAGGTATCGGTTCATCGGCGGTGAGGATACGGCAGGCGACGTGTTCGGGTGGCGCAAAAGGAAACGCCCAACTTCGTGTGAAGTTGGGCGTTTTGGGTAAGGCCCTGGCGATGACCTACTTTCTCACGGGCAATCCGCAATATCATCGGCGCGGCGTCGTTTCACGGACCTGTTCGGGATGGGAAGGGGTGGGGCCAACGCGCTATGGTCGCCAGGAATTCTGTCGAGTCGTTGAGTCGATGCATTGAGGCTCAACGATTCATGTTCGGTATTTGAAGGTGCTGGGGGTGATGCATTGCGTGATCGGTGCCATCGGATGGTGCTCGATGGTGATCTGCACAAGGTTTGCAAGGTTATAGAGTCAAGCCGCACGGGCAATTAGTACCGGTCAGCTCAGAGCATTACTGCTCGTGCACACCCGGCCTATCAACGTCGTGGTCTACGACGACCCTTTAGGGAGCTCGAAGCTCCGGGAGATCTCATCTTCAGGCGAGTTTCCCGCTTAGATGCTTTCAGCGGTTATCTCTTCCGTATATAGCTACCCGGCAATGCCACTGGCGTGACAACCGGTACACCAGGGATACGTCCACTCCGGTCCTCTCGTACTAGGAGCAGCCCCCGTCAAATCTCCAGCGCCCACGGCAGATAGGGACCAAACTGTCTCACGACGTTTTGAACCCAGCTCACGTACCACTTTAAATGGCGAACAGCCATACCCTTGGGACCGGCTACAGCCCCAGGATGTGATGAGCCGACATCGAGGTGCCAAACTCCCCCGTCGATATGAACTCTTGGGAGGAATCAGCCTGTTATCCCCAGAGTACCTTTTATCCGTTGAGCGATGACCCTTCCATTCAGAATCACCGGATCACTATGACCTGCTTTCGCACCTGCTCGACTTGTCAGTCTCGCAGTCAAGCCACCTTATGCCATTGCACTATGAGTACGATTTCCGACCGTACCTAGGTGACCTTCGCACTCCTCCGTTACCCTTTGGGAGGAGACCGCCCCAGTCAAACTGCCTACCATGCACGGTCCCCGACCCCGTCAAGGGGCCCAGGTTAGAACCGCAACGTCGTCAGGCTGGTATTTCAACGTTGGCTCCACGGCACCTAGCGGCACCGCTTCAAAGCCTCCCAGCTATCCTACACAGACAGCGTCACAGTCCAATGCAAAGCTACAGTAAAGGTTCATGGGGTCTTTCCGTCTAGCCGCGGGTAGATTGCATCTTCACAAACATTTCAACTTCGCTGAGTCTCAGGAGGAGACAGTGTGGCCATCGTTACGCCATTCGTGCGGGTCGGAACTTACCCGACAAGGAATTTCGCTACCTTAGGACCGTTATAGTTACGGCCGCCGTTTACCGGGGCTTCGATCAAGAGCTTGCACCCCATCACTTAACCTTCCGGCACCGGGCAGGCGTCACACCCTATACGTCGACTTCCAACGTCTTAGCAGAGTGCTGTGTTTTTGATAAACAGTCGCAGCCACCGATTCTCTGCGGCCTTTTTCGGCTTCGGGAGCAAGTCCCTACACCTACCAAAGGCACACCTTCTTCCGAAGTTACGGTGTCAATTTGCCGAGTTCCTTCTCCTGAGTTCTCTCAAGCGCCTGAGAATTTTCATCCTGCCCACCTGTGTCGGTTTGCGGTACGGTCCCAACGGGCTGAAGCTTAGTGGCTTTTCCTGGAAGCAGGGTATCCGCGACTTCGAAAGAGCAAGCTCTTCCTGGTCCCGCGCCTCGGCATTGACCCCCCGGATTTCCCTAAGAGATCTGCCTACACGCTTCACCGGCACATCCAACAGCCGGTTCGCATAACCTTCTCCGTCCCCACATCGCACCCGTCGGCGGTTCTGGAATATTGACCAGATTCCCATCAGCTACGGCTCTCGCCCTCACCTTAGGGGCCGACTCACCCTGCGCCGATGAACGTTGCGCAGGAAACCTTGGGCTTTCGGCGAGCGGGCCTTTCACCCGCTTTATCGCTACTCATGTCAGCATTCGCACTTCCGATACCTCCAGCAGGGGTTACCCCCCACCTTCGCAGGCGTACGGAACGCTCCTCTACCACCCCAGGATTGCTCCTGAGATCCGCAGCTTCGGTTATCGGCTTGAGCCCCGTTACATCTTCCGCGCAGGACGACTCGATCAGTGAGCTATTACGCTTTCTTTAAAGGATGGCTGCTTCTAAGCCAACCTCCTGACTGTCTGTGCCTTCCCACTTCGTTTTCCACTTAGCCGATATTGGGGACCTTAGCTGGCGGTCTGGGTTGTTTCCCTCTTGTCCCCGGACGTTAGCACCCGGGGACTGTCTCCCGTGCTGTACTCGACGGTATTCGGAGTTTGCAATGGTTTGGTAAGCCTATAGCGGCCCCCTAGCCATAACAGTGCTCTACCCCCGTCGGTAATACACGAGGCACTACCTCAATAGTTTTCGAGGAGAACCAGCTATCTCCGGTTTTGTTTAGCCTTTCACCCCTATCCACAGCTCATCCCCGACCTTTTCAACGGGCGTGGGTTCGGCCCTCCGGTGAGTGTTACCCCACTTTCAGCCTGGCCATGGATAGATCAACCGGTTTCGGGTCTACGCCGCGCAACTGAACGCCCTGTTCAGACTCGCTTTCGCTACGCCTCCGGCATCAAGCCTTAAGCTCGCTACGCAACGTAAGTCGCTGACCCATTATACAAAAGGTACGCCGTCACCCGGATTGCTCCAGGCTCCGACTGTTTGTATGCATGCGGTTTCAGGATCTATTTCACTCCCCTCCCGGGGTTCTTTTCGCCTTTCCCTCACGGTACTGGTTCACTATCGGTCGATTACGAGTATTTAGCCTTGGAGGATGGTCCCCCCATCTTCAGACAGGATTTCACGTGTCCCGCCCTACTTGTCTCGAGCTTAGTTCCACACACGGGTTTTCGCGTACGGGGCTATCACCCACTACGGCTGGCCTTTCCAGACCATTTCGCTAACGCGCGTGCTAAAACTCGACGGCTCTTCCCATTTCGCTCGCCACTACTTTGGGAATCTCGGTTGATTTCTGTTCCTGCGGTTACTGAGATGTTTCAGTTCTCCGCGTTCGCTCCTTCACTCCTATGTATTCAGAGTGAGGTGACCTCAAAGAGGCCGGGTTTCCCCATTCGGAAATCTGCGGATCAGCGCCCATTTGCCGGCTCCCCGCAGCTTATCGCAGGCTGTCGCGTCCTTCATCGCCTGTAATCGCCAAGGCATCCACCACATGCACTTATTCGCTTGACCCTATAACCTTGCTGCCTCGTTTTAAGAAGCACCGCGAAGTAAAGTTCTTCACGGCATCACACGATCATAGGAATTCTCGCGCGCTTGTGCGTCCATCAAAACAAACACGTTTGATGAACATGCAATACATCACCCAGTTAATGTGCTCGCGCCCCGGCTCTACCAACTTTCGCACGCTGTAGCGGACATCCCGGGCGATCGCTCGCACCAGGCGTCCACGCGCAAAAAGAGCCACGCGAACACACCACCTTCAAATCCGAATTGTTAAAGAGCAGCCGAATAGACACTTCATAAAGAAGCATCAAGGAGCATTCATCCAAAGCCCACGCAATCCGCGTAGTGCCCCTTCAAAAACACTCGTTGATGTTTCCTCGAAAACAACCTTCTACGTGAACACAACCTCAAGCCCCAGGAGCATCGAGGCATTGGTGGAGCTGGACGGGATCGAACCGACGACCCCCTGCTTGCAAAGCAGGTGCTCTCCCAACTGAGCTACAGCCCCCGTAACGATTCCGACTCCAGCGGCTTCGTTGGTGGGTCTGGATGGATTCGAACCATCGACCCCCGCCTTATCAAGACGGTGCTCTAACCAACTGAGCTACAGACCCGTACCGAGGCCAAACCCCAAAGGAACAACCGATAGATGGTGGGCGCTACGAACAAACGCGCGCTCTAGAAAGGAGGTGATCCAGCCGCACCTTCCGATACGGCTACCTTGTTACGACTTCACCCCAGTCATGAATCTCACCGTGGTCGGCGCCATCCTTGCGGTTAAGCGACCGGCTTCTGGTGAAACCCACTCCCATGGTGTGACGGGCGGTGTGTACAAGACCCGGGAACGTATTCACCGCGACATGCTGATCCGCGATTACTAGCGATTCCGACTTCATGCAGTCGAGTTGCAGACTGCAATCCGGACTACGACGCGCTTTCTAGGGATTGGCTCCACCTCGCGGCTTCGCAACCCTCTGTACGCGCCATTGTATTACGTGTGAAGCCCTACCCATAAGGGCCATGAGGACTTGACGTCATCCCCACCTTCCTCCGGTTTGTCACCGGCAGTCTCATTAGAGTGCTCAACTTAATGGAGCAACTAATGACAAGGGTTGCGCTCGTTGCGGGACTTAACCCAACATCTCACGACACGAGCTGACGACAGCCATGCAGCACCTGTGTTCCAGTTCCCTTTCGGGCACACCTAAATCTCTTCAGGCTTCCGGACATGTCAAGGGTAGGTAAGGTTTTTCGCGTTGCATCGAATTAATCCACATAATCCACCGCTTGTGCGGGTCCCCGTCAATTCCTTTGAGTTTTAACCTTGCGGCCGTACTCCCCAGGCGGTCGACTTCACGCGTTAGCTTCGTTACTGAGAGTGTCAAACCCCCAACAACCAGTCGACATCGTTTAGGGCGTGGACTACCAGGGTATCTAATCCTGTTTGCTCCCCACGCTTTCGTGCATGAGCGTCAGTGTCAGCCCAGAGACCTGCCTTCGCCATCGGTGTTCCTCCTGATATCTACGCATTTCACTGCTACACCAGGAATTCCAGTCTCCTCTGCCGCACTCCAGACTTCCAGTCCCAAACGCCATTCCCAGGTTAAGCCCGGGGATTTCACGTCTGGCTTAAAAGCCCGCCTGCGCACGCTTTACGCCCAGTAATTCCGATTAACGCTCGCACCCTACGTATTACCGCGGCTGCTGGCACGTAGTTAGCCGGTGCTTATTCTTCCGGTACCGTCAGTAGTCAGCGATATTCACGCTAACCGTTTCGCTCCGGACAAAAGAGCTTTACAACCCGAAGGCCTTCTTCACTCACGCGGAATGGCTGGATCAGGGTTTCCCCCATTGTCCAAAATTCCCCACTGCTGCCTCCCGTAGGAGTCTGGGCCGTGTCTCAGTCCCAGTGTGGCTGATCATCCTCTCAGACCAGCTACCGATCATCGCCTTGGTAGGCCTTTACCCCACCAACTAGCTAATCGGACATCGGCCAACCCAGTCGCGCGAGGCCTTACGGTCCCCCGCTTTCCTCTCTCGAGCTCATGCGGTATTAATCCGGCTTTCGCCGGGCTATCCCCCACAACTGGACATGTTCCGATGTATTACTCACCCGTTCGCCGCTCGCCGCCAGGGTTGCCCCCGCGCTGCCGCTCGACTTGCATGTGTAAAGCATTCCGCCAGCGTTCAATCTGAGCCAGGATCAAACTCTTCAGTTCAATCCAATCAAAACTCACTCGAATCACTTGGATCCAAGATGAGTGCACTACAAGTATCGCTATGAGTTCCTATCGCCCCTAACCTTTGACGGCCAGAAACAACAGGTACGCGATCACTCGCAGCACCCACCTCTATCGGCTGTAACTTTTTAAAGAGCGAATTGGCCTGCGACGGGTTTCCCCTGCTCGACCAACGAAGCCCACCACTATAGCGGAATTCGACCCCTCGGTCAACAAATGGCAAACGAGGGGTTGGAGGGCCCTAGGCCGCCTTCTTCAGGACAACCCGGGCGAATTTGCGCTTTCCGACCTGCAGGACGTAGGACTCGCCCGCTTTCAGCTTGAGCGCCTTGTCGGCGACCTTCTCGCCGTTCACGCGAACCCCGCCCTGCTCGATCATGCGGGCCCCCTCGGAAGTGCTTGGGCAAAGACTCGTGGCCTTGAGCACCTGGATGAGGGGGATGTCCGCCCCCTCGACGGCAACCTGCTGCTCGGGAAGGTCGGCGGGAATTTCCCCATGCTTGAAGCGCGACTCGAAATCCTCGAGTGCCGCCTCGGCCGCCCGCCGGTCGTGGAAGCGGGCGACGATCTCCTGCGCGAAGCGCACCTTGATGTCGCGCGGGTTGCCACCCGCTTCGATCTCGCGCTTCCATCCCGCGATGGTCGCGAGCGACTCGAAGGACAGCAGCTCGATGTAGCGCCACATGAGGTCGTCCGAGATCGACATGAGCTTGCCGAACATCTCGTTGGGTGCCTCGTCGATGCCCACGTAGTTTCCGAGCGACTTCGACATCTTGTCGACGCCGTCCAGACCCTCCAGCAACGGCAGGGTGAGGATCACCTGCGGCTCCTGGCCATAGTGCTTCTGCAGCTCGCGCCCGACCAGCAGGTTGAATTTCTGGTCGTTGCCGCCCAGCTCGACGTCGGCCTTCATGGCGACCGAGTCGTAGCCCTGCATCAAGGGATAGAGGAATTCGTGGATCGAGATCGGACGCTGCTCGGCGAAACGCTTCGCGAAGTCGTCGCGCTCGAGGATTCGCGCCACGGTGTAGGTCGCGGCGAGCTTGATCATGCCGGCCGCGCCGAGCGCATCGCTCCACGTGGAGTTGAACATCACCTCGGTCTTCTCGGGGTGAAGGACCTTGAAGACCTGCGTCTTGTAGGTCTCCGCGTTCGCGAGGATCTGCTCACGGCTGAGCGGCGGGCGGGTCGCGTTCTTGCCGCTCGGATCCCCGATGAGGCCGGTGAAGTCCCCGATCAGGAACATGACGTGGTGCCCCAGGTCCTGGAACTGGCGCATCTTGTTCAACAGGACCGAGTGCCCGAGGTGCAGGTCGGGCGCGGTCGGATCGAAGCCCGCCTTCACTCGCAGCGGCTTGCCGCGCGCGAGCTTGCGAACGAGGTCCTCCTCGACGAGGAGCTCGACGGCGCCCCTGCGAATTTCCTCGAGGTCCGTGGGATGAGTCATTGATTTAATTCCGTTTTCTGCCGATTTGCGGCGCTTTTCTGCTATGCTTCGACCATCCGGACGAACGTAATCCGATCAGGTGGAAAAAGCCGACATTCTAGCGCAGCGCTCCGCGCGCCTTCGCCCCCTGAGGCAGGCCGCTTTCGGGTTCCTGCTGCTGGGCCTCCCGGCCCTGGGGATCGTGACCGCCTTTGGCGTCGCCCCGGGGACCTCCGTCATCGACGTCCCCCAGGCGACGGTCGAGCAGGCCATCGATTTGCCGGAATTCGCTCCGCAGGCCGCGCCTCCCGCACGGTACGTGACGCAGGAGCGCGTGCTCCGGGGCGACACGGTCGCCGCACTGCTCGATCGCCTGGGCGTCCGCGACCCGCGCGCCATGGAATTCCTCCGGGCCGACCGCAAGGGCAGCACGATCTTCCGCAAGCTCGTTCCGGGCAAGACGCTGCAAGCCGAGACGGGCGCCGAGGGTGAGCTGCTGACCCTGCGCTACTACCTCGGGGACAGCGTCCTTGAAGTCACGCGCACCGCCGAAGGTTTGGTTGCGCGCGATCGTGCCGTGGATGCGTTGCCGCGCACGTTCCAGAAATCCGCAACGATCCGCTCTTCCCTCTTCGCGGCGACCGACGCCGCCGGCATTCCCGACGCGGTCGCGATGCAGATCGCGCGCGTCTTCGCGACCGACATCGACTTCCATTCGGACCTCCGCAAGGGCGACCGCTTCACCGTGGTCTACGAAATGCTCTACGACGCCGGCGAGCTCCTCGGGCCCGGCCGGATCCTCGCTGCCGAGTTCGTGAACGATGGCCGCGTGCATACCGCCGTGCTGTTCAGTGACGGCGAAGGTGGCGAGACGCACTACGCTCTCGATGGATCGAACCGCGCGAAGGCCTTCCTGCGCTCTCCGGTGGAGTTCTCGCGCGTGAGCTCGGGCTTCGGAAGCCGCTTCCATCCGGTGCTGCGCAACTGGCGCGCGCATACGGGCGTGGACTTCGCGGCGCCCAAGGGAACGCGCGTGCTGGCCGCGGCCGACGGACACGTTCTCTCGGCGGGGTGGCGCAACGGCTACGGCAACGCGGTCGAGATCAAGCACGGCGGCAGCATTTCCACGCTCTACGGTCACCTCTCGGGATTCGCATCCGGCATTCGCGCGGGAACGCGCGTGCGCCAGGGCGACCCGATCGGCTTCGTCGGCGCGACGGGTCTCGCGACCGGTCCGCACCTGCACTACGAGTTCAAGGTATCCGGCATGCACCAGGACCCGATGAAGGTGGCGCTCCCGAAGGCCGCTCCCGTGCCACCCCATCTGCGCGCCCAGTTCCAGGATGCGGCCGCGGACGCGAGCGCGAAGCTCGCCGTCGTGCGCGCCGTGCAAGCCGCCCGATTCGAATAGCGTGGCGGCGATCTTCGCCGGCGTGATGTCGGGGACCAGCCTCGATGGGGCCGATGCCGCGATCGTCGCGTTCGACGCGCAACAGCCCCGCACGTTGGGATTCGCGTCCCTGCCTTTCCCGTCCTCGCTTCGCGAAACGCTCCTCGCCCTTTCGCATCCCGGGCAGGGTGAGCTCGACAACGCGGCCCACGCGAGCCTTGCGTTGGCCGAGCTGTATGCGGAGGTCGTGAATCTCGCGCGAGCGAGCGCGGGCCTCCCTCGTGACCAGATCACCGCCATCGGATGCCACGGCCAGACCGTCCGCCACCGTCCCGAGCACGGTTTCACGATCCAGCTGAACGATCCCGCGCGCGTCGCCGAACAAACGGGGATCGACGTCGTCGCGGACTTCCGCAGGCGTGACATGGCCGCCGGTGGCCAGGGTGCGCCGCTGGCGCCGGCTTTCCACGATGCCGTGTTTCGCAGCGCTTCCCGTGCGCGCGCGGTGGTGAACGTCGGTGGAATCAGCAACGTGTCCCTCTTGCTGCACGGCACGCCCTGCCTGGGGTTCGATTGCGGTCCCGGCAACGTGCTGCTCGACGCGTGGGCGCAGCGTCACCTGGGTTCTCCGTTCGACACGGATGGAGCCTGGGGCGCGCGCGGACGCGTCGAGCCTCGCCTCCTGGCCCGCCTCCTCGAGGACGACTATTTCCGGCGCCCGCCTCCCAAGAGCACCGGCCGCGAGCGCTTCAACCTTCCGTGGCTCGAAGCACGCCTCGACGCGGGGTTGGCTCCCGAGGACGTGCAGGCCACCTTGATGGAGCTCACGGCCCAGGCGATCGCGGACGCCATCGAACGCTTCGGTCCCGCGACGGAGGAGATCTACCTCTGCGGCGGCGGCGCGCGCAATCGCGTGCTCGCCTCGAGGATCGCGGCCCTGGCCGGGACGCGGCGGCTCGCGGATACCGATGTGCTCGGCATCGCCGCGGGCGCCGTGGAAGCGGCCGCCTTCGCATGGCTCGCGATGAAGTGCGTGCGCCGCGAGGCGATCGACTACTCCCGCATCACCGGTGCGGGCGGGGCACGCATCCTGGGCGCCATCTACCCGCGCTGAAATGACGAAGGGGAGCCGAGGCTCCCCTTCGAGTCGTGCTACCGGCGCGGTCTAGACCGAGAACGACGACCCGCAGCCACAGGTGGAGGACGCGTTCGGATTCTTGATCACGAACTGCGCGCCTTCGAGACCCTCGGTGTAGTCGATCTCCGCACCCATCAGGTACTGGTAGCTCATCGGGTCGATGAGGAGGCTCACGCCGTTCTTCTGCATCACCGTGTCGTCCTCGTTGGTGATCTCGTCGAACGTGAAGCCGTACTGCAGGCCCGAGCAGCCCCCGCCCGTCACGAAGACGCGGAGCTTGAGGTCGTTGTTGCCCTCTTCCTCGATCAGCGCTTTCACCTTGCTGGCGGCGCTGTCCGTGAAGACGAGGGCTTCGGGAATGGCGGTCATGTCGTTCATATGAGGTTCTCCTGGCGCGCTTTCAACCGGTGATGCCGGTGTTGGTGGGCTTGAATTCGACCACCTTGTCGCTTTTCTGCGGGTTTTCGTAAACCAGCTGGCCCATCACGATCGCTCCGACGTGGATCTCGATGGACTTGTACGACACATTGCCTGTGACACGAGCCTTGGGAAGGAGTTCGACGTACTCCGTGGCGCGGACCGGGCCGGCGACCGTGCCGTTGATCACGACATGCGCGACGTCGATCTCGCCTTCCACCTTGGCCATCTCCGACAGGACCAGCGTGCCGGGCTTGCTGCCGGTCGCCTTCACGTTGCCCTTCACGTGCCCGTCGATGCGCAGGCCGCCCGTGAAGGTGATGTTGCCTTCGATGGTCGAGCCGGAGCCGATGAGGCTGTCGATGGGGCTGGGCTTATTCGGCTTTCCGAACATGGGAAAGACCTCCTACGAAAGGTTGACGGTCTTGGACAGTTTAACCTGTCCCCCTGGGGACTGCAGCACACGGACATCCACGCTGCGCAGCACCGAGCCCTCGGGAATCCGGAAGCGGCCCTCGAACTTCTGGTAGAAGCGGAACTCGACGCCGCCGACCGTTTCGGCCGCGGTGGCATCCGGGAACGTCACGGTGCTGAGGACGTTGTTCTGCTCGACCTTGGCCAGCACCTGGACCTTGCCCTTGAAGTCCTGCTTGCGCTGGCCGCCCTGCGTGAGCAGCATCCGGTAGCGGAATTCCAGGGGCTTGCCGTCCGACTCGACCTTGAGGTTGGACATCGCGATGCCCTCCGGCGTGGTCCCCGAGGACATGATGTTGCGCAGGAAGCTCAGGTCTTCCTTCAGCGCGGAGTTCTCGTCCTGGAGCTGCGCCACCGTTCGCGCGAGCTCCGATTGCGACGCCTTCTCGATCTGCAGCTGTCGATCGCGCTCGGTGAGCGAGCTCTTCGCGCCCTCGAGGTCGCGCTTCAGCTTGCCGTTCTCCTCGCCGAGCGTCGAGATCTGCTGGCGCGCCTCGTCGAAGTTGAAGCCGGTGATGCGGTAGCTGTTCTCGACGAGCCACCACACCACGCCGCCCACGACGACCATCATCAGCAGGTTCAGCATCCAGCGCCAGTACCACGCCATCTGGGAACGAATGGTCATCCGCGCCGAGCGCATGCCGAAGCTGCTTCGCAGGCGCCGCGCGATGCCCCTCATGGAAGCAGGGCCACCTGGTCGATGCCCTGTGTCTCGGGAAAGCCGAACATCAGGTTCATGTTCTGGATCGCCTGGCCCGCGGCGCCTTTGACGAGGTTGTCTTCGACGGCGAGGACCACGAGCGTGTCGCCGTCCATGGGACGATGCACTGCGATGCGGCAGTGGTTGGTGCCGCGGACCCAGCGGGTCTCCGGCTCGCTGCCCGGCGGAAGCACGTCGACGAAGGGCTCGCCCTTGAAGCGCTTTTCGAACAGCGCCTGGAAGTCGGTCTCGCGCGTGATGCGCGCATAGACCGTCGCAAGGATGCCCCGCACCATCGGCGTGAGGTGCGGCACGAACGTGAGGCCGAGCTTGCGCCCCGAAGCGCCTTCGAGCGACTGCAGGCTCTCGAGGATCTCGGGATGGTGCCGGTGGCCGTGCACGGCATAGGCCTTGAAGTTGTCCGTGGCCTCGGCGTACATGATGCCCAATTCCATCTTGCGGCCGGCTCCGCTCACGCCGGACTTTCCGTCTGCGATGAGGTGCGCGTGATCCACGAACTCGGATTCCACGAGCGGCAGGAGCGCCAGCTGGATGGCGGTCGCGTAGCAGCCGGGGTTGGCCACGAGGCGCGCCTTGCGGATGCGCTCGCGATTGATCTCGGGCAAACCATAGACCGCCTGCTCGAAGAGCTCCGGAGACGCATGAGTCACCTTGTACCACTTCTCCCAGGTCGCGCGGTCCTTCATGCGGAAATCGGCGGAGAAGTCGACGATGCGCGCGCCCCCTTCGAGCAGCGCGCGTGCCTGCGACATCGCCACGCCGTTGGGTGTGGCGAAGAAAACGACGTCGCAGCCCGACAAAGGCGACTTGGCCGGATCGGTGAACGCGATGTCGTACCGGCCGCGCAGGGACGGGAACATCTTGGCCACCGGCGTGCCCGCCTCGCTGCGCGAGGTGATCGCCGTCACTTCGACTTGCGGGTGGGCGGCGAGCAAGCGCAGCAGTTCCACGCCCGTGTACCCCGTACCTCCGACAATACCGACCTTGATCATGGTGTCCTTCCCGTCATGGATGGTGCGCCCTGCCGGGAGCGCGCTTCAGAAAACAAAAAGCCGCCCGGCAAAGGCGGCTTCTTGTCCCAAGCGCGATCGAACAGCGCTCCGCCTATCGCTTCGAGAACTGCTTGCGACGTCGCGCCTTGTGCAGGCCGACCTTCTTGCGCTCGACCTCGCGCGCGTCGCGCGTGACGAGCCCGGCCTTCGACAGGGTGGGCTTCAGCGTGGGATCGTATTCGATCAGCGCACGGGTGATGCCGTGGCGCACGGCGCCGGCCTGGCCGGATTCACCGCCGCCGAAGACGTTCACTTTGATGTCGAACGTGGCCAGGTGGTTCGTGAGTTCGAGAGGCTGGCGCACGATCATGCGGCCCGTTTCGCGGGAGAAGAACACGTCGACGGACTTGCCGTTGACGATGATGTCGCCCTTGCCCGACTTGATGAAGACCCGTGCCACCGCGTTCTTGCGGCGGCCGGTACCGTAATTGTATTTGCCGATCATGGTCGCTCCTTAGATCTCGAGGGACTTGGGCTGCTGCGAGGTGTGCGGGTGCGCGGGGCCGGCGTAGATCTTGAGCTTCTTGATCATCGCGTAGCCCAGCGGGCCCTTCGGGAGCATGCCCTTCACCGCGAGCTTCAGGACGCGGTCCGGATGGCGCGCCTGCAGCTTCTTGAAGTTGGTCTCGTAGATTCCGCCCGGGTACGTCGAGTGGCGGAAGTACTTCTTGTCCTGCTCCTTGGCGCCCGTGACTTTCAGCTTCTCCACGTTGACGACGATGATGTAATCGCCCGTGTCGACGTGGGGAGTGAATTCGGGTTTGTGCTTGCCGCGCAGGCGGGTGGCGACTTCCACCGCAAGGCGACCGAGCACTTTGTCCGTTGCGTCGACGAGGAGCCAGTCGCGCCGGACTTCGTGGCCTTTGGCCGAGAAGGTCTTCATGGCAAATCTCCGTTTTGCGTCCCTGGGTGCCGCTGGCCTCAAGAGGTCCGGCGATACGTTTGAACGCTTAGCTGTTTGGGTACTGAACCCGAAATTATAGGGAAATCAGCCCTTTGTGTCAAAGGCGGGGTCCGCTAGAATCCGGGGACATGCCTCCCACGCCCGCTTCGCCCGCACCCACCGAGCACTACGTCCGGATCGCCGTCGCCGCCCTCTTGGTGATCGGGACGGTCCTGGTGCTGGTTCCCTTCCTCGCCGCCATGCTGTTCGCCGTGGTCATCTGCATGTCCACGTGGCCGGCCTACGCCTGGCTGCGCGACCGCTGGGGCGGCCGCAGCTCCCTCGCGGCCCTGGTCATGGTCCTGGCGCTCCTGGTGCTCATCGCGCTCCCGGTGGCGCTCGTGGCCCAGAGCCTCATCGTCCACTCCGGCGACATCGTCGACCTCTTCCGTGGCCTCCTGGATCGGCGGGAATCGATCCAGCTTCCGGATTTCGTCAAGAACCTGCCTCTCGTGGGCTCCTCTCTCGACCAGTACTGGCAAGCGCTGACCGGCAGCCGCGACGAGTTGGCCGCGCTCGCGCGCCGCCTGGTCGATCCGGGCAAGAAGATCCTCATCGCCACCGGCGGCGCCGTGGGCACCGGGCTCTTCCAGGTGCTGGTGGCCACCTTCATCGCCTTCTTCTTCTATCGCGACGGCGAGTTCGCCTCCAACCTCTTCCGCCGTGCCGTCGCGCGGCTCGCCGGCCGGGAGCAAGGCGGCGTGCTTCTCATGACGGCCCAGAACACCGTTCGCGGCGTCGTCTACGGGCTGATCGGAACGGCGGTCGCGCAGGCCGCCGTGGCGCTCGTGGGATTCCTCATCGCGGGCGTGCCGGGTGCCTTCCTCCTCGCCGCCCTCACGTTCGTGCTCTCGCTCGTCCCCATGGGCCCCGTGCTCGTCTGGGGCGGCGCGGCCGTGTGGCTCTATGCGACGGACCAGCCGGGCTGGGCGATCTTCATGGGCATCTACGGCGCGGCCGTGATCAGCTCCGTCGACAACTTCGTGAAGCCGATCCTCATGAGCCGAGCCGGCGGCCTGTCGATGTTGCTCGTCGTCCTGGGCGTGTTCGGGGGCGCGGTCGCCTTCGGATTCATCGGCCTCTTCGTGGGCCCGGTCCTGCTGGCCGTTTCGTGGAAGCTGCTCAAGGCGTGGTTGATCGACCGCGATGCGGCGAACCCGGTCCCGCCCGCAAGCGGCACGCCGGCATGAAGGCCAGGATCAAGTTGTCGGAGGGCATGACGTTCGTCGCGGAAAGCGGCAGCGGCCACGCCGTGGTTTCCGACGCCGCGCCCGACGTCGGCGGCCGCAATCTCGGCGCGCGCCCGATGGAGCTGGTGCTGATGGGCACGGGAGCCTGCACGGCGATCGACGTCATGCACATCCTGCGCAAGGCGCGCCAGCCCGTGACCGATTGCGTGGTCGAGCTCGACGCCGACCGGGCCGAGACGGATCCGAAAGTGTTCACCGCGATCCGCATGCGTTACATCGTCACCGGCCGCGGCCTCGATCCCGCCCAGGTCGAAAGGGCGGTGAAGCTCTCGAAGGAGAAGTACTGCTCGGCGACGATCATGCTGGCCGCGACCGCGGCCATCACCTACGACGTCGAAGTGCGCGAGGCCTGACTCAGACGAGGTAGGCCGTCCGCGTCATCACCTTCGACGCGATCCCCATCACCGCCTTCACGGCAGAAGGCAGCTCGCGGGCTCCCAGCGCCTCGCCGCTGCGGCCGTGCTCGATCTCGTCCTCGCGCATCCGGGTCACGATCGCGCGGCTGCGCGCATCGCCCTCGGGCAACTGCTCGAGGTGCCCTTGCAGGTGGCGCTCGACCTGCCGCTCGGTTTCGACGAGAAACCCCAGGCTCCATCGGTCGCCCGCGAGCCCGGAGGCCACGCCAAGCGCGAAGGAGCCGGCATACCAGAAGGGATCGAGTGCGCTCGGACGCGCGCCGAGCTCATCGAGACGCGTGCGGCACCACTCGAGGTGATCGCGCTCCTCGGCGCTCGCGTGCTGCAACGCTTCGCGCACCCGCGGCTCCCGCGCGACGATCGCCTGGCCCGCGTAGAGAGCCTGCGCGCAGATCTCCCCCGCGTGATTCACCCGCATGAGGCCCGCAGCGTGGGCACGATCCGCATCCGCCAGCGGCGCGGCCGCGGAGGCGGGCACCGGACGTGATGCGGTCGCCGCGCCGGACAGCGTGCGCAGGGCGTTGTCCGCGGCGATGAGAAGGCGGTCGAAGGGCGAAGCGCTCATGGCTCAAGCATAGCAAGGAGACAAAAGAAAACGGGCGCGGCTTGCGCCGCGCCCGTCGATACAACTTGCTTCTGCGACTTTGCTTAGAACAGGTGACGCACGCCGAAGCCGATACCTTCCGGATTCTGGCCAGCAGCGCCGATCGCGTTCGTGCCGAAGTTGCAGTTCATGCCGTTGTCGTTCTCGACCTTGGTGTAGCTGGCGATGAAGAACGTGCGGCGCGTGAAGTCGTAGCGATAACCGATCGAGCCCATGTCGCACTCGCCGGTCGTGCCGTCGACTTCGGCGTGCTGCCACGAAGCCAGCAGGACGTTCTTGCCGAAGGCCCACTCGAGACCGAGCATGTACGACTGGTCTTTCGTCTCGCGGGTGGCACCGGAACCATCACGCTTGTACTCGCCGTACTGGGCCGACAGCTTCACGTCGCCGAACTTGTACGAGGCGGCGATCGCGTTGCCTTCTTCGCTGAGGTTCGTCGTGCCGACCGAAGCCACGTCCTTGTGCTTCTCGTACGCGTAGGCCACATACAGCGGGCCGGCGGAGTACGTGAGCGACGCGCCGTAGTTCTCGGGGTTGGCCGTGGCGGTCTTGCCTTCGTTCGCCACGTACATCAGGCGAACGGCGAAGCCAGCCATGGTCGGCGACCAGTACTGCACCGAGTTGTTCTCGCGGCGGCTGAAGTTGCCTTGGTCGAGGGCGGCGCCCGTGATGTCACCGTTGGTCAGGTCGCCCCAGGGGTCGACCGCCGTCTGCGTGACTTTCATCGGGGTATCCCAACGGCCCAGCAGGATCGAGCCGAAGCCGCCTTGCAGGCCGACGGCGCTGTTACGGTTGGCAAACACGCCCGTGTTGTCCGGCGGGAAGCCCGTCTCGAGCTGGAAGAAGGCTTTCAGGCCACCACCCAGATCTTCCGTGCCACGCACGCCGAGGTAGGACGCCTGGTCGCCAACGCGATTGCGACGGGACACCGGGGTCGCGCCGCCTTTCGCCTCGACCGACTCGAACGTCGCATAGATGCGACCGTACAGAGTGACCGGGTTGGCGGTCTGCGCCATGGCTTCGGGCGCGACGCACGCGCCGACGACAGCCAGAGCGATCAGTTTCTTGTTCATCAGAATCTCCTTTGTTGAGTGAGGCCGTGTGTGCTGTAACGCTGGGGAACCTCTGGGGATTTTGTCGCCCCGATTCTTGCACTTCTCCCGCTTAATCTTTTGAGAAGCCGCTAGCATCATGCCAAAGCCGCATGTATGTCTCAAGTAGAAACACCCAAATCCGCAACAAACCGTAGGCGCTGTTGCGTAAATACAACAGCGAAATTCACCCCTTCCGGACCCCCGAAAAGAGCTTCGAAAGCTCCGCGCCCGGGTCCGGGGCCGACATGAAGGCCGACCCCACCAAGTAGGCGCTCACACCCTGCGCCTTCAGCCCCAGGACCTGATCGGGGGTGCCGATCCCGCTCTCCGTCACGACGATCCGGCCCGTCGGAATCGCGGGCAGGAGCTCCACGGTCGTCTCCAGGCGCGTCGTGAAGGTCCGCAAGTCGCGATTGTTGATGCCCACGAGCGCGGTCTGGAGCTGCAAGGCGACCTCCAATTCCGCGCCGTCGTGGCTTTCGACCAGCACATCCATGCCCAAGGACTTCGCCAGGTGCTCGAGCTCGAGCAGCGTGTGCGCGGGAGCAGCGCCGACGATGAGCAGGATGCAGTCCGCCCCCATCGCGCGCGATTCGTACACCTGCCACGGGTCGACGACGAAGTCCTTGCGCAGCACCGGCAGGCGGCATGCGTCACGCGCGGCGCGAAGGTCGGCGGGCGAGCCGCCGAAATACTCGCGGTCGGTGAGCACCGAGAGGCAGGTCGCGCCGTTGCGCTCGTAGCTCGCGGCTACGGCGGCGACGTCGAGGTCCGCGCGGATCGTTCCCGCGCTCGGGCTCGCGCGCTTGATCTCGGCGATCACCGCGGCGCCGAGCGCGGCATCGCGCCGGATCGCCTGCTCGAAGCCGCGCGTGGGCGGCGCCTCGCGCGCTTCGCGTTCGACCTGCGCGAGGGGACGCTCTCGCTGTCCCGCCGCGATCTCCGTGCGCTTGGTCGCGAGGATGCGCTGCAGGATGTCCGAAGCGCTCATGGGGCCTTCGCGAATCCCTGCGTGAACGCGACGAGCCGATCGAGCTTCGCGCGCGCGGCACCGGTGGCGATCGCATCGCGTGCGGCGGCGACGCCGTCCCACAGGCTTGCGGACACGCCGCTGACGTAGAGCGCCGCGGCCGCATTCAGCACGACGATGTCGCGCGCGGGCCCCGTCTCGTTGCCGAGCACGGCGAGGACGCGGTCCCTCGACGCTTCCTTGTCCTTCGCCTGGATCGCTTCCAGCGGCGCCATGTCGATGCCGAACTGGCGCGGCTCGATCGTGTATTCGGTGATGAAGTCGTGCTTCAGCTCGGCGACGAACGTCGGTCCGGAGATGGAGATCTCGTCCAGGCCGTCCTGGCCGTGGACGGTCAGCACGTGGCGGCTGCCGAGCATCTTCAGCACGCGCGCCTGGATGCCGACGAGATCGCTGTGGAAGACGCCCATCACCTGGTTGGGCGCGCCGGCCGGGTTGGTGAGCGGCCCGAGGATGTTGAGGATCGTGCGCATGCCGAGCTCGCGTCGCACCGGGGCCGCGTGCTTCATCGCGGGATGGTGGCTCGGCGCGAACATGAACCCCAGCCCGACCTCGCGGATCGACTGGCCCACCTGCTCCGGCGTGAGCGCGAGGTTCACGCCGAGGAGCTCGAGCACATCGGCGCTGCCCGATTGCGAGGACACCGCGCGATTGCCGTGCTTCGCGACGCTCGCTCCGGCCGCCGCGGCGACGAACGCCGCCGCCGTCGAGATGTTGAACGTGTGGAGCTTGTCGCCCCCCGTGCCGCACGTGTCGACCAGGTGCTGCGCGCCGCCGGCATCGACCTTGGTCGCGAACTCGCGCATCACGGAGGCCGCGGCGGCGATCTCGGAAACGGACTCCGTCTTCACGTGCAGGCCCATCAACACCGCGGAGAGTTGCACCGGGGTGACCTTGCCCTCCATCACCTGGCGCATGAAGTCGACCATCTCGTCGAAGAAGATCTCGCGCTTGTCCGAGAGCCGGCTGATCGCTTCCTGGGGCGTGAACATGTCAGGTCACCTGCATCGTGAGGAAGTTGCGGAGCAGCGCGTGGCCGTGCTCCGTGAGGATGGACTCGGGATGGAACTGCACGCCTTCCACGGCGAGCGAGCGGTGGCGCACGCCCATGATCTCGCCGTCGTCGGTCCAGGCGGTGATCTCGAGGTCCTTCGGGCACGTCTCGCGCTCGATCGCGAGCGAGTGGTACCGCGTCGCGTCGTACGGCGACGGCAGCCCCTTGAACACGCCCACGCCGTTGTGCGTGATGCGCGAGACCTTGCCGTGCATCAGCGTCTTCGCGTGGATCACCTTGCCGCCGAAGGCCTGGCCGATCGCCTGGTGGCCGAGGCACACGCCGAGGATCGGGATCTTTCCCGCGAAGCGGCCGATGAGCCCCAGCGAGATTCCGGCCTCGTTGGGCGTGCACGGCCCGGGCGAGATCACGATGCGCTCGGGCGCCAGGCGCTGCACGTCGTCGAGCGTCACCTCGTCGTTGCGGACCACCTTCACGTCCTGGCCGAGCTCGCCCAGGTACTGCACCAGGTTGTAGGTGAACGAGTCGTAGTTGTCGATCATGAGCAGCATGGCGGGCTCCTCAGTCGACCGGCTTGTCGAGGCCGGCGCGCACCATCTCGGCGGCGGCCAGCACGGCGCGCGCCTTGTTCTGCGTCTCGCGCCATTCGTTGTCGGGGATCGAGTCGGCGACGATGCCCGCGGCGGCCTGCACGTGGAGCTGCCCGTCCTTCACGACGCCGGTGCGGATCGCGATCGCGAGGTCGATGTTGCCCTGGAAGCCGATGTAGCCGCAGGCGCCGGCATAGACGCCGCGCTTCTCGCTCTCCAGCTCGTCGATGATCTCCATCGAGCGCACCTTGGGCGTACCGGTGACCGTGCCCGCGGGGAAGGTCGCCCGCAGCAGCTCCATGGGCGTCAGCGCCGGGTCCACCTGGCCCTCGACGTTGGAGACCATGTGCATCACGTGTGAGTAGCGCTCGACCACCATCGTCTCCGTCACCTTCACCGTTCCCGTCTTCGCGATGCGGCCCACGTCGTTGCGGCCGAGGTCGATCAGCATGAGGTGCTCGGCGCGCTCCTTGGGGTCGCTCACCAGCTCCTGCTCCATGGCGCGGTCCTTCTCGGGAGTGGCCCCGCGCTTGCGCGTGCCGGCGATCGGCCGCAGCGTCACCTTGTCGCCCTCGCGGCGCACCAGGATCTCGGGCGAGGCACCGACCAGCTGCAGGTCGCCGAAATCGAAGTAGAACATGTACGGCGACGGGTTGATCGAGCGCAGCGCCCGGTAGAGGTTCACGGGCGAATCGTCGTAGGGCTGCGAGAGGCGCTGCGAGACCTGCACCTGCATGATGTCGCCCGCGGTGATGTACGCCATCGCCTTCGCGACCGCCGCGTGGAAAGCGGCCTCGCCCATGTTCGACCTCGGCGGCGCGGCCTCGCGGGGCGGAGCCTGCGGCGGCAACGCTGCCGGCTCGCGAAGGCCGCGGCGAAGCTGCTCGAGGCGCGCCTGCGCCTGCGCATATGCGCCCGCCTTTGCGGGCTCGGCGTACACCACGAGGTGCAGCTTGCCCGAGAGGTTGTCCACGACCGCGAGCTCGTCCGAGAGCAGCAAGCGGATCTCGGGGATGCGAAGCGGATCCGGCTTGGTACTTTCGCGCAGCCGCGCCTCGATGTAGCGAACCGTGTCGTAGCTGAAGTAGCCCGCCACGCCGCCCGCGAATCGTAGCGAAGGCGGTGGCGGTGCGGCCTTGAACCGCTTCAGGTAGGCATCGATGAACGCGAGGGGATCCGCGGTGCGTTCGCGCTCGACGATCGCGCCGTCGCGTTCGATCGTCACCTCGTCGCCGTCGCACTGCAGCTGTTCGCGCGCGGGCAGTCCCACGATCGAATAGCGGCCGAATCGCTCGCCGCCGATCACCGATTCCAGCAGGTAGGAGCCGGGCCGGTTGGCGAGCTTCAGGTAGATGGACAGCGGCGTGTCGAGATCCGCGAAGGTCTCGAGATGCAGGGGGACTCGGTTGTAGCCGGCGCGGCCGAGCGCCAGGAATTCGTTTTCAGTCATGGGTCACCACACGGTTCACTTCGGTAAAGGACGACAGGCAGTGCGACGCGATCTAGCGCCAGCTCTGCCATCGCCAACCGAGGTGCTTGCCGCGCAGTGACATGAGATTCGGCCGTGGAGGGTTATTCGAGGGACGAGGCCATTGTAATCGATCCGGCCGCGGCTTCAAGGCTCGCCACCACGGCATCGGCGCCGAGCGACTCGACCGCGAGCCCCTCGCGATACCCGTAGGGCACGACCGCGACCGCCATGCCGGCGGCGTGCGCCGCGAGCACGTCGTTGGCCGAATCGCCGATCACCCAGGATTGCGCGGGCGCGGCGCCGAGCCGCGCGGCAGCCAGGAGGAAGGCATCGGGCTCCGGCTTCTTGCGTGCCACGTCATCGCCGCATACAACCGCTTCGAAGTAGGACGCGAGTCCCGTCGCGGCGAGAAGCGGCTTCGTGAAACGCGATGCCTTGTTGGTGACGCACGCGAGGCGCAGGCCCTGCGCGCGAAAGCGCTCGAGCCCCGCGACGACGCCCGGATACGGCCGCGAACGGTCGGCGACGTGCGCGAGGTACGCCTCCTCGAAATGGGCCAGCGCGGCATCGTGCTTGCCCGCTTCGCCGCCCGTCTCGCCGAGAACCCGGGTGACGAGGTTCGCGATTCCCTTGCCGACGAACTCCACGACGCGCGCCTCCGGAAGCGGCGCGCGGCCGAGCTTCGCGAGCATCACGTTCGCCGCCGATGCGATGTCGGGGCCGGTATCGAGCAGCGTTCCGTCGAGGTCGATCAGGACCGCGCGAAAGGGACCGCGCGGGGCAGCGCTCATCGGGTGCCGAGCTCGGAGCGCATCCTGCGGATCATCTCCGCGCGATCCTTCGCGCCGAAGATCGCCGAGCCGGCGACGAACGTGTCGGCGCCGGCCTTCGCGACCGCGCCGATGTTGTCGGCCTTGATGCCGCCGTCGACCTCGAGCCAGATCTCGCGGCCGCTCGCGTCGATGCGCTTGCGGATCTCGCGCACCTTGTCGAGCGCGGAGGGGATGAACGACTGCCCCCCGAAGCCCGGGTTCACCGACATCACGAGCACGAGGTCGACGAGGTCCATCACGTGGTCGAGGTAGTCGAGCGGCGTCGCGGGATTGAACACGAGCCCCGCCTTGCAGCCCTGGTCGCGGATCAAGCCGAGCGTGCGGTGGACATGCTCGCTCGCTTCCGGATGGAAGCTGATGATCGACGCACCGGCCTTCGCGAAATCCGGAATGATGCGGTCCACCGGCTTCACCATGAGGTGCACGTCGATCGGCACCGTGCAGTGCGGCCGTATCGCTTCGCAAACCAGCGGGCCCACCGTGAGGTTGGGAACGTAATGGTTGTCCATCACGTCGAAGTGGATGAGGTCGGCGCCGGCGGCGATGACGCCGCGCACCTCCTCGCCGAGCTTCGCGAAGTCCGCGGACAGGATGCTCGGTGCGATGCGCTTTTGGTTCGGGCTCATCCGGAAATTCTACGCGCGAATCCTGCTACCATGAACGCATGACGGAAGCGAAGAAATACAGCGTGGCGGTGACTGCGCACTCCACCTATCTTCCCGACCAGTCGGACGAGGAAGAGGACCGCTACGTCTTCGCCTACACGATCCGCATCACCAACAACGGCAACGTTCCCGCGCAGCTCGTGAGCCGCCACTGGATCATCACGGACGCGGAGAACCAGGTGCAGGAAGTGCGCGGCATGGGCGTCGTGGGCGAGCAGCCCACGCTCAAGCCCGGCGACACCTTCGAGTACTCGAGCGGATCGTCCATCCCCACGGCCGTGGGAACGATGCGCGGCACCTACCAGATGGTGGCGGAGGACGGCACGCGTTTCGAGGCGCCGATCCCCGAGTTCACGCTGAGCGTCCCGCGCGTCCTCCACTGACGCGCGTCACTTCGGCTTTTTCGGCAGCGTCCACCACACGATCGCGATGGCGACCGCGATGACGACCGCGATTTCGAGGAAGACCCAGCCCATCCGCGAACTATACTCGCGCTCGATGCTGCATCGAATCGCGTTTCCCATCGCCGCCGCACTCGCAGTCGCCGGGTGCGCAACGCCGCCCCCCGCTCCCGCGTCGCCGTCCGTGGCGAAAGCACCCGAGGCCCTCATCTGCCCGCCGGCCGAGAAGCCCGTGTGTCCCGCGCCGACGGCAACACCCCCGCCGCCCGAGCCCGAGCTGAAGGGCCGCCTCATCGTCGCGCGTTGGTCCGACATTCCCGATTGGGGCCGCGAATCCGTGCGCGATTCGCTCGCCGCGTTCTCGCGTGGCTGCGCGACGCTCGAGAAGCAGGATGCATGGAAGGGCGTGTGCGCCGGCGCCGCGACGCTCACCGGCGGAAGCGAGCGCGACATCGTGTCGTTCTTCGAGCTCAACTTCGATCCGTGGCAGGCGCTGAACGGGGACGATTCCAACACCGGCATGGTGACGGGCTACTACGAGCCGCTGCTGCATGGCAGCCGCACGCGCACGGCGAAGTACAAGTACCCGCTCTATTCCGTTCCGCAGGACATGCTCACCATCGACCTCAGCTCGGTGTACCCGGAGCTGAAGGGCCGGCGCCTGCGCGGCCGCATCCAGGGCAACAAGGTCGTGCCCTATCTCGAGCGGGGCGACATCGACCGCGACACGAGCCCGCCGCTCGGCGGCCTCGAGCTCGCGTGGGTGGACGACGCGATCGACGTCTTCTTCCTGCACATCCAGGGCTCGGGCCAGGTCGAGCTGGAGAACGGCGAGCGCATCCGCGTCGGCTATGCGGACCAGAACGGCCACCCCTTCAAGTCGCTCGGCCGCCTGCTGATCCAGCGCGGCGAGCTGCCGGCGGAGCGAGCCTCGATGCAGGGCATCAAGGACTGGGCGCGCCGCAATCCCGCGAAGATGCAGGAATACCTCAACGCGAACCCGAGCTACGTGTTCTTCCGCGAATTGCCGAAGGACCTGAGCGGCCCGATCGGCTCGCTCGGCGTGCCGCTCACGCCCGAGCGGTCCATCGCCGTCGACACACGCGTGATCCCGCTGGGAGCCCCGGTGTTCCTCGCGACGACGTTCCCCAATTCGCCGCAGCCGCTCCATCGCCTGATGGTGGCGCAGGACACGGGCGGAGCGATCAACGGCGGCGTGCGCGCGGATTTCTACTGGGGATTCGGAGACGCGGCCGGGGCGCAGGCCGGAAAGATGCGCCAGGGTGGTCGCATGTGGGTGCTCTATCCGAAGGGCGCGACGCCGCCCACGGCCAACAACAACACGACTCCCGGAACGAGGACGCCATGACGATCGCCATCGCCTGCCTGCTGGTTGCTGCGCTGATGCCCTACCTCACGATCGCCCCGGCGAAGTATCACCGCAGCTACGACAACCGGGCGCCGCGCGATTGGGCATTGGCCGTGGAGGGCTGGCGCAAGCGCGCCATCGCGGCGCACCTGAATCACTTCGAGGCCTTCGCGCCGTTCGCCGCCGGATTGCTCGCGGCCGAGCTGGTGAAGGCGCCCCAGGGAGCGATCGACGGCATCGCGCTGGTGTTCATCGCGTCGCGCATCGGCTACACCGCGTGCTACTTCGGGAACAAGCCGGCGCTGCGGTCGCTCGTGTGGATGGTGGGCTTCGGCTGCACCGTCGCCCTCTACGCGATCGCGCTCGCCGCGCGCTGAAGCGGCGCTACTTCTTCGCGACCGGCGCCGCTTTGGCGACCGCGGCCGTCGCATCGGCGAGGCGCTTCTCGAGCGCCGCGCGCGGCATGGCGCCGGGCACGCGCTCGCCATCCTCGAAGAACATCGTCGGCGTCCCCGTGATGCGCTTCTCGCGGCCGAAGGCGAGCGTCTTCTCGAGCGGAGCCTCGCACTTGTCACCGGCCGGGGTGGGCGTCGTGTCCTTCAGCATCAGGTCGAGCCAGGCCTTGGCGCGGTCGGAAGAGCACCACACGGCCTTCGACTTCTCCGCGGAATCCGGCGAAAGGATCGGGAACAGGAAGACATAGACGGTGACATCGCTCACCGTCGCGAGCTCGCGCTCGAAATGCTTGCAATAGCCGCAGTTCGGATCCTCGAACAGGGCGACCTTGCGCGAGCCGTTGCCGCGCACGATCTTGATCGCCGCATCCAGGGGGAGCTGGTCGAATCTCACCGCCGTGAGCTGGCGCATGCGCGCCTCGGTCACGTTCTCGCGCGTCTTCGCGTCGACGAGCTGGCCGTTGGCAATGAGGAACGAGGCCTTCTCGTCGGTGTAGAAGATCTCGCCGCCACCGATGACCTCATAGAGGCCGTACGGCGTCTTCTTAACGCTCTCGGTGGGAAGGTCGGGGAAGCGCTTCTTCAGCTCCGCCTTGATCGAATCCGGCGTCTGCGCGGCGGCGGAGAAGGAGAGACCGAGCGCGAGAGCGGCGGCCAGCAGCGTGTGGGGAATTTTCATCGTTTTGGACTCGTGGTTTGGGGTTGGGCACCCCGCGTCGCCCGAAAGTTCAGGGCCGTGGACCCGATTATCGCATTGCACGTGTAGCCAGCAGGCGCTTGGCCCACGAGGCGCGCTCCACCATCCGAAGGCCGGCGCCGCGAAGGGCGGCCACGCCCGGGCGCTCCGCCGCGAAGAGTCGATCCAGCCCATGCGTCACGAGCTGCATGGCGCCGACATCCTCGCTCCGTGCGCGTGCGTAGCGGCGCAGCACCGCGAGATCACCGGCGCGCTCGAGGCGCGAGCGTTCAGCCAACACGCGAGCGAGTGCCTTCGCATCCTGGAAGCCGAGGTTCACGCCCTGCCCGGCCAGCGGATGCACCGCATGCGCGGCATCGCCGATCAACGCGACGCCTCGCGCCACGGGCTGCGGCACGCGGATCCAGCGCAGCGGAAAGCGCGCGACGCCGGAGGCGAGCCGCAGGTCTCCGAGGCAAGCTCCGCCCGCATCGCGCACGCGTGCGGCCAGCGCCTGCGGCTCGAGCGCGGACAACGCGTCGGCCACGGCGGCCGGCGCGGACCAAACGATCGAGATCCGCGATCCGGGCAACGGAAGCCACGCGAGCACACCTTCCGGAAGGAACCACTGGCGGGCGAGACCCTGTGCGTCGTGCTCGGTTTCGAAATGCGCGACCACCGCCGTCTCGCCGTACGGACGCTCGTCGACCGCCATGCCGAGCGCCGTGCGCACGGGAGAATCCGGCCCGTCGGCACCCACGAGGAGATCACCCTCGACGCGCTCGCCATTCGCGAGCTCGGCCCATGCGCCACCCGCACCGGCCCCGAAGCTGCTCGCCGGAGTGGAACGCAACACGCGGACATTGCCGCGCCGCGCGACGCTCTTCTCGAGCGCGGCCGTGAGGCGGCCCGCCTCCACGATCGAAGCGAGCTGGCCCCCGGATGGCGCCGCGAACGCGAGGCGCGCCCCATCGTCGCCGAAGATCTCCATGCGCTTCACCGGCGCGATGCGTTCTTCGTCGAGCTCCGCCCAGGCTCCCAGCTCGCGCAGGAAGTCGCGCGTGCCCGGGCTCACCGCGAAGACGCGAAGGTCGAAGCCCTCCACGGGCGGCACGCGCGACGGCGATGCTTCGATCACGGTCACGTCGAAGCCGCTCGCCGCGCCGGCGAACGCGAGGCCCACGGGACCGCCTCCCGCGACGACGATGCGCTCGGTCATGGCGCCGGTGCCCCGCGGATCATGCGCTCGGCGAGCAGGCGGCGCGCCGTCGGAAAGAGGTCGAGCGTGGCGAGCGCGAAGCCGCGGCCCCACGTCGGCAGGCGCCGCGCATCCGCGAAGGCCGACACGAGGAAATCGGTGAACGCGACACCGCGCGCGGCATCGCGGCGCCGCGCCTCGCGGTAGGCCGAAAGCATCGCGTCGTCGCCGAGCGATTCGCGCGCCGTTGCCGCCAGCGCATCGGCAAGCTCCACCGCATCGCGAAGCCCGAGGTTCAGGCCCTGGCCCGCGATGGGGTGCAGTGCTTGGGCCGCATTGCCCACGATCACCGTTCGCAATGCGACGGGCGTGTTCACGGTGCGCAGCTTGAGCGGGAATGCAGCGCGCGCGGCGACCGAAACGAAGCGTCCCGCACGATCTCCGAAGTGAGCCTGGAGCTCGGAGAGGAAAGCCGCGTCCTCGAGCTTCAGCAGGCGCTGCGCTTCGTCGGGAGTGGCGGTCCACACCAGCGCGTAGCGGTCGTCCACCGGCAGCAGCGCGGCCGGTCCCTGCGGCGTGAATCGCTCGTACGCGCGACCGCCATGCTCGCGGTCCGTGCGCACGGCCGCCGTGAGCGCGAGCTGGCCATAGTCCTTGGTCTCGTAGGAGATGCCGGGTATGCGTGACGAGTTGGCGCCACCGTCGGCCAGCACCAGCAGGCGCGCCCGCGCCTCGCGGCCCGAGGCGAACCGCACCACAGCCGCGTCGCGCGTGAGCTCGATCCCTTCGCACGACGACCCATAAGCCACTTCGACGCCGACCTCGCGCAAGCGAGCGTCGAGCGCAGCTTCGAGCGCGCCGTAAGCCACGGTATAGCCGAGGGCGGGCAGCCCCTGCTCGGCCGCATCGATCACCGTGCGGCCGGGCCCGCCCTTCTGCGAGATGTGGATCGAGGCGATCGGCGTGGTGCCGGATGTGGGCCAGGCACGCGCGTTCTCGAGGAAAGCCCGGCTCGCGTGCGAGAGGGCCAGCGTGCGCCGGTCTCCCGAAGGAGCGCTCCGCGCCTCGAAGACCGCGATCGAGAGGCCGCGTCCGGCCGAGAGCGCGGCGACGGTGGCGCCGACCGGGCCGGCCCCGATGATCGCGACGTCGAGCAGGTTACTTCCCGCGGACCGCGTCCTCGACGTCCTTCACCTTCTTGGGACACATGCTGGTGAGCACGTCGCGGCCCTTGGCGGTGACGAGTACGTCGTCCTCGATGCGGATGCCGATGTTCCAGAAAGCCTTCGGAACGTTGGCCGCCGGGCGGATGTAGAGCCCGGGCTCGACGGTGAGCACCATGCCGGGCTTCAACTTGCGCCACTTGCCCTTGCGCATGTAGTCGCCGGCGTCGTGCACGTCGAGGCCGAGCCAGTGGCCCGTGCGGTGCATGTAGAACTGCTTGTACGAGCCGTCCTCGAGCACCTTGTCGACGCTGCCCTTGCAGAGCTTGAAGTCGATGAGGCCCTGCACGAGCACGCGCGTGGCGGCATCGTGATAATCGATGAAGTCCGCTTCGGGCTTCACGGCCTTGATGGCCGCTTCCTGCGAGGCGAGCACCACTTCGTACACGTCCTTCTGCACGGGCGTGAACTTGCCGTCGATGGGCCAGGTGCGCGTGATGTCCGAGGCGTAGCTGTCCAGCTCGCAGCCCGCGTCGATCAGCAGCAGCTCGCCCTTCCTGAGCTCCGCGTTGTTCTCGCGGTAGTGCAGCACGCAGGCATTGGCGCCCGCGGCGACGATCGAGCCGTAGGCCGGGGACCGCGCGCCGTTGCGCACGAACTCGTGCAGCAGCTCGGCTTCGATCTCGTACTCGCGCTTGCCGGGCTTCGTGGCCGCCATCGCGCGCGCATGCGCGGCGCTGGAGATCTCGCCGGCCCTGCGCATGATCGCGATCTCGTTCTCGTCCTTGAAGAGGCGCATGTCGTTCACCGCGACACGCACGTCCTGGATGCCTTCGGGCGCCGTGACGCCGGAGCGCGCCTTGGCGCGCACGGCATTCAGCCAGCCGGCGACGCGCGCGTCCCACGCGGGGTCGGCGCCCACGGTGGTGTGCAGCGCCGGCTGGTTCGCCAGCAGCTCGACCATGCGCGCGTCGAGCTCGCCGTACGAATGGGCCTCATCGAAGCCGAACACGTCGCGCGCCAGCTCGGGCCCGTAGCGGAAGCCGTCCCAGATCTCGCGTTCGAGGTTCTTCTCGCGGCAGAAGAGGATCTCGCGCGGCTTCTTGCCCAGCACGAGCACCACGACGGCCTCGGGCTCGCGGAAGCCCGAGAGGTAATAGAAACCGCTGTCCCATCGGTAGTCATAGTGGGAATCCGCGTTGCGGGTGCGCTCGGGCGCGGTGGGAAGCACCACGATTCCGTTACCGAGCTCGGCGGCGAGCCGGGCGCGGCGCTTGCGGAAGGGCTTCAGCACATGGGGGTTTTCGAGTTTCATGGCGCCATTTTACTCCGAGAGCCGGCGGTCCAAGGAGGCGAGCTGCTCCGCGGTCCCGACGTTGTCCCAGGGCCCCGTGTAGAGCTCGCCGGTGACACGCCCCGCCTCGCACGCCTCGTACATCCACGGGAAGAGGCGCATGGCGGCGTTCGGGTCCACGCCTTCGAAGTGCAGCGGATGGAAGACCGAGATGTTGCCGTACGTGAGCCAGGGTTTCGCTGCCCGCGTGACGTGGCCGGCGGCGGTCAGGCCCATGTCGCCCGCGGGGTGGTAGTCCGGATTCGGCACCAGCACGAAGTGCGCTGCGCGCTCCTGCGGCCGGCGGGCGATGTCCTCGATCACGGGGCGGAGCGACCCGTAGTCGAAGCGCGTGTAGATGTCGGCGCTCACCGCGAGGAACGGCTCGGATCCGAGCAGCGGCAACCCGCGCGCGATGCCTCCCGCCGTCTCGAGCGCGGGTGACTCCGCCGAGTACTGGATGCGCGCGCCGTAACGCGACCCGTCGCCGAGCGCCTCCACGATCCGGGGGCCGAGGTGGGCGTGGTTCACGACGAGGTCGGTGAATCCGCCCGCCACCAGGCCTTCGAGCTGCCATTCGATGAGGCGCTTGCCGCCCGCGCGCAGCAGCGGCTTGGGCGTGGTGTCGGTGAGCGGCCGCAGGCGTTCGCCCCGGCCCGCGGCGAGGACGATGGCCTTCAAAACGTGTAGCGCGCTTCGGTGCGCGTGCCCTCGAGCGCATCGAGGAGCGGCAGCAGCGGCTGCAGGTCGCGGTAGCGCGCCGCCGCGTGCCGCACGTAGCCGATGAAGCGCGGGGTGTCCTCGAGATAGCCGGGCTTGCCGTCGCGATAGTTGATGCGCGCGAAGATGCCGAGCACCTTGAGGTGGCGCTGGAATCCCATCCACTCCACGTCGCGCCAGAAATCGGAGAAGTCCGCGCGCACCGGCAGGCCCGCCTTCCGCGCGAGCTCCCAGTAGCGGATGGTCCAGTCGAGGATGCGCTCCTCGTCCCAGCTCACGAACGCGTCGCGGAAGAGCGACGCGATGTCGTATCCGATCGGCCCCATCACCGCATCCTGGAAATCGAGGATGCCGGGGCCGGGCTCGCTCACCATGAGGTTGCGCGGCATGAAGTCGCGGTGCACGAAGACCCGCGGCTGGGCGAGGTTGTTGTCCAGCACCTTGCGGAACATCGTCTCGAGCCCTTCGCGCTCGCGATCGGACAGGGTGTAGCCGCGGTGGCGGCCCACGTACCACTCAGGGAACAGGTCGAGATCCCGGCGCAGGAGCGGCTCGCTGAACTCGGGCAGCACGCCCTCCCGGCTGGCCCGCTGCCACGTCACCAGCGCCGCGATGGCGTCGCGGAAGAGCGCATCGGCATTCGCGTCGTCGAGGACGTTCAGGTACGTCTGGCGCCCGAGGTCGGTGAGCAGCAGGAAGCCCTGGTCCAAGTCCTGCGCATGGATCTCGGGAGCGTTCAGCTGCGCGTTGCGGAGCAGGCCGGCCACCTGGATGAACGGGCGGCAATCCTCGCGATCGGGCGGGGCGTCCATGGCGACGAACGTGCGATCGCCGGCGAAGACGCGGAAGTAGCGGCGGAAGCTCGCATCGGCGGAGGCGGGCTCGCGGCGGAACGGAGTGCCGCCCAGCGCGCGGAGGAGCCACGCATCCAGCGCGGCGAGACGGTCTGTCACAGGGAAGGCGGGGGTTTTGCGTGTATCCTTCGACGATTCTAGCATCGCGCTCCGCCGCATCCGGATGTCCTCACGAAACCGCCCGACGGCGATCGCGATCGCGACGGCTCTGGGCTTCGCCCCGCCGCTCGCCGCGCAGCAGATCGACGGCCTGCGCCTCAAGCTCGACCGCGTCTTGCCCGCCGCGCCCAAGCGCATCGACCGCGAGGCCGCCAAGTTCTTCGAGGCCGACCACATCGAGGGCGATCGCGAGAGCGGCATCATCGCCACGGGCAACGTCAGCATGCGCCAGCTCGGCGCCGCGGTGCGCGCCGACCGCGTCGAGTACACCGAATCCAACGACACGGCGATCGCCACCGGCAACGTGAAGATCGAGCGCGAGGGCAGCTCGGCCACGGGCCCCAAGCTCACGTTCCATCCGGATGCCGACACGGGCGAGATGGAGTCGCCGGTCTTCGCAATCCCCAAGCTCGGCAACCGGCCGATCTCGGCCCGCGGCTCGGCCGACCGCGCCGTCCTGGAGCCCGATGACAAGACCCGGCTCTATCACGCGACGTACACCTCCTGCCCGGTGCCGCGCAACGACTGGTACCTCAAAGTGCGCGAGCTCGAGCTCGACAGCTCGCGCAACGTCGGCACAGCCTACAACTCGACGGTGTACTTCCTCGGCGTCCCGATCCTCTACTCGCCCTACCTCACGTTCCCGATCGACAACGCGCGCAAGAGCGGCTTCCTCGCGCCGACCTTCGGCACGTCGGGCCAGAGCGGCTTCGAGATGTCGCTGCCGTACTACTGGAACGTCGCCGAGAACCGCGATGCCACGATCACGCCCAAGCTCTTCACCAAGCGCGGCCTGCAGCTGGGCGGCGAGTTCCGCTACCTGGAGCCCAAGTTCGCGGGCCAGCTCGACGTGGAGTACCTGCCCAACGACAAGATCGCGGAGCGCGACCGTTATTTCGTCGGCATCCGCCACACGCACGCCCTCCCCTGGGGGTTCACCGCGGGCGTGACGGCGCAGAAGGTCTCCGACGACGACTACTTCCGCGACCTGTCGACGCGTCTCGCGGCGACGGCCCAGACCAACCTGCCGAGGGACGGCATCCTCGCCTGGAGCAACGAGGACGTCGCGTTCTCGGCCCGCCTGCTCGCCTACCAGACGCTGCAGGACCCGTCGCTCGCCCAGCAGGTCGACACGCCGTACAAGATGCTGCCGCAGCTCCTGGGCAGCGGCCTGTGGCAGAACCTCTGGAGCACCGGTGCGGACGTCACGGCCTCGGGCGAATACTCCAACTTCAGCCATCCCACGAAGGCGAACGGCCAGCGCGCGATCCTCTATCCCTCCGTGCAGCTGCCGTGGCGCCGGCCCTGGGGCTACGTGGTGCCGAAGGTCGGCTACCACTTCACGCGCTACGACACCGACCCGAATACCGAGGGCGTGGAGAGCGGCACGCGCTCGCTGCCGATCGCGAGCCTCGACGCGGGCCTGTACTTCGACCGTGCGTGGTCCTTCGGCGGGCGCGACTACCTGCAGACCCTCGAGCCGCGCCTCTATTACCTGTACGTGCCCTTCCGCGACCAGTCGAAGCTGCCGAACTTCACCACCGCCGAGATGGATTTCAACTACACCTCGGTCTTCACGGAGAACCGCTTCATCGGCGGCGACCGCATCGGCGACGCGAACCAGGTGACCTTCGCCCTCGGCACGCGCTTCGCGGAATCCGACACGGGCGTCGAGCGCCTGAAGGCGGCGCTGGCGCAGGTCTACTACTTCGAGCCGCGCCGCGTGACGCTCAATCCCGGCGAAGTGCCGCAGGACACGGGACGCTCCGACCTGCTCGCCGTCGTTTCGGCCCAGGTCGCGCGCAACACGGTCGTCGACGCCGGCGTGCAGTACGCGACGGGCACCAACCAGCAAAGCAAGAATTTCCTTGGTGTGCGCTACTTCCCGCAGCCGGGCAGCGTCATCAATGCGGCCTACCGGTACACGCGCGGCGCGATCGACCAGGTCGACCTCTCGTCGCAATGGCCGCTCACGAACAACCTCACGGGCGTGGCGCGCGTGAACTGGAGCTTCCAGGACAGCAAGCTCCTCGAGGGCCTGCTGGGCTTCGAATATAATGCCGGGTGCTGGCAGGTTCGCGCCGTGGCGCACCGGTTCATCACCTCGTCCCAGCAGGTCTCGACCTCGTTCCAGATCCAGCTCGAGCTCACCGGCCTCTCGCGCATCGGCATCAACCCGCTGGAAACCCTCCGGCAGAACATCTCCGGCTACCGCCGCTCCGACGAAATCGCTCCGCCATGAGACACGCTCCCGCATTCCTCGCCCCGCTGATCCTCGCCGCGGCCGCCGCCCAGGCCCAGGCCCCCGCCGCGCCGGCCGCTCCGGCCTCGCCGAGCGCCCCGAAGCTCGACCAGCGCCTCTCCACGACGCCGTCGCGCATCGTGCCCATCGACCGCATCGTCGCCGTCGTGAACGACGAGGTGGTCACGCAGAACGACCTGAACGAACGCGTGGCGCTCGTGGCCAACCAGCTTCGCAAGGGCGGCGCCCAGGTGCCGCCGCAGGATGCGCTGCAGCGCCAGATCCTCGAGCGGATGATCAACGACCTCGTGCAGGTGCAGATGGCGAAGGAGACCGGGATCCGCGTCGACGACGCGACGCTCGACCGCACCATCGGACGCATCGCGCAGGAGAACAACCTTTCGATGGGCGATTTCCGCCTCGCCCTCGAGAAGGACGGCGTGAACTACACCCGCTTCCGCGACGACATCCGCTCCGAGATCCTGCTCGCGCGCCTGCGCGAGCGCGAGATCGACAACACCCTTGTCGTGACCGACGCCGAGGTCGAGACCGAGCTGCTGCGCGAGGCGCGCGAGAAGACCACCGACGCCGAGTTCCGCCTGTCCCACGTGCTCGTGATGGTTCCCGCGCAGGCCACGCCCGACCAGATCGAAGTCCGCCGCCGCCGCGCGCTCGCCGCGCTCTCGGAGCTGCGCAAGGGCACCAACTTCGCGCAGGTCGCCGCGCAGTTCTCGGATGCGCCGGATGCGCTGCAAGGCGGCAACCTCGGGTGGCGTCCCTCCGCGCGCCTGCCGTCGCTGTTCCTCGAAGCCATCGAGAAGCTCCAGCCCGGCGAGGTGAGCAACATCGTGCGCAGCCCGAACGGCTTCCACATCGTGAAGCTGCTCGAGAAGCGCGGCAAGGCCGCGACCGCCGGCATCCAGCAAAGCCGCGTGCGCCACATCCTCGTGCGCAGCAAGGAAGGCGTGACGGACACGGAGATCCGCGAGCGGCTCGCCCGCCTGCGCGAACGCGCCACCACCGGCACCGATTTCGGCGAGCTGGCGCGTGTCAATTCGGAAGACTCCTCGGCCGCCAAGGGCGGTGACCTCGGCTGGGTCGCGCCGGGCGACACCGTGCCCGAGTTCGAGCGCGCCATGAATGCGCTGGCCGCCGGCGAGATCAGCCAGCCGGTGCAGACGCCTTTCGGCTGGCACCTGATCCAGGTGCAGGAGCGGCGTTCCGACGAGCTCTCCGAGGACCGCAAGAAGCTCGCCGCGCGCCAGGCGATCCGCGCGCGCAAGGGCGACGAGGCGTATGCCGACTGGCTGCGCCAGGCGCGCGACCGCGCCTTCGTCGAGAACCGCCTCGACGATCGCTAGCCCGCCTCCGGGGCCGAAGCCGATGGCGCCACGTCCCCGCATCGCGATCACCGCCGGAGAGCCGGCGGGCATCGGTCCCGACCTCTGCGTGCTGCTCGCGGCGAAGCCCTTCGCGGGCGACCTCGTGTTCCTCGCCGACCGTGACGTGCTTGTGGCCCGCGCGAAGCAACGCGGAGTGACGCTGTCCCTTCCCGACTATGCCCCGAGCGAGCGGCAGCCCGCATCGCTGCTGCACATACCCGCTCCGCAACCGGTCGCGCCCGGGAAGCTCGATCCCCGGAACGCCCGCCATGTGCTGGCCCTCCTCGACCGCGCGCTCGATGGCTGCGTCGCGGGTGAGTTCGGCGCGATGGTCACGGCGCCGGTGCAGAAGAGCACGATCAACGACGCCGGCGTCGCCTTCACCGGACATACCGAATACCTCGCGGAGCGCACGTCGACCCCGAAGGTCGTGATGATGCTGGTGGGTGGCACGCTGCGCGTGGCGCTCGCCACCACGCACCTGCCTCTTTCCGCCGTGCCCGCGGCCGTGACGCGCGAGAACATCGAGCAGACGTTGCGCATCATCGATCGCGACCTGCGGACGCGCTTCGGCATCGCGAAACCGCGCATCCTCGTCGCGGGCCTCAATCCGCACGCCGGTGAATCGGGCCACCTGGGGCGCGAGGAGATCGAGCGCATCGCTCCGGCCCTCGCGACCGTGAAGGCCGAGGGCATCGGCGCGAGCGGCCCGTATCCCGCGGACACGCTCTTCACGCCGCGCATGCTGGAGGGCGCCGATGCGGTGCTCGCGATGTATCACGACCAGGGCCTGCCGGTCCTCAAGCACGGCTCCTTCGGCGACGCGGTGAACGTGACGCTGGGCCTGCCGATCATCCGCACCTCGGTCGACCACGGCACCGCGCTCGACCTCGCGGGCCATGGGGCGATCGACACCGGCAGCCTCGAGGCGGCGCTCGCCCTCGCCATCGACCTCGCGGGCCACTGACATGCTCCCGAAGCCCCGCAAGCGCTTCGGCCAGCACTTCCTCACCGACCGGCACTATCTCTCGCGCATCGTCGCGGCCATCGACCCGCAGCGCGAGGACACGATCGTCGAGATCGGACCCGGGCCGGGCGCACTCACCACCGAGCTCGCGAAGCGCGTCGAGCGCCTGCACGTGATCGAGATCGACCGCGATCTCGCCGCCGTGCTGCGCCAGCGGTACGCACCCACGCAAGTGGTCGTCCACGAGGGCGACGTGCTCGAGTTCGATTTCACCGTGCTGCCTTCGCCGCTGCGCGTGGTGGGCAACCTTCCCTACAACATCTCGACGCCGATCCTGTTTCGCGTGGCCGAGATGGCCGAGCGCATCGTCGACGGCGTCTTCATGCTGCAGAAGGAAGTCGTGGACCGCATGGTCGCCGCCCCGGACGCGGAAGCCTACGGGCGGCTCTCGGTGATGCTGCAGTACCGCTTCGCGATGGAGTCGCTGCTGCACGTGCCGCCGGGCGCTTTCACGCCGCCGCCGAAAGTGGACTCCGCCGTCGTGCGCATGGTGCCGCTCGGAAGCGACCGGCTGCGCGCGAAGGACGAAGGGCTCTTCTCGCGCGTGGTCGCGGCCGCGTTCTCGCAACGGCGCAAGACGCTTCGCAACGCGTTGAAGCCCGTCGGGGCCCCGGAATCGTTCGAGAAGGCCGGCATCGACCTCGGCCGGCGCGGCGAGACGCTGTCGGTCGCCGAGTTCGTGGCACTCGCCGACGTCGCCTAGGCGGGCCGCGCGAGGTCCGGGGCCGGAAGCCCCTCGATCATCACGTTCACGACTGCGGGCAAGCGCGACGCGATCGCCCGCCTCACGGCCGGGGTCATGGCCTCGGCGCTCGTGACGTACTCGCCATGGCCGCCGAACGCGCGAGCGACGTCGTCGTAGCGAGTCGGCAGCAGGTTCGTTCCTGCCGCGCGGGCCGCGCCGTACTCGCGCACCTGGATCTGGTACTCGGCATTCCAGCGCGCGTCGTTGCCGACGACCGCGATGAACGGCAGGCCGTAGCGCACCGCCGTGTCGATCTCCGCGGGATGGAACCCGAACGTCCCGTCGCCCATCACCGCGATCACCGGAGCCTGCGGGTGCGCGAGGCGCGCCGCCAGCGCGAAGGGCAGCGCGGGACCGATGGCGCCGGCCACGCCGTTGATCACGCGATGCGGAGCGTGCAGGCAAGCCTGCGCCCACTGTCCGAACTCGCCGCCATCGGAAACGAACACGGCATCCGGGTAGGCGTCGAGGAAACCCTGCAGCGGCCGCAGGGCCTGCACGGGATGCAGCCGCGAGGCGACGCTCGCCGTTGCCTTGCTCCACTCGGGCGGCCGATAGTCGACGGCCGCGCGCACCTCGCCGAGCCACGACGAACGCGGCACCGACCGCAACAGGGACTCGTCGCGAAGTGCGTCGCATGCAACAGCGACGTCGGCGACGCAATCCACTTCCAGCCGCGCGCCCACCGAGCGCCGCGTGCGCACGATCTCTCCCGCCTCGGGATCGACCTGCAGGAAGATGCACTCCGCGGAGATCGCGGGCGCCTGTCCGAACTTGAGCGTGAAGTCGAGGCGCTTGCCCAGCAGCAGGATGCAATCGGCCTCGCCCAGCACTTGCGCAAACGACCCGAGGCTGGGGTCGGCGATGCCGCGAGGACTCTCCATGCCGATCACGGGAATGCCGCAGGCTTCCTCGAGCTTGGCGAGGCGTTGGCGTCCGGAGCGGGTGAGGCTCGCGGGTCCCGCGAGGATCAACGGGCGGCGCGCGGCGGCGAGGCGATCGAGCAGCGGCCCCGCATCGATCTTCGCGGGACTCGCTCCGGCGGGTTGCACGGCTGTCGCGACATCGCCGGCGTCCGCCTCGAGCACATCGGAAGGCAGGCTCACGTGCACCGGCCCGGGACGCCCTGCGCGCGCGATGGCCATCGCCTTCGCGACATCGCTCGCGACGTGGGCCGGCGATGCACACATCCACGACGCCTTGCACAGCGGCACGGCGATCTCCGCCTGGCGCATCTCCTGGAAGGCCCCGCGCCCGAGCTGCATGCGGGGCGCGTGGCCCGAGAGCAGGACGACGGGCGACTCGGCCATCGCGGCGGTGTAGAGCGCGGAGACGGCATTGGCGTGGCCCGGCCCGCCCGTCACCATCGCGATGCCGACTTCGCCGGTGAGCCTGGCCCAGGCGTCCGCCATGTGCACGGCGGCCGCCTCGTGACGGACGTGCAGCAGGTCGATGCCCGCGTCGATCGCGGCATCGAACACCGACATCACGTGGTTGCCGGAAAGCGTGAAGACACGCCGCACGCCCGCGGAGTGCAATTCGCCAGCGAGGAGATCGGCGCCGCGGCGTTTCATGGCCTAGAAGTACCCCGCCTTGTGCAGCTTGTAAAGGGCCCAGAGCAGGATCAGGACGCCGAACACGACCCCCAGGGCGGAGACGCCCTTCTTCGCGGGCGTTTGCGGGGCCTTCGAAGGCGACTGGGCTCCTCCCGCGTCGCCCTCGAGCCAGGCTTCGAACGAAGCGGGCGTGTCCCACTGCGACCGGAATTGCTGCATGAATGCCCGGAACGTCACGTCGGGCTTCACGACCGCGCCGAGCTGGTAGTCGTAGGCGACGAAGCCGTGCTTCGCAAACAGGCCGACGATCTCGTGGAGCATCCCGTAGAGCGCACGCGGATCGCTCGCCATGCTCATGCCGACGGTTGCACGGCGCGGACCGATCGCGAGATCGGGGATCTTCTCGCCATCGATGACCACCAGCGCGTCCTGCGCGCCTTCGTCGAACTTCACGGCCGGATCGTAGGTGAGGAGCGACGCGCGGAGGGCAGCGAGACGCGCCCGATCCTCGTCCGTCGGCTCACCCGAGGGCTCTTCGTCGACCTGCTCCTCGAGCGGAGCGTCGCCGGAGGGAACGAAGAGCGTCACGTCATAAGACATGATCAGCTTCGCTGGATGAACTCGATCTTGTAGCCGTCCGGATCCTCGACGAATGCGATGACGGTGGTGCCGTGCTTCATCGGGCCGGCTTCGCGCGTGACCTTCCCGCCCCGCTTCTTCACGTCCTCGCAGGCCTTGTAGGCGTCGGACACCGCGACGGCGAGATGGCCGAAGCCGTTGCCGAGGTCGTACTTCGGCGTGTCCCAGTTGTGCGTGAGCTCGATCACCGTGTGATCGGCCTCGTCGCCGTAGCCCACGAAGGCGAGCGTGAACTTGCCCTCGGGATAGTCCTTGCGGCGCAGCAGCTTCATGCCCAGCACGTTGGTGTAGAAGTCGACCGACTTGTCGAGGTCGCCGACGCGGATCATCGTGTGCAGCATTCTCATGGAGCCTCCGGCTTCAGAACGATCGGTAGAGATGATCGGTCGCTTCGAGCTCGGAGCGCAACCGCTTGTGCCCGGGGCACAGGCGCTCGACCTCGGCCCAGAACGCGGGCGAATGGTTCATGTGGCGCAGGTGGGCCAGCTCGTGGCACACCACGTAGTCGACGATCGCGGGCGGGGCCTTCACGAGGCGCCACGTGAAGCGGATCTCGCGCTTCGAGTTGCAGCTGCCCCAGCGCGCGAGGGCCGACGAGAGGAACACCGTCGGCATGGGCAGCCCCGAGTCGCGCGCGATGGAGTAGGTGCGTCCCGCGAGGTGGACCAGCGCCGCTCGCTTGTACCAGCCGATCACGCCTTTGCGCACGGCGTCGTTGGAGGACGCGGGAATGGTCACGTACAGCTCGTCGCCTTCGAGCTCCGCGCGGGCACGTCCCGTGCCCGCGAGGCGCAGCGTGAGCGATCGACCCAGGTACGGAAGCGGCGCTCCGTCCGCCCACGACGCTTCGGGGGTCTTGCGCTCGCCCCATTCGGCGAGCTTCTTCGCGATCCAGCGCTCGCTCGCGCGCAGGTAGCTCTCGATGCTGGCGACGGAGACGGTGAGCGGTGCGTTCACGGTCAGGCCGGCAGGATCCACCTTGAGGCCCACGCCACGGCGCCCGCGGCGGCGGACGAGGACGTAGTCGACTTCGACACCTCCCAGCAGCAGGCGGCGAAGGTCGCGCGAGACGAGCTCACGCGTCGGCATAGCGTTCCGGATTCATCTCGCGCATGCGGGCCTCGATCCACTCCTCGAGCTCGCGGTTGATGGACGGGGCATCGCGTCCCGCCGTTTCGATGGGCTTGCCGATGATCACGCGAACGGTGCCGGCGTGCTTTCGGAACGCATAGCGCCCCCAATACTCGCCGGCATTGTGCGCGATGGGGACCACGGGAGCGCCGGTCTTGGCCGCGAGCAGCGCACCGCCGAGGCCGTAGCGCCCGCGCTTGCCCACCGCGATGCGCGTGCCCTCGGGGAAGATGGAGACGCACATGCCCTGTGCCATGCGCTTCGCGCCCTTCTCGACGATCTGGTCGCGCGCCGAGGTACCGCTCGAGCGGTCGATCGGGATCGCGCGGATGCCCATCAGGCCCCAACCCACGAACGGCAGCCACAGCAGTTGCTTCTTCACGATCCAGCATTGCGGCGGGAACGTGGCCTGCATGAAGACCGTTTCCCACGCCGACTGGTGCTTGGCCATGAAGATCACCGGGCGCTCGGGGATGTTCTCCTGGCCCTCGATCTCCCAGCGGATGCCGCAGCACAGGCGCGCGAGCCAGATGACGCACGCCGCGTAGAGCTTGGCGGTGGCGCAGCCCGGCCGGTAGCCGAGGAGGCCGGCCAGCGGCACCGCGAATCCGAAGGGCACGGTGACCAGCACCGCGAGCACGAGGAAAAGTGCGGAGCGAAACCCCGTCATGAATGCGGCGCGGTGAGGTGCTTCACGGCGTCGGCGAGATCGTCGAACACGAGCGTCTTGCGCGGGAGCTTCCCGTCGGACTGCGTCTTCTTGCCCTTGCCGGTCAGCACGAGGATCGGCTGGGCGCCCACGGCATCGGCGGCCTCGAGGTCGCGCAGGCCGTCACCGATGCAGGGCACGCCCTTCAGCTCGGTATGGAAGCGCGAGGCGATCTCCTCATACATGCCGGTCTTGGGCTTGCGGCAGTTGCAGTTCTCCTCGGCCGTGTGGGGGCAGAAGAAGAGCGCGTCGATACGCCCGCCCTGGCGGAAGACCATCTCCATCATCTTGTCGTTCATGGCGTTCAGCGTCGCCATGTCGAAGAGGCCGCGGCCGATGCCCGACTGGTTCGTCGCCACCGCGATGCGGAAGCCATCCTGCGACAGCCGCGCGATCGCCTCGATCGAGCCCGGCAGCGGACGCCACTCGGCCGGCGACTTGATGTACTGCGGGCTGTCGTAGTTGATGACGCCGTCGCGGTCGAGGATGACGAGCTTCATGATCATGCGGAGAGCTTCGAGATGTCGGCGACCTTGTTCATCACGCCGCCCAGGTCGGAGAGCAGGCCCAGGCGCGCCGCGCGAAGCTTCGGATCCTCGGCGTTCACCAGCACCTTGTCGAAGAACGCATCGACATCCGCGCGGATGGCGGCGAGTGCCGTGAGCGTCCCGGTGAAGTCGTTCTTCGCGAAGAGGTCGTCGGCCCGCGACGCGACGTCGGTCAGCGTGGCGCGCAGCTTCTTCTCCTCCGGGAGCTGCAACAGCGCGAAATCCACCGCCCCGTAGCCCTCGGACTTGCGAAGGATGTTCTGGATGCGCTTGTTGGCCGCGGCGAGCGCCTCGGCATCGGGAAGCGCGCGGAACGCCTTCACGGCCTCGATGCGATCCCACACCTGCTTCACGCGCGTGGGGTTGCCCGCCAGCACGGCTTCCACCTCGTTCGCGTCGTAGCCCTTGTCGCGCAGCATCGAACGAAGACGATCGAGCATGAACGCGTGCACTTGCGCGACCGTCTCGGCGGCGAGCTTGCCCGCGGGGAATCCCGCGAACGCTTCCTGCAGCAGCGCTCCGAGGTCGAGGTCCTTCGCCTCCGGCTTCTCCGACAGGATGCGCAGCACGCCGAGCGCGGCGCGGCGCAAGCCGAAAGGATCCTTGTCGCCCGTGGGCACCTGGCCGATGCCGAAGAGGCCCACGAGGGACTCGAGCTTGTCCGCGAGCGCGAGCGCGATGCTCACGTCGCCCACCGGCAGCTCGTCGCCCGCGAAGCGCGGCCAGTAGTGCTGCTCGATCGCGCGCACGACGGAGGGTTCCTCGCCGTCGGCCTCCGCGTAGTACTTGCCCATGATGCCCTGCAGCTCGGGGAACTCGCCCACCATCAGCGTGACGAGGTCGGCCTTGGCGAGCAGGGCGGCGCGGTCGGCGTACGACTTGCCGAGCGCTCCGCGCGGCAGCATCGCCTGGATCGCGGAGGCGAGACGCCGCATGCGCTCCACGCGCTCCAGCTGCGTGCCAAGCTTGTTGTGATAGACGATCGTGGCCAGCTGCGGCGCGCGATCCGCGAGCCTGGTCTTGCGGTCGGTGTCGAAGAAGAAGCGCGCGTCCGCGAGGCGCGGGCGCACGACCCGCTCGTTGCCCTGCACGATGTTCACGGGATCGGCGAGCTTCATGTTGCTCACGATGAGGAAGCGGTTCGTGAGCTTCCCGGCCGCGTCGAAGAGCGGGAAATACTTCTGGTTCTGCCGCATCGTGAGCGTGAGGCACTCCGCCGGCACCGAGAGGAACTCGGTCTCGAACGCACCCGCGTACACGGTCGGCATCTCGACCAGCGCCGTCACCTCGTCCAGCAGCGCGTCGTAGCTGCCCGCGGGGCCGAGCGATCCGGCGTGCTGCTTCGCGGCCGCGTCGAGCTGCTGCTGGATCGCGGTGCGGCGGCGCGCGAAGGAGGCGATCACGCCGCCCTCCTCGCCCAACGCACGCTCATAGTCGTCCGCGCGAGCGAGCGTGATGCGCGACGCACCCTGGAAGCGGTGGCCGCGCGTCTCGCGACCCGACTGCAGGCCGAGCGCGCGAACCGGAACAACCGTGTCGCCGTGCAATGCCACCAGCGCATGCGCGGGCCGCACGAAATGGACCGTGGTCTTGCCGTCGGCGAGCTGGTAGCTCATCAACTTGGGGATGGGCAGCTGCGCGATCGCCTCGTCGAGCGCGCCCTGCAGCGCCTCGGCGAGCGGCATCGGCGCCGTCGTCGTGTCGACGAAGAGCGTCTCCGCCTTGCCGTCCACGCGGCGCTTGAAGCGCGACGGGTCGATGCCCGCGAGCCCCTGGGCCTGCAGCTTCTTCTCGAGCGCGGGCGTGGGCTTGCCGTTCGCATCGAGGCCGACCGACACCGGCATCAGCTTCACCTCGAGCGCCCTGGGCTCCGAGGCCTCGCGAACCGCGCGCAGGCCCATCGCAAGCCGGCGGGGTGTCGCGAAGAGGAGCGCATCGCTCGGCTCTTCCAGCAGGCCGCGCTTCGCGAGGCCGTCGCGGATGCCCTGCGCGAACGCCGCGCCCAGCCGGGCCAGCGCCTTGGGCGGCAGCTCCTCGCAGACGAGCTCGACCAGCAGCGGGGCGCTCATGCGGCGTCCTTCGCGAGCATCGGGAAGCCGAGGCGTTCGCGCGATTCGAAATAGCTGAGCGCCACCGCCTTGGCGAGGTTGCGGATGCGCCCGATGTACGCCGCGCGCTCCGTGACGGAGATCGCCCCGCGTGCATCGAGCAGGTTGAACATGTGCGCGGCCTTGAGGACCTGGTCGTAGGCGGGCAACGCGAGCGCCTTCTCCATCAGGTGCTTGGCCGCCGCCTCGTGGTCACCGAAGTGCTGGAAGAGCACCTTCGCGTCGGACTGCTCGAAGTTGTACGTGGACTGCTCGACCTCGTTCTGGTGATACACGTCCCCGTACGAGAGGCGGCGCGTCTTGCCGTTCTCCTCCCATTCCGTCCACACGAGGTCGTACACGTTCTCCACGCCCTGCAGGTACATCGCGAGTCGCTCGAGGCCGTACGTGATCTCGCCGGTGATCGGCTTGCAGTCGAGGCCGCCCACCTGCTGGAAATAGGTGAACTGCGTGATCTCCATGCCGTTCATCCACACTTCCCAGCCCAGGCCCCAGGCGCCCAGCGTCGGGTTCTCCCAGTCGTCCTCGACGAAGCGCACGTCGTTCTTGCCGAGGTCGAACCCCACCGCAGTGAGCGAGCCCAGGTAGAGATCGAGGATCTCCGGCGGCGAGGGCTTCAGGACCACCTGGAACTGGTAGTAGTGCTGGAGGCGATTGGGGTTCTCGCCGTAGCGGCCATCCTTCGGGCGGCGCGAGGGCTGCACGTACCCGGCACGCCACGGCTCCGGCCCGAGCGAGCGCAGGAAGGTCGCGGTGTGCGACGTGCCCGCGCCCACTTCCATGTCGTAGGGCTGGAGGATCGCGCAGCCCTGCGCGGCCCAGTAATCCTGGAGGCGCAGGACCAACTGCTGGAAGGTCACCATCGGGAAAGGAAATCGGCGTTGCCAAAGGAATGATTTTAGCGGATAAGTTTGGCAATCCCCTCCGAAACGGCATTTCCATGGCGCAAGTCGCACCGGTTCGGCGTCCCTACGCGTGGCAGTCGTGCCTCGACGTCGAGGGGCAGGACGTGGGGCACTACCTCGATTACGTGAACCAGCCGCTGCTCGGGATCATCTCGGGCGAGCCTCGGCGCGTGCTCGAGCTGGGCTGCGCGGGCGGCCGTTTCGGCCAGGAGCTGAAGCTTCGGTACCCGGGCGCGACCGTCGTCGGTATCGAGGCCGGCCGCGCCGCCGCCGCGCTCGCCGCCACGCGCATCGACCGCGTGATCTGCTCGCGCATCGAGGATATCGACTTCGCCGCCGAGGGCCTGAAGGAAGGCGAGTTCGACACCCTGGTCGCCGCGGACGTGTTCGAGCACCTCGTGAACCCGTGGGATGCGCTGGTTCGCGCCCGCACGCTGCTCGCGCCGGGGGCGCAGCTCGTGGCGAGCATTCCGAACGCACGCAACCTCATGGTGGTCGAGGCCCTGGTCTGCGCGGGCCGCTATCCCTACGCCGAGCGTGGGCTGCTCGACATCACGCACCTGCGCTTCTTCACGCTGATCGAGATCGTGCGCATGTTCGAGGAGACGGGCTTCCGTGTCGAAGGTCACGCCTCGACCGTCTCGCCGCCGCTGGTGGCGTGGCATCGCGAGCACCGCGGCCGCGCGCCGGCGAAGGTCGACGTGGGCCGGATGTCGCTCTCGAACGTCACGTCCGCGGAGATCGACGAGCTCTGCGCCGAGGTATTCCTGGTGCGGGCGCGCCGCGCCGAATCCGCCTAGGGCCGGCGCCGTCGCCACGCGGCCGCGGCCAGCAGGGCAAAGACGGCCAGCAGCGCGGGAGCGTTGCCCCCGTACACGAAGGGCGTGGATCCCGTCCGCGGAACCACCGATTCGACCAGCGTCCCCGCCGTGAATTGCGCCAGCCGCGACACGACCCGGCCGCGCTCGTCGACGACGGCGGTGACACCGGTGTTCGTCGCACGCGCCGACCAGCGGCCCATCTCGAGGGAACGCATCTGCGAGGACTGGAGGTGCTGGTCGGAGGCGAGCGATTCGCCGAACCACGCGGTGTTGCTCACGTTGAGGAGGATTCGCGCCTCCGGAAGCTGGTTCACCAGCTCCTCGCCGAAGATGTCCTCGTAGCAGACGGTCACGCCGAATGCGGTGCCGGCAGCGACCAGCGGCGGCTGCGAGGCCTCGCCGCGCGAGAAATCGGTGAGCGGGATGTGCAGGATGTCGAGCACCCAGCGGAAGCCCCACGGGATGAACTCGCCAAAAGGCACGAGGTGGCGCTTGCGGAACGACTGCGGCGCCCCGTCTCCGAGGCGCACGACGCTGTTGTAGTAGGCGAAGCGCTCGCCCGAGAACGTGCGCTCCAGCGCGCCCAGCAGGATGTCCTTCTTCGCCTCGAGCGCGTGGGCCTTCAGCTCGTCGAGGTAGCCCGGCGGCAGGCGATCGAGGAACGCGGGCAGCGCGGTCTCCGGCAGCACCACGACACGCGCGTTCGCGTTGCGAATCATCTCGCGGTACTCGATCAGCGTCTTCGCCCGCGTCTCGTCGCGGAACTTGAGGTTCTGGGGCACGTTGCCCTGCAACAGCGCCATCGTGACGGGCGGGCCGGCCGGCACCGTCCACTCCACCAGCCGGAGCAGCCCGCCCACGGCGAGGATCGCGACCAAGCCGCCCAGCAACGCGAAGCGGCTGCGCGACCACGCGTCGCTTCGGACGAGCGCCACGCAGAGCGCCGCCACGGCGGCCACCGCGAGCGAGACCCCGTAGGCGCCGACCACGGGTGCAAAGCCCGCCAGCGGGCTCGCGGGCGCCTGCGACGTGCCGAGGTTGAGCCAGGGAAATCCGCTGAAGAGCCATCCGCGCAGCCACTCCATCAGCACGAAGGCCGCCGGCATGGCGACGAACAGGCGCCACGGCGAGCGCCGCGCGAGGCTCCACGCGAGCCACCCCGCCAGCGCCGGGAAGATCGCGAGGTACGCGCAGAACAGGAAGGTCGCGATGGCCGCGAGCACCGCCGGCATCGCGCCATAGACGTGCAGGCTCACGTAGACCCAGGAGACGCCGGCGAGGAAATAGCCGAGTCCGAACGCGAAGCCCGTGAGCGAAGCCTGCAGGGCCGAGCCGCTCGCGGTCCACGCATGGAAGAGGACCGCCAGGGCGAGCATCGGGACGATCCACGCGTGGAACGGCGCGAAGCCGAAGACGCATGCGGCACCGGCGACGAGCGGCAGCAGCAGGCCGCGCGCCACGATGCGCGCCGCGGCGGCGCGCGACGGCGCCGCCGCGGGCGGGGTCACTGCGCGGGCTCCTTCGCTTCCTTCTTCTCGACCAGCAGCGCGTGGATCTTGCGGCTGTCGGCGCGCAGGATCGTGAAGCCGTGGTCGTCGAGCGTGACCGATTCGCCGCGCTTGGGGAGCCGGCCGAAGCGGGCGAGCACGAGGCCGCCCACCGTGTCCTGGTCCGCGTCGGAAAATTTGGTGCCGAAGTGCTCGTTGAAGTCCGCGATCTCGGTGGAGGCCTTCACGCGGTACTTGCCGTTCCGGTCGAGGATGATGTTGTCCTCGGTCTCGTCGAAGTCGTATTCGTCCTCGATGTCGCCGACGATCTGCTCGATCACATCCTCGATCGTCACGAGGCCGGCCACGCCGCCGTACTCATCGACCACCATCGCGATGTGGTTGCGGTTGGCGCGGAACTCCTTCAGCAGCACGTTCAGGCGCTTCGCCTCGGGCACGAACACCGCGGGGCGCAGCATGTCGTGCACGTTGAACTCCTCCTCGGCGTAGTACTTGAGGAGATCCTTCGCGAGCAGGATGCCCACGACGTTGTCGCGGTTGTCCTGGTAGGCGGGGAAGCGGGAGTGCGCCTTCTCGATCACGAACGGGATGAACGCCTGGGGCTCCTCGGAGACGTCGATCATGTCCATCTGGGATCGCGGAATCATGACGTCGCGGACCTGCGTCTCGGAAACCTGCAGCACGCCCTCGATCATGGAGAGCGCATCGGCGTCGAGGATGTGGCGCTCGAAGGCGGAATGCAGCAACACCACGAGCTGCTCCCGGTCCTCGGGCTCCCGCAGGAGCAGGGAAGACAGGCGCTCGAGCAGGCTCGGCTTCGCGGGTTCGCTCATGGAAGGGAAATCGGGGGCGGGTGACTCGGAAATACTGTACCTGAATCGTTCAATACGGATCTCCAAAGCCCAGCCGGCGCAGGATCGCGCGCTCCCGGGCTTCCATGCGTTCGGCTTCCGCGTTGCGCTCGTGGTCGAAGCCCTGCAGGTGCAGCAGCCCGTGCACGAGCAGGTGCGCGTGATGCGCGGCGACCTCCTTGCCCTGCTCGCGCGCTTCCCGCGCTACCACCGGCGCGCAGATCACCACGTCGCCGGAGAGCCCAGGGCCGCCCTCGTAGACGAACGTGAGCACGTTGGTCGCGTAGTCCTTGCCGCGGAACTCGCGATTGAGGCGCTGTCCCTCGGCCTCCGCGACGTAGCGCAGCGTCACGTTCGCCTTGCGGCCGAGCGCGGCGCGCGCCCAGGCGCGGAGCATGCGGTCCGTCGGAATGTGGCGCGCGCGCGACGCCCGCTGGATGGCGAGCGCGCTTCCGGGAGCGGCCATCAGCCCGGCTTCCGGCGGTCGTACGCGTCGACGATGGCCTGTACGAGGGGATGGCGCACCACGTCCTCCGACTGGAACTCGGTGAACCCGATGCCACGCACGCCCGTGAGCACCATGCGCGCGTCGATCAGCCCCGAGGCCTGGCCCTTGGCGAGGTCGATCTGCGTCACGTCGCCGGTCACGACCGCCTTCGAACCGAAGCCGATGCGCGTGAGGAACATCTTCATCTGCTCGGGCGTGGTGTTCTGCGCCTCGTCCAGGATCACGAACGAATGGTTGAGCGTGCGGCCGCGCATGAAGGCGAGGGGCGCCACCTCGATCTCGCTCCGCTCGAAGAGCCGTGCCACCTTGTCGTAGCCGATCAAATCGTAGAGCGCGTCGTAGAGCGGCCGCAGGTACGGGTCGATCTTCTGCGCGAGGTCGCCGGGGAGGAAGCCCAGCTTCTCGCCCGCCTCGACCGCCGGGCGCGTGAGCACGATGCGCTTCACCGTGTCGCGCTCGAAGGCATCGACCGCGGCGGCCACCGCGAGGAAGGTCTTGCCGGTGCCCGCGGGACCGACGCCGAACGTGATGTCGTGCGAGCGCATCTGCTGCAGGTACTGCGCCTGGCGTGGCGTGCGCGCGGTGAGGTCGCCACGGCGCGGCAGGACGAGCGCCGGCGAATCCCTCTCCGCCTTCTCCGCGCCCCGCCCTGCGTGGCCGATCTCCACCAGGCCCAGCTGGATATCCTCGACGGTGAGGTCGCGCCGGGCCCGCTCGTAGAAGCGCTCCAGCGCCTCGGCCGCGACCTTGCGCTTGTCGGCCGGCCCCGAGATGCTGAAGCGCTCGCCGCGGCGCGCGATCGTCACGTCGAGCGCGTTCTCGATCTGGCGCAGGTTGGCGTCGATCGGGCCGCACAAGGCCGACAGCCGGGCGTTGTCGATCGGCGTGAAGGCGAGGTCCTGCGTCGGGGCTTTATAGGAGGGCACGAGGGAAGCCGAAAGAAAAGGGCCGGCAAAACCCGGGTCAGAGTGGAGTTTCCGTCCACCGGAAAACTCCACTCTGACCCGGGTTTTGCCGACCCGTATTTTACCGCGTGGAGGGCTAAGCGCCCGCGCGTTGAATCTGGGCCTTCAGGGCCTCGTCGATCGTGTTGAGGCTCTCGGCGTAGTGCGCGCGCGTTTCCTTCGAGAGGCCCGCCTTGCCCTGGGCCCCGCGGAGGTCGGCGGCGAGCTGTTGCGCGTTCATCCGCTGCAGCGAGCGCGCATCCGCCGGCTGGCCCGCCGAGGAACGCGTGATCGCCACGGCGACGCGGCGCAGGTGCTCGCGCTGCAGGTTCCTGCGCATCGGCGTGACTTCGCGGCCGGTCTTCAGTTCGCTCCAGATCGAGCCCTGGAGGTTGTCGTAGAGCTCGGAGAGCTTGAACGAGGCCTCGCCCTTCTTCGAGATGTTCTGCGACTCCATGAGGCGGATCGCCACGACGTCGCTCATCACCTGGTCCAGCACGTCTCGCTGCAGCTTGAGGATCGTGCCGGGCACGCTCACCATCGGCTGGCGGTTCACGTCACCGCGCGTGAGCGCGTCGAAGTAGTCCTGCCGGTTGTGCGGCAGGCTCGCCAGGAACTCGGGCTTGAACGCGAAGCTGTCGACCGAGAACAGGCCGTCGTTCAGGATCTTGAGCGCCTCGCGCTGCTGCGCGGCGGGGACCGGCGTGAACGGCAGCCGGCCGGAGCCCGCGCGGTCGCGCACCTGCACGATGCCGCCCACGTACTTGGTGACGGGCAGCAGGCCCCGGTTCATCTGGTCGAACCCCGCGAGGAAGCTCCGGCGCAGCGTGTCGTACGACTCGCCATCGGCGAGCTGCTTCGACTGGATGCGATCCCACAGCTCGCGCGAGAGCTCGAGGCGCTTGCGGTAGTAGCCGAGCGGGTTGTCCGTGAGGTCCCACACGTTCACCGTCGGGTCCATGCCCTGCGGCGAGCCGCCGATGAAGGAATCCTCGTCGGTGCCGTAGGCGAGCAGCGGATCCTTGGCGCCGCGCGCGGCGATCGCCTCCAGCTCCGCCTTCTCGTTGGCCGGATCGATCGGCTTGTACGCGAACTCGATCGCCCAGTAGTCGTACGGCCCGAGGCTGGGCTGCACGTAGTTGGCGGCCTTCTGGCCCTTGGCCGGGATGTTGAACGGCGGGTAGTCCATCACCGAGCCGATCACGCCGTTCTTCGCCGTGAATTCCGGGTCCGCGATCTGCGCGGCGGTGAAGATCGTCGAGGAGCGGAAGTTGTGGCGCATGCCGAGGGTGTGGCCGACCTCGTGCGTGATCACTTCCTTCACGTACTCGTAGACGAATTTCTCCGCCTCGGGGCTGTCCGGCGCGATGTCGCCGCGGGCCTCGAGGATGTCCATCGCGAAATCCGCCTCGCCGTGCGCCTGCTCCGCGAAGTTGCAGAACTGCTGCGAGCTGCCGAGGAAGCCGGGCATGCCGTGCTCGTGGGCGTTCAGCTTCGGCGCGTCCTCGCTCACGAAGCGGCGGGAGGAGCGCGTGAAGCCGTCGGTCATGAGGATGTCGGCGTCGATGATCTCGCCGGTGCGCGGGTCGGCCAGCGACGGGCCGATGGCCGGCGCGCCGCCCGAGGCGAGGTACCAGCGAACCGTTGCGTACTTGGTGTCGGCCGTGTCGAAGTCCGCGTCGTCCGGCTGCACTTTCGCCTGGACCGCATCCTTGAAGCCGATGCGCTCGAACGCCTTGTTCCACTCGAGGATGCCGTCGGTCACCGCCTTGCGGTGCTTCATCGGGATGTTCTTGTCGAGCCAGAAGACGATCGGCTTCACCGGCTCGCTCATCGCGGCGGCGGGATCCTTCTTCTCCAGGCGCCAGCGGCGCACCAGGTGCACGTTCGGGTTCGGGCGGAGGTCGTCCGTGAAGTCGACGTACGTGGTCGTGAAGAAGCCCACGCGCTCATCGGCGATGCGCGGGGTCATCGGCTTCTCGGGAAGCTTCGCGAAATTCACGCGGTAGCCGAGGAAGAGGCTGCGCGCATCGGGCACGTTCGCGGGCGGCGGGACGACGGGCACGGCCGGGTTCGGCACCAGCGGGCGGGCCGGCAGCTTCGGCACGGCGAAGTGCAGCGAGACATCGAAGCCGGTGTTGTCGTCGTGCGTCGAGGCCTTCACCAGGCTCGAGTTGCGGCCGTCGAGGGCGTACGGGATGCGGAACGCGTTCTCGAGCGTCGTCGCGGCGCCGGCCATGTCCACCAGCAGCAGGCTGTTGGCCTCGACGAGGACCGCCTTCGTGTCGGGATGCGGGGCGCTCAGGACCGCGCCGGAGCCGATCAGGCTCTCGGAGAAGCTGGTCTTGATGGCGCGCTCCGTGGGCGAGCCCTTGGGCGCGCGGAAGCGCTCGTTGGCCAGCAGGAGCTGCATCTGCGTGCCCACCTTCTTGAAGTAGGCGATGCCGCTGTCGTCCATGAGGCCGCCGTAGATGCGCGCCTCGCCCAGGCCACCGGTGTTGACCAGGGCCAGGAGGAAGGGCTTGTCGATCTGCTCGGGCTTCACCTCGATCCAGACCTTGTCGTCCTTCTGCCAGAGGGTGAAGAAGCCCTTGGTCTCCTTCGCGTCCTTGATGATGTCCTTGAACGGGCGCGGGGCGCCGGGCACCGGGGCCGTGGAAGCGGCGGGAGCACCGGGGGCGGTCGAGGTCGGCGGGGGCGTCACGGGCGCGTTGTTGGGCGCGGGCGACGAAGGGGCGGGAGCAGGGCCGGGGGCCGGTGCCTGGGCGTTGGCGCGAGTGGCCGAGAAAGCGCCGGCGACGAGGCTTGCGCCAAGGGCCAGGGCGACGGCATCGCGAAGGCGAGTGCGCGGGGCTGTTTTCATGGGGTCTCCTGAATTCGGGATCTGGGGCATTTGTTACCGAAGCGCGAAAAGCTAACACGGCCCCCAAGGGGCGTTGTCACTGATTGTCACGATTGGGCCGCGGCTTCGAGGGCCGTTACAACCTCGCCGCGAAGGCTGTGCGGGTAGGCGTGGACAATTTGTAAATCGACGTAATTACCGATCAATCGCCGATTTCCGGCGAAGTTCACGACACGGTTGTTTTCGGTGCGGCCGGCCAACTCGGCCGGGTTCTTGCGGGCGTGGCCCTCGACCAGGACTCGCTGGCGGCTGCCGACCATGGCCGCGGAATACTGCTCCGAAAACTCCTGCAGCCTCTTCTGAAGTCGGGCCAGTCTCGCCAATTTCACGCCGGCCGGTGTTTCGTCCGAAAGATTCGAGGCCGGGGTGCCGGGGCGCGGGCTGTAGATGAAGCTGAAGGCGCCGTCGAAGCGCACGTCTTCCACCAGCGCCATCGTCTGCTCGAAGTCGGCCTCGGTCTCGCCCGGGAAGCCGACGATGAAGTCGGTGGACAGCGAGATGTCCGGCCGCGCCGCGCGCAGGCGCCGGATGATCGACTTGTATTCCATCGCGGTGTAGTTGCGCTTCATCGCCGCGAGGATGCGGTCCGAGCCGGACTGCACCGGGAGGTGGAGCTGCGAGACCACCTTCGGCAGCTTCGCGTAGGCCTCGATCAGGCGCGGCGTGAACTCGAGCGGATGCGAGGTGGTGTAGCGGATGCGCTCGATGCCGGGGATGCGAGAGACATGCGCGAGCAGCAGCGCGAAGTCCGCGGGCTCGCCGTCCTCCATCTCGCCCACGAAGGCGTTCACGTTCTGGCCGAGGAGGGTCACTTCCATCACGCCCTTGGAGGCGAGATCGCGCACTTCCGCGAGCACGTCGTCGAACGGGCGCGAGACTTCCTCGCCGCGCGTGTAGGGCACGACGCAGAACGTGCAGTACTTGCTGCAGCCCTCCATGATCGAGACGAAGGCCGAGCCGCCCTCGACGCGCGCCGGCGGCAGGTGGTCGAACTTCTCGATCTCGGGAAACGAGATGTCGACCTGCGCCTCGCCGCTCGAGCGGCGCTCGGCGATCATCGCGGGCAGGCGGTGGAGCGTCTGCGGGCCGAACACCAGGTCCACGAAGGGCGCGCGCTTCACGATCTCGCCGCCCTCCTGGCTCGCCACGCAGCCGCCCACGCCGATCAGCAGGCCGGGCTTGTCCTTCTTGAGGGCGCGAACGCGGCCGAGATCCGCGAAGACCTTTTCCTGCGCCTTCTCGCGCACGGAGCACGTGTTGAAGAGGATCAGGTCCGCGTCCTCGACGCGGTCGGTCTTCTCGAAGCCTTCGCTGGCGTGGAGCACGTCGGCCATCTTGTCCGAGTCGTACTCGTTCATCTGGCATCCGAACGTGCGGATGAAGACCTTCTTGGGTCCGGTCATGGCCTGGGTCGCGGAGGGTAATCCGGACAGGTGAAGTGCGGAGCGCGATTTTCTCACGAATGGCCAAGCTCCGACGGCCACCTCCTACGCGGGATCCGGCACGCACCGACAGTCATGCACAGGCGCGGTCCGTAGAGTCTTCGTCAGTAGCAATCCCTGTTTCGCACCCCTGACGGAGGTCCCTCCATGAATCGGTTTGTTCTCGGCTCCCCCATGGCCCTCGCGCTGGCGCTCCTTGCCGGTTGCGCGAGCGCGCCCCCTCCTACCGAACAGATGGCCGTCGGCCGCAAGGCCGTCGAGCGTGCCGCGGGCACGCCTGAAGTCGTCCAGCTGGCACCCACCGAGCTCGAGCGCGCGCGCATGAAGCTCGCCGACGCCGAACGCGCGATGGCCAACAAAGAGTACGACCAGGCCCGCCGCTCAGTCGACGAAGCTGAAGCCGATGCGCGCCTTGCCGAGGCCCGCGCCGGAGCCCGCAAGAACGATCGTGCCCTCGCCGAAGTGAACCAGGCCATCCGTGGCATGCGCGAAGAGCTCGCGCGTCGCCCGGGCTGATGGAGATCCTCATGGAAAAGCAAAAACGTATTCATCGCAGCGGCCTTGCGGTCTCGCTGCTGTGCGCCGCCGTTCTCGCCGCTTGCGCGAGTGTCGGCATCAACGACAACCTCGAAGCGGCGCGTGCCGAAGTGAACTCCGCTTCCGCCGATCCGGACGTGGTCTCGCGCGCTCCCCTGGAGTTGAAGAACGCGCAGGAAGCGCTGAATCGCGCGGACAACCTCAACCGCGGCCGCGAGTCGATCGCCGAAGTGAACCACCACGCGTATCTCGCCGCCGTCCGTGCGCAGACCGCGAAGGACCTCGCACGCTCCCGCCGCGACACCGACGAGATGACGCGCATGCAGGGCGAAGTCGATCGCCTGCGCCTGGCGAACCGCACTCGTGAAGCGAACGTAGCGCGTGCCGACGCCAACATGGCCCGCGCGGACGCCAGCGCGGCCCGCACCGATGCCGCGATCGCCCGCGACCAGGCGCAGGTTGCCGCGCAGCAAGCGGCCGCCGCGTCGGTCCAGGCGCAGAGCGCCACGCAGCAAGCCGACATCGAGCGTGCCCGCGCGGCGCAGTCCGCCGCCGACGCCGCCGATGCGCGCGAGAAGCTGCGCGTGGTGATCGTCGAGCTGCAGGGCAAGGAAACCGATCGCGGTCTCCTCGTCACGCTGGGCGACGTGCTGTTCCAGACGGGCCGCGCCGAGCTGCTGCCGAATGCGGGTCCTCGCATGGACAAGCTGGCCTCGTACCTGAACCAGTTCCCGGACAAGAGCCTGTTGATCGAGGGCTATACCGATTCCGTCGGTTCGGATGCGACGAACCAGGAGCTGTCGATTCGCCGGGCCGAAGCGGTCCGGGCAGCGCTTGCGCAACGCGGCGTGAGCCCGACGCGCATGGCCTCGCGCGGTTACGGCGAGCAGTTCCCGGTCGCCAGCAATTCCTCGGCCGAAGGGCGCGCGATGAATCGCCGCGTGGAAGTGGTCGTTGCGGATGATCGCGGCAACCTGAAGCCGCGCGCGTGACCCTTGTCGTTCCGGCCCGGGGCCTAGCGCTTGGGCCGGACGACGACGAAGACGAGGACCACGAGGCCGATGACCACGAAGGCCGCGAACGCGATTCGCGGCCAGTTGGGATCGATTCCCGACGACGCGGCCTTGTCCGCCGCCTTGAAAGCGAGCGCGTCGGTGTCGGACGGGAGCGCGCCGACATTGGTGATGGCACCCGTTTTCGTGTCGATGCGCACAAGCCGCGTGCTGGCCGGTGCTCCCATGTTGGTGTTGACCGCGAAGAGCACCCCACGAGGCGAGAGCGTGAGCGAGTTGATGCCGCTCTCGTACGGAGCCTGCGAAAGGCGCTTGCCGCGGGTGACCGCGCCCGTGGCGGCGTCCACCGTGTCGAGCGTGCCCGTGGCGCCCGTGGTCGCGATCAGCATCGCACCCGATTCATCGACCGTGAGACCTCCCGTGGGCACCGACTCGCCCGCCGTGCCGATGAGCGTGACCACCCCGGAGGAAATGCTCACGGTGCCGAGCTGCCCCAGCGACGGAACCCACATGTAGAGCTTGCCGTCGCTTCCGAAGGAGATGTCGGATCCACTCAAGCCGAGCGGCCCGATCACCTTGGCTTCCGCCGTGGTCGGATCGATCGTGACCAGCGAATGCGGCAGGTGCGGCGAGAGCCCGGCGGTAATGCCGTAGAGAACCCCCGTGGCCGGATGGAAGGCGAGCCCGGTGACGCCGATGGAAAACTTTCCGTCGACCTGGATCGGCCCGACTTTCGTGGGCGCGGCATCCGCGGGGTTGATCGTATAGAGCGCGCCCACGCCGACTTCGACCGAGGAGGCGTTGTAGCCGCTCACGGTGGATGCGTACAGGGTATCGGCCGCCCCGGCGACGGGCGCGGCAAGGAGCGCCAGGAGGAGCGCTGTGAAAGCGAAGGGTGTGCGCCAACGCCGCATCGGGCCGGATCGCCGGCAGCAGGGCCGGCGCTTCTCGAGAATTTGGTGGCGAGTCAGGGATTTGAACCCCGGACCAACGGATTATGATTCCGCTGCTCTAACCACTGAGCTAACTCGCCGTGAACCCGTTATTTTACTTGATCGCGAGGGGCGAGTCGATGGCGAGCGTGACGGCGTCGAAGAACGGGTCGCGCCTCGCCGCGGGGATTTCCAGGGCCTTCGCGACCTTCTCCACGAAGGCCTCGTTGAACTCCTGCGGCCCCGCCGGGAAGAGCGTGAGGTAGATCGTGAGGCTCGCCAGGTCGCTGCCGAACGACGAGGGATGGATGGGATCGGAGTAGAGCTTGAGCCTCGGGTCCTTCGTGAGGGCGCGCAGCCACGCCTCGCCGGCCGGGATGAGGATCGCGTCCACCGACTTCGCGGCCAGGCGGTACGAGAGCAGCACGTCGGGAAATTCCTTGGGCCGGTCCGCCAGCGGCCACACCATGTACAGCGCCGTTCGCGCACCGGCGGCCTTGATGAGCGGGTCGAACTTCTTCACCGAGGCGATCAGCTCCTGGCGCGCGTCTTCCTGCGCCGAGGTGCCCTGCTGCAGCACCACGATGTCCCAGCCCTGCTTGAGGGCGTCGAGCGATCGTCCGTCGCGCAGGTGGTCGTCGAGGCTGTAGGCGGGATACGCGCGCGACTCGATCACCACGTTGCGGCCCGTGGCCTTCGCGACCTTCGCGACGCGGCCAGGGATGTCGGTCTCGAAGGTAAGGCTGTTGCCGATGAACAGCACGCGGGTCGGCTTCGTGGCGGCGGCGGGGGCCTGGGCCCACGCGGCGCACGAAGCAACCAGCAGGAGGAGCGCGGCGAGATGTCGTCTCATGCGGCCCAGTCTATCGCCGTGGGGGCGCGGCCCTGTTACCGAATTTGCGCCCGCGTGATCAGACGTTGAAGCGGAAGTGCATGACGTCGCCGTCCTTCACGATGTAGTCCTTGCCCTCGAGGCGCATCTTGCCCGCCTCCTTGGCCTTGGCCTCGCCGTTCAGCGCGACGAAATCGTCGTACGCGATCACTTCCGCGCGGATGAAGCCCTTCTCGAAATCCGTGTGGATCGCCGCGGCGGCGCGCGGCGCGGAGTCGCCCTTGTGGATGGTCCACGCGCGGACTTCCTTTTCGCCCGCGGTGAAGTACGTCTGCAGGCCCAGCAAATCGTACGTGGCCCGGATGAGCCGGTTCAGGCCCGGCTCGTCCAGGCCCAGGTCCGCGAGGAACACCTGCTTGTCCTCGCCGGAGAGGTCGGAGATCTCGGCCTCGATCTTGGCGCAGATCGCCACGACGGGCGCGCCTTCCTTCTTCGCATAGTCCTTCACGCGGTCGAGGAGCGGGTTGTTCGTGAAGCCCTTCTCGTCCACGTTGGCGATGTAGAGCGCGGGCTTCGCGGTGAGCAGCTGCAGCGGCTGCAGCAGCGCGAACTCGTCGGGCGTGAAGTCCATGGTGCGCACCGGATGGAAGCCGTCGAGCGCCTTCTGGACCTTCTCCAGGATCGCGACCATCTTCGCCGCTTCCTTGTCGCCGGAGCGTACGGTCTTGCCGTGGCGGTGGATCGCCTTCTCCACGGTCGACATGTCGGCCAGCGCCAGCTCGGTGTGGATCACCTCGATGTCGGAGATCGGATCCACCTTGTTCGAGACGTGGATCACGTTGTCGTCCTGGAAGCAGCGCACGACATTCGCGATCGCGTTGGTCTCGCGGATGTTGGCGAGGAACTGGTTGCCGAGGCCCTCGCCTTTCGAGGCTCCCGCCACGAGGCCGGCGATGTCGACGAACTCCACGACCGCGGGCAGCACCTTCTGCGGCTTGGCGATCGCGGCCAGCTTGTCCAGGCGCGGATCGGGCACCTCGACGATGCCCACGTTCGGCTCGATGGTGCAGAACGGATAGTTCTCCGCCGCGATGCCGGCCTTGGTGAGCGCGTTGAAGAGGGTGGACTTCCCCACGTTGGGGAGTCCGACGATGCCGCATTGGAGGCTCATTCTTTCGGTTCCTTCGTTGACTGGGTCCCCGCCTGCGCGGGGACGACGCCCGCATCGGAAGTTGCCTTCCGTGCTTCAAGCGTCGCCTTGCGTTTCGCCTCGTCCTCCGGCGACGTGTGAAGCCAACCCATCGCATCCTGCAACCGTCCGGTGGCCAGGCGCGGCAGGAGGTCCAGGCTGCGGTCGAACGGCGTGTCGATGGCTTCCTGCTCGTCGCGTGTCGCTTTCTTCAGCACATAGTCCGGAACGCGGTTCTTGTCGCCCGGATGGCCGATGCCGACGCGCAGGCGCCAGAAGTCCTTCACGCCGAGGTGCTCCGCGATGTCCGTGAGGCCGTTGTGGCCGCCCGTGCCGCCACCCAGCTTGAGCTTGAGCGAACCCGGCGGGAGATCCAGCTCGTCATGCACCACGAGCAGCTCGGCGGGCTCGATGCGGTAGAAGCGCATCACCGCCGCCACGCTGCGGCCGCTCTCGTTCATGAACGTGGCGGGCTTGAGCAACCAGAACTCCTTGCCCCCCTCGGAAATGCGCGTGGTCCAGCCGGCAAACTTCGATTCCTTCTTCCAGTCGGAACGCGCGCGCTCCGCGATCGCGTCCACCCACCAATAGCCGGCGTTGTGGCGCGTGCGTTCGTACTCGGGCCCGGGATTGCCGAGCCCCACGATCAGGCGAATGTCCGACATCGAACGGGAAATCTCAGGTGGGGTGAAAACAAAACGCCCGCCGGGTTTCCGGCGGGCGCGACGCGTTGCTTGAAGCCGGAGGGATTACTTCTTCTCCTTGTCCTTGTCCTTCGGGCCACCGCCCTTGGAATCCTTCGCGGCGGCTTCGGCGGCGAGCTGCTCCGCCGTCTTCTGCGCGGTGGTCGGGACGTCCGCGGCCGACACGGCGGCGGCGGCAGCGGCTTCCGCCAGCTCCTCCTCCTCCGTCTTCACGCGCGGGATCACGATCGTGGCCACGGTCGGGTCTTCGCCCTTCGTGAAGACCGCTTCCACGCCCGGGGGCAGCGTGAGCGTCGACAGGTGCAGCGAGTGGCCGGCCTGCAGGTCCTTCAGGTCCACCTCGATGAAGCTCGGCAGGTCCTTCGGGAGGCAGGAGATCTCGAGCTCGTTCATCACGTGCTGCGCGATGCCGCCCGCGCCCTTCACGCCGGGCGAGATCTCGGCGTTCACGAAGTGCAGCGGCACCTTCATGTGGATCTTCTTGTTCGCGTCGACGCGCTGGAAGTCCGCATGCAGGATCTGCATCTTGAACGGGTGCATCTGGTAGTCGCGCAGCAGGACCTGCGACTTTTCCGAGCCGACTTGCATGTCCAGGATGGAGGCGTGGAACGCTTCCATCTTGAGCTGGAACCAGAGTTCCTTGTGGTCGAGCTGGATCGGCTGCGCATCCTTGCCGGCGCCGTACAGCACGCCCGGCACCTTCGACTCGCGGCGCAGGCGGCGGCTCGCACCCGTGCCCTGAACGCTCCGCGGTTCGGCTTTGACGGTGATTTTCACTTTGACATCTCCAGTTTCGTTTTTCTGCGGGGCTCGCGACCAAGCTCACCGCATTTCGAGGGAAGTCCCCTCACCTGCACTTACTCCACGAACAGAGAGCTCACCGAGCTCTCCTCACAAATCCTTCGCATCGTCTCCGCGAAGAGCTCCGCCACGCTGATCTGGCGGATCTTCTTGCACGCCTCCGCCTCGGGCTTGAGCGGGATGGTGTCCGTCACCACCAGCTCGTCGATCACCGAGGCCTCGATGCGGCCGATCGCGGGACCGGACAGCACCGGGTGCGTGCAATACGCCACCACGCGGATGGCGCCCTGCTCCTTCAACGCGCGCGCCGCTTCGCAGAGCGTGTTCGCGGTGTCGACCATGTCGTCCATGATCACGCACGTGCGGCCGTTCACGTCGCCGATGATGTTCATCACCGTGGCCACGTTCGGCCGCGGGCGGCGCTTGTCGATGATCGCGAGGTCGCTTTCCAGCCGCTTCGCGAGCGCCCTCGCCCTCACCACGCCGCCGACGTCCGGCGACACGACGACCAAATTCTTGTACTGGTGCTTCCACACGTCGCCCAGGAGGATCGGCGTCGCGTAGACGTTGTCCACCGGGATGTCGAAGAACCCCTGGATCTGGTCCGCGTGCAGGTCCATCGTCAGCAGCCGGTTCACCCCGGCGCTCACCAGCATGTTCGCCACCACCTTCGCCGAGATCGCGACGCGCGCGCTCCGCGGCCGGCGGTCCTGGCGGGCGTAGCCGAAGTACGGCACCGCCGCCGTGATGCGCGCGGCGCTCGAGCGGCGCAGCGCATCCGACATGATCATCACTTCCATCAGCGTGTCGTTGGTCGGCGCGCACGTGGACTGGAGGATGAAGCAATCCTTGCCGCGCACGTTCTCGAGCAGCTCGACCATCACTTCGCCGTCGCTGAACTTCGAGACTTGCGCCTTCCCGAGCTGGATGTTCAGCCGCTGCGCGACCTTCTGCGCGAGCTTGGGATTGGCGTTGCCAGTGAACACCATCAGGTTTTCGAAGGCCATGGGTCTTCCTGGATCACCGGCAACGTTCGGAAAATTGGCAGGGGAGGAAGGATTCGAACCTTCGAATGCTGGAATCAAAATCCAGTGCCTTAACCAACTTGGCGACTCCCCTGCAGCCCTGCAACTATGACGCCAGGGGGTGCTTCGCGATCCCTTGCGCCACGAATCCTTCCATCGACGCGGGCCGCTCTCGCAGCACGCGTTCGGCCTGCTCGCGTTGGTCGAACCCGGCGAAGACGCAGCCCCCGGAACCCGTGAGCCTCGCTTCCCCCGATTTCCCCTTGAGCCAGGTGAGACACCGCGCCACTTCGGGGAATTTGCCGACCACCACGCGCTCGAGATCGTTTCGGGTCGCCCCGGGCAGATCGCGCGCCGAAAAGTCTTCCATTTTAAGGGGTTCCGTGTTTCGGGTCAATTCCGGCGCCCCGAAAACGAGGGGGGTCGGGACGTGGACGGGGGGCACCAGGACCACGTACCAGCGGGGGGGCAGCTCGAACGGCCGCAGGCGCTCGCCGATCCCCTCGACCCAGGCCGTCCGTCCGAAGACGAAGAAGGGGACGTCGGCGCCCAGGCGCTGGCCGAGCGCCCCGAGGACCTCGGTTCCCAGGCCCAGGCCCCACAGCCCGTCGAGCGCCCGCAGCACCGTGGCCGCGTCGGAGCTGCCGCCTCCCAGGCCGCCGCCCATGGGGATGCGCTTCTCGAGCTCGATGTCGACGCCGAGGCGCGTGCCGGTGTGCTCTTGCAGCAGGCGTGCTGCGCGCACGGACAGGTCCTCCGCTTCGGGGACGCCGGCCACGTCGTTCACGCGCGCGATCACGCCGTCCTCGCGGACCCGGAGGCGGATCGTGTCCTGCCGGTCGATCAGCGTGAAGACGCTTTGCAGCAGGTGATAGCCATCCTCGCGCCGGCCGACGACGTGCAGGAAGAGGTTCAGCTTGGCGGGCGCGGGATAGCCCGGCCCGGGCAGGACCGCCATCACTCCTCCAGCGGGCGGTAGCTGTCGACGACGAGCTTCACCACGGTGTCGGCCCGCGTGGCCGTGATGCGCCGCGCGAGCTGCACCGTTCCCGCTTGCTGCGTCTCGTCGACGGTGACCTTCCAGTCGGCGGCCGCGTCGGGCTTCGCGCCGTGCAGCCACGACGCGAGGTCGCGCGGCTCGAGGGCCGCGCCCAGCAGGCGATCCGTGAGCGCCGCGAACGTCGCCGCGCGCTCATCGTCGGCACCCGCTCTCCTCAGCACGGCACCGCTCGCGTCGGAGCGGATCGAGGCGATCTCGTTGCCGATCGGCGAGGCGATGGTCCACGCATCGGAGGCAGGGCGGTGCGCCCAGCGCAGCTTCGCGATGTCGCTCTTGTCGCCGACGCGAACCGAGATGCGCCCCGTCATTTCGAAGGCGCTCGGCACCGAGGCGAGCGCGGGCAGCGGCTCGGGCGCGGAGCCCAGCCCCGCGCAGCCGGCGAGCGCGAACAGCCCGCAGGCGAGGAGGACGCGCGTGCTCAGGGCTTGAACTTCTGGATGACGGCGAGCAGCGTCTCGTGCTCGGGATTTTCCGCGAGCGCCGTGCGCCACACCTTGCGGGCCTCGTCGCGCTGGCCGATCTTCCACAGGACCTCGCCCAGGTGGGCGGCGATCTCGGGATCGGGCCGCTGCGAATAGGCGTTCTGCAGCACCTTCAGCGCCTCCTCGAGGTTGCCCTGCCGGTAGTTGACCCAGCCGAGGCTGTCGAGGATGAACGGATCGTCGGGTGCCAGCTTCACGGCCTGCTCGATCAGCGTGCGTGCTTCGGCGAGGCGGTTGGTTTTCTCCGCGAGGGTATAGCCCAGCGCGTTGTACGCATGCGCGTAATCGGGCTTGAGGCGGATCACCTTGCGAAGGTCGGCCTCGGCGACGGGGAGGTTGTCGATGCGCTCGGCGGCCATCGCGCGGTCGTAGAGGAGCTCGTAGGAATCCGGATACTCCTTCACCGCCGCGGAGAGCATCTCGTACGTTTCCTTCCAGGCCTTTGCATCCCGCAGCAGCTGCGCCTCGACCTGGACGATCTGGATACGGTCGTCGTCGGAGCGCGGCTCGACCTTCTTCAGGTATTCACGGCCCGCGGCGAGGCCCTGCTGCTTCGCGACCAGCGTGGCGATCTTCAACTGCGCGCGCATGAATTCGCCCGACTCGACCTTGCGGTACCACTCGATCGCCTCGTCGTAGTTCTTGCGGCCCTCGGCCGCCTGGCCGAGGCTCAGGTACACCGCGCTCGAGTCACGGTAGTTGAGGTCGAGCGCGCGCTTGAACGCGGCGGACGCGTCGTCGTAGTCCTCCATCTGGAGCGAGAGGAGGCCCACGGCATAGGCAGGCTGCGCATCGGTCGGCGCCAGCTTCTCCACGGCGCGGAACTGCTCGCGCGCTTCGGAAAGCTTGCGCTCGGAGGCGAGCTCTCGGCCGAGCTGCGTGCGCACGTCCTTCGACTCGGGATGCTGGGAAACGAAATTCGCGTAGTACGGGATCACCTGCTGCGCATCCGTCTTGCGCAGCACCTGGGCCTGCAGGATCGCGGCCTGCTCCCAGCCCGGCCGCATCTCGAGCGACCGGCTCGTCTCGCGCGTGGCGAGCTCGGTGCGGCCCGCGAGCAGCGCGGCCACGCCCATGGCGTAGTGCGCCTCGGGCATGTCCAGGTACGGCTGCGTGACCGCGATCGTGGAGTCGAGCACCGCGGTCTTGTCGGGGAATTTCGCGTACAGGTGCGAGAGCTGGCGCAGGAGCGACGCGCGGTCCGGGCTCTTCTTCAGGAGGTCCTCGAGCGTGGCCTGCGCCTTGGGAAGCGCTCCGTCGTTGGCGAGCAGCGACGCGATGATCTCGCGGGCGAGGCTCGAATCGGGCTCGACCTCGAGCAGCAGCGCCGCCGCCTCGAGCGCCGGGCCATAGGCCCGCGCACGCACCGCGGCTTCGACGGCGCGGCGGGCGACCTGTGGGTCGCGCGTCTCGCGCGCGATGCGCGAGTAGATGGCGAGCGCCTGGTCGAGGTCGCCGCGCTGCGCGGCCACCTCCGCCTTCAGGAACTCGTAGATCTGCTCGACGGGAACGTCGGGCGAGTCGGCCGCGGCCTTCGCGGGCCCCGCGATCGCGAGGGCGAAGGCGGTGCAGATGCCAATCCAGTACCTTGCTGCCATGGGTGCTTGCTCCGGTCCGACCCCAGCCGGGCCGGCGATATCTATCATAGTACGACCGGAAAGGGCGCGAGGCGTTGCAGGCCTGCCCTTATAATCCGCTGCAAATGCCGGAACTTCCCGAAGTCGAGACGACCCGCCGCGGCCTCGTGCCCCGCATGGTCGGGCGGACCATCCAGGACGTGGTCGTTCGCGACGCGCGCCTTCGCTGGCCCGTGCCGCGCGACCTCGCACGCCGCTTGCGCGGCGCTGAAGTGGTCGCCATCCGCCGCCGCGGGAAGTACCTCCTGTTCGATTTCCCGAAGGGCCACCTGCTGGTCCACCTCGGCATGTCCGGCCGCCTCACGATGGTCCCCGAGGACCGGCCCGCGAAGCTGCACGACCACGTGGACGTGCGGCTGGACAGCCACGAGTCGCTGCGCCTGAACGACCCGCGGCGCTTCGGAGCCATGCTGTGGATCGGCGGCGAGGCCGAGAAGCACGCCTTGCTGCGCGGCCTCGGCGTCGAGCCCTTCGATCCCGCCTTCACCGGAGCGCACCTGCATGCCCTCGCGCGCGGCCGGCGCGTGGCGGTGAAGCACTTCATCATGAACGCGAGCGTGGTCACCGGCGTGGGCAACATCTATGCGAGCGAGGCGCTGTTCCGTGCGGGCATCCATCCGACCCGGCCCGTGGGCCGCATCTCGCTCGAGCGGTGGAACGTGCTCGCCCAGGCCATCCGCGACACGCTTTCCCGCGCGCTCGATGCGGGGGGCTCGACCCTTCGCGACTACGTCTCTGCGACCGGCGAGCCGGGGCAGTTCCAGAACGTGACGTCGGTCTACGATCGCGAGGGCCAGCCCTGCCGGCGCTGCTCGCGGCCGATCAAGGCGCTGCGCCAGGGCCAGCGCTCCACGTTCTATTGCGCGGGCTGCCAGCGATGAGCGTCACCGGAACCTGGTTCATCGGCACCAAGGCCTTCGAGAACAGCCTGATCGAGCTGAAGGAATGGCGCGAATCGACGGCCGGGTGCCTCGCGGCCTTCCGCCGCTGGGCGCAGGTCGCGAAGCTGATCGACGACCACGCGGCCTCGCGCCTCGCGCACCTCGAGCGGCGCCTCTCGGCCGAGCGCCTCACCATCGCCTTCGTCGCCGAGTATTCGCGCGGCAAGAGCGAGCTCATCAACGCGCTCTTCTTCGGCGACCTGGGCGCCCGCCTGCTGCCCGCGGGACCGGGGCGCACCACGCTCTGCCCGACGGAGATCCTCCACGATCCCGCGCGGCCTCCCTCGATCCGCGTGCTGCCGATCGAGACGCGGGAGAGCGCCAAGTCCTTGCGCGAGTACATCACCGAGATCGATTCGTGGAAGGAGATCCCGCTCGATCCCGCGCATCCCGAGACGCTCGCCGCCGCCTTCGAAGCGCTGTCCGAGTCAGTGCACGTGACCGCCGCCGAGGCGGCGAGCCTGGGGCTTCCGGGCGACGAGGGTGCGCGCGTGGAGATCCCGCGCTGGCGCTACGCCGTCGTGAATTTCCCGCACCCGCTCTTGAAGCGCGGCCTCGTGATCCTCGACACGCCCGGCCACGCCGCGCTCGCCGCGGAGCCGGAGCTGCAGCTGAACCGCGTGCCCGACGCCGATGCGATCGTGTTCATCGCATCCGTGGACTCGGGCGTCACGCCGACCGACCGCGCCCTCTATATCGACCACATCGCCCCCATCGGAAGCGAGTCGCACACGCGCTTCATCGTCCTGAACAAGATCGACACGCTGCGCTCGGGCAACGCCAGCGAGAACGAGGTGTTCTCCGAGATCGACCGGCACGTACGCCTCGCCGCCGAGGCCCTGGGCGTGGATCCCACGCGCGTCTTCGCGCTCTCGGCCAAGCTGGGCCTCGTGGCGCGCGTCGCCAACGACCGCGACACGCTGATGCGAAGCCGCCTCTACCGGCTGGAGCAGGCGCTCTCGCAGGGGCTGGTGCACCGCCGCCGCCACGACCACGCCACCTCGGTGCGAGCCGAGATGCGACCCGTGCTCGCCGGCACGCGCGCGCTGCTGGACAGCCGCCACTCGTTCACCAGCGACCAGGTGCAGGAGCTCTCGGCGCTGCAGAGCAAGAACCTGAAGCTGATCGAGACGCTGGCGCGCAAGGCCAACGCCGAGCGCGCCCGCCAGGAAGAGGCGCGCGTCACGGTCGCGGGGCTGCGCACCCTGCACAACCGCCAGGCCGAGGAGCTGGCCCGCCTGCTCGACCCCGAAGGCGCACGCGCACGGGGCGTGAGGGCGCACGAGGCCATCACGGCGAGCGCGTTCTCGCGCGGCATTCCCGGGGCGCTCGACCTGTACTTCCGCGAATCGCGCGACCGGCTCCAGGACGCCATCGCGATCATCGCGGAGGTGAAGAAGGCGATGGAGGCGGTGAACCGCAAGTTCGTGGAGGACTACGGCCTCGCCGCGATCGACATCCCGGCCTTCGGCACGGAGCGCTTCCTGGTCGAGCTCTCGCGCCTCGAGGACCAGTGCGACCTGGACTTCAAGAGCCGCACCAGCCTGATCACGTTCCGCCGCAAGACGCTGGGGACGCTCTTCTTCGACACGGTCGCATTGAACGTGATCCGCATCTTCGAGATCGCCGACCGCGAGGTGCACGCGTGGATGACCGGCTTCCTGCGCCCGCTGGAGCAACAGCTCTCGCACTCCCAGGACCACACCAACTCCCGCATCGAGGGCATGGCGCGCATCCGCAACGCGGAGACCGACCTCGTGGCGCGGCTCTCCGAGCTGGAAGCGCTGCTCGCGGACGTGGAAGCGCAGCGCCGCGTATGGGACCAGCACAGCGACAAGCTCGCCTCGCTCCTCGACGTGGAGCGCGATTCGTCCCTGGCCTAGGACGCGCCCGCGGCCTTTTCCGCCGTCAGCGTTTCGTACTTGGCGAGCAGCTGCTCGGGTGTCTCGACGACGTCCGGATCGAGCGGGATGCAATCGACCGGGCACACCTCGACGCACTGCGGCTTGTCGAAATGCCCCACGCATTCGGTGCAGCGCTTCGGGTCGATCACGTAGATCTCCACGCCCGCGGAGATCGCCTGGTTGGGGCATTCGGGCTCGCACACATCGCAGTTGATGCACGCGTCCGTGATCATCAGTGCCAAGGCTAGACCTCGAATCCGCCCTTGCCGATCTTCTCGCGCATGCGCTGCACGGTGAGCGGGTGCACGAAGGCGCTCACGTCGCCGCCCAGCACCGCGATCTCGCGCACGATCGTGGCGGAAAGGAAGAGATAGGTGTCGGAGGGCGTGAGGAAGAGCGTCTCGACGCCCGGCGCCAGGCGGCGGTTCATGCCGGCCAGCTGGAACTCGTACTCGAAGTCCGAGACGGCGCGAAGGCCGCGCAGGATCACGCCCGAGCGCTGCTCCTTCACGAACTCCGAGAGGAGGCCCGCGAAGCCCAGCACCTTCACGTTGGGATAGCGGTCGAGCACCTTCCGCGCGAGCTCCACGCGCTCGTCGAGCGAGAAGAAAGGTCGCTTGGCCTGGCTGTGGGCCACGCCGACCACGACCTCGTCGAAGAGCTTGGCGGCTCGCTGGATCAAGTCCTCGTGCCCGTTGGTGATGGGGTCGAAGGTTCCGGGATAGACGGCGCGCTTGATGGTCATTGGCTGATCTCGTATTCGTACAAGGCGAAGCGTACCGCGCCGGCCTTCCCTTCGCGCGTTTCGCGCCACGGAGCGCCCGGTTCGAGCGGCTTCGCGCTCTCGACGTAGACCCGGGCGCCGGGGTTCAGCCGCGGGCCCAGCTTCGCCAGCGCCTGGGCCGCCAGGTCGCTCGCATAGGGTGGATCGACGAAGGCCACGTCGAACTTCTCGGTGCCTCGGCCGAGCCATGCGATCGAATCCGCGGCCACCACGTCCGCGCCCGTGGCGCCGAGCTCGCGGGCGGCTTCCTTCAGGGCTTCTACCGCCAGGCGGTCGCGGTCGATCATCACCACGCGCGCGGCGCCGCGCGACAGCGCCTCGAAGCCGAGCGCTCCGCTGCCGGCAAAAAGGTCCACGCACGACAGCCCGTCGAGGCGCTGGCCGAGCCAGTTGAATAGGGTTTCGCGCACCCGGTCGGGCGTGGGCCGCAGGCCCGGAGTACCGGGGAACCGCACGAGGCGGCTGCGCCATTCGCCGCCGATGATGCGCACGCGATTGCGGCCGCTCATCGATCGATAATACCGTAAAATATTTTCGCCCTTCCCCGCAGTCCTCCAGGTTTTCCTCCACTTGTTCTCGCGCGAACCGAAGCCTCCCAAGACCGACGACACCGCTGCCTCCGACTGGCGCACGCGCCTGAAGGCGGGCCTTGCGCGCACGGGCGATCGACTGAAGGAAGCCGCGAACGTCTTTCGCGCCGCGCCGAAGATCGACGAGGCGCTCTACGAATCGCTGGAGGGCACGCTGCTCGCGAGCGACGTGGGCACCGCCGCCACCCAGCGCCTGATCGACGAGCTGCGCCGCGCCGTGAAGTCGAAGCGGCTCGAAGAGGCTTCCGCCCTCGAAGGCGAGCTGCGCTCCGCGCTCACTCGGCTTTTGACGCCGCTGGAAAAGCCACTGCCCGACTCGCCGCCGCGCCCGTGGGTGATCCTGCTCGCCGGCGTGAACGGCGCCGGCAAGACCACCACCATCGCCAAGCTCACGCGCCTGTTCCAGTCGCAGGGGAAGTCCGTGCTCCTCGCGGCCGGCGATACCTTCCGCGCCGCGGCGCGCGAGCAGCTCATGGCCTGGGGCGAGCGCCACGGCGTCACCGTCGTCGCACAGGACAAGGGCGACTCCGCGGCCGTCATCTTCGACGCGGTGCAGTCGGCGAAGGCCAAGGGCATCGACGTCGTGCTGGCCGACACGGCGGGACGCCTGCCGACCCAGATGCACCTGATGGAAGAGATCCGCAAGGTGAAGCGGGTGATCGCCAAGGCCGATCCCTCCGCGCCGCACGAGACCTGGCTGGTGCTCGACGCGAACACGGGCCAGAACGCCGTGCAGCAGGTGAAGGCGTTCGACGAAGCGCTGCAGCTCACGGGCCTCATCGTCACCAAGCTCGACGGCACGGCCAAGGGCGGGGCGCTGGCGGCGATCGCGACGGAGCGCCCGATCCCCGTGCGCTTCATCGGCGTGGGCGAGAAGGCCGACGACCTCCGCCCGTTCGTCGCCGCGGAGTTCGTCGAGGCGCTGTTCTCGTGATCCAGTTCTCCGCCGTCACCAAGCGATATCCCGGCCGCGAGGCGCTGCACGACGTGAGCTGCGAGATCGGCTCGGGCGAGCTGGTGGCGGTGACGGGCCACTCCGGCGCGGGCAAGACCACGCTGCTCAAGCTCGCCGCGGGCCTCGAGCGGGCGACCGCGGGAAGCGTCGTGATCCACGGCCAGAACCTCGCCGCGCTGGGCGAGACGGCGCTCGCGGTGCTCCGCCGGCGCATCGGCTTCGTGTTCCAGGACCACAAGCTCCTCTTCGACCGCAACGCGTTCGAGAACGTCGCGCTGCCGCTGCGGGTCGCGGGCTTCACCGGCTCGGAGACGGCGCGCCGCGTCCGCGCATCGCTCGACAAGGTGGGGCTCCTCGAGCGCGAGAAGGCGATGCCCGTGGCGCTTTCCGGCGGCGAGCAGCAGCGCCTCTGCATCGCGCGCGCCATCGTGAACCGCCCGTCGATCCTCATTGCCGACGAGCCCACCGGCAACCTGGACAGCGACTACGCGGGCGCCATCGTCGACCTCTTCGTGTCCTTCAACCAGGTGGGCGTGACGGTGCTCATCTCCTCGCACGACGAGCGCAGCCTCGATCGCGTCGGGGGACGCCGCATCGCGCTCGCCAAGGGCGCGCTCGCCGCATGAGGACGTGGCTCACGCTGCACGGCCAGGCCGCGGCCGCCGCGCTCGGGCGCATCGCCGCGCAACCCTTCGCCACGCTCTCCGCGGTCCTGGTGATCGCGATCGCGCTGGCCCTGCCGATGCTCGCGGCCGTCGTGCTGAAGGGCGTCTCCAGCGCCGCGGCCGGGCTCGACACCGATCCGCACGTGAACGTCTATCTCGCCCTCGACGCCACGGAAGACGAGGCGAAGAAGCTCGAGCCCCGGCTGCGCTCGCATGCGGACGCGGCTTCGGTGCGCTTCGTCTCGCGCGAGGCGGCCCTGCAGGAGCTCAAGTCCACGACGCACCTGGCCGAGCTGCTCGCGAGCCTGGAGCGCAATCCCCTGCCCCATGCCTTCACGGTCCGCGTGCGCACCACCGAGCCCGCGCGCATCGAAGCTTTGCGGGGCGAATGGCAGAAGCTCCCCAAGGTCGACCAGGTCGTCGCCGACTTCGAATGGTCCGAGCGGCTCGGCCGCTGGGTCCGGTTCGGCGACCGGGCGCTCGCCGCCGTGGGCCTGTTCCTCGCCCTGGCCGTGGTCTTCATCGTCGGCCACCTGATCCGCCTCCAGGTCCTGACACGGCGCGAGGAGATCGAGGTGAGCCAGCTCGTGGGGGCGACCGCCGCGGACGTCCGCCGCCCGTTCCTCTACCACGGGATCTTCCAGGGCCTCCTGGCCGGCCTGGCCGCGGTGGCGCTGGCGGCGACCGTCTCGGCCTGGCTCCAGTACGAGTTGCGAGCCCTTACTAGCACCTATACCACTGAATTCAAGGTGGTTTTCATAGACTGGGCCGGGCTCATCGCCATTGGGCTGGGGGCCGCCCTGCTCGGCTGGATCGGCGCCTGGGTCTCGGTGGGCCGGGAGCTCCGGCAGTTCGCCAAGGGGCGGTAGCGGGGAACGATTTACCGAATTAGCACTCAAATCTCCCGAGTGCTAAAATCTCCCCAGGAGGCCCAAGCCACATGAGCACGATGACCCTTCGCACCCTGCCCGCCGTTTCCAGCCCGGAGTCGTACGTCCAGGCGGTGAACGCCATCCCGATGCTCACGGCCGAGCGCGAGACGGAGCTGGGACGCAAATTGAAGGCGTCCGGTGACGTCGCCGCCGCGCATGACCTCGTCCTATCGCACCTTCGCCTCGTGGTGTCGGTGGCCCGCAACTACATGGGCTACGGCCTGCCGCAGGGCGACCTCGTGCAGGAAGGCAACATCGGCCTGATGAAGGCCGTGAAGCGCTTCGATCCGGAACGCGGCGTGCGCCTCGCGTCCTTCGCGATCCACTGGATCAAGGCCGAGATCCACGAATACATCCTGCGCAACTGGAGGCTGGTGAAGGTCGCCACCACCAAGGCGCAGCGCAAGCTCTTCTTCAACCTGCGCAGCATGAAGAAGTCCTCGGCCGCGCTCACGCCCACCGAGGTGGCCCAGGTCGCCCAGACGCTGAACGTGAAGGAAAGCGACGTCATCGAGATGGAGCAGCGCCTCCAGGGCCAGGACATCGCCCTCGAGCCGCAGGTCGACGACGGCGAGGAATCCTTCGCGCCCATCGCGTACCTGCGCGAGCCGGGCGAAGGTCCGGCGGAGCACCTGGAACGCACGCGGGGCGAGACGCTCGAGGCCGACGGCCTCAAGTCCGCGATCGAGGGCCTGGACGCGCGCAGCCAGCGCATCATCCGCGCGCGGTGGCTGAACGAGTCCGACCCCAAGACGCTGCACGAGCTCGCCGACGAGTTCGGCGTCTCGGCCGAGCGCATCCGCCAGATCGAGGCGAAGGCGCTGCAGAAGATGAAGGTCGCGATGGCCGATCTTCGTTAACGAAGAGACTGGCAAGAAAAAAGGGGCGCCTTCGGGCGCCCTTTTCTTTTTACGGCAACGTCAAATCTTGAACCACGGAGGACACGGAGGCACGGAGGGCCACGGAGGAATACTTGAATGATCGCGAGTGATGCGGTCGGCAGTGGATCGAGATCGCCCGCAATTGACTTGCCCAGAAGTTTTTCTCCGTGGCCCTCCGTGCCTCCGTGTCCTCCGTGGTTCAGCTTTTGACTTCGCGCCAGCGAGAGCCAAGAAACGCTAGGAGTTCAGCAGGACCTTGAGGTCGCCCGCCATCTGCGCCGGCTCGATCCCGTAGGGCCATACCAGCCGAAGCCGCCCTTCCTTGTCGATCACGAACGATTGCGCGGTGTGGTCCACCGTATAGCTGCCCGCATCCTTGCCGGCGCGCTCCTGGAAATAGATGTTGAAGTCCTTCGTCGCCTTCGTCGTGGCGCCCGCATCGCCCCACAGGCCGAGGAACGAAGGGTCGAACGCGGGAACGTACTGCCCGAGCAGCTCCGGCGTGTCGCGCTTGGGATCGACAGTGACGAACAGCACCTGCACGCGCCGGGCGTCGGACTCCAGGAGCTTCATCGCCTTCGCCATGTCGGCGAGCGTGGTGGGGCACACGTCGGGGCAGTGCGTGTAGCCAAAGAAGAGTGCCACGACCTTGCCGCGGAAGTCGGCGAGCGCCCGGTCCTTGCCGGTGGAATCCTTCAGCCGCAGCTCGCCGCCCATCTTGGCGCCGGTCACGTCCACGCCGAAGAAGGGGCTGCGCGACGGGCCGAGCTTGTCGCAGCCGGAGGCGAAGGCGGCCCCGAGGGCCAGGGCTGCGGAGATCCAGCGGCGGCGCGTCACGCGCCCAGGAGCGGCAGGTAGTGGTCGATCATCAGCGCCGCGAAGAGCATCGCGAGGTAGAAGATCGAGTACGCGAACGTCTGCTTGGCGAGCGCGTCGCTGTAGCGGCGCCACAGCGCGATCGCATACGCGAGGAACACGGCGTCCAGCACCAGCGCGCAGCCGACGTAGAAGACGCCGGCCATGGCCGTGGCGAAGGGCAGCAGCGTCGTCGCGATGAGGATGAACGTGTAGAAGAGCAGGTGCAGGCGCGTGAACGCCTCGCCGTGCGTGACCGGCAGCATTGGCAGGCCGGCGCGCTCGTATTCCTTGCGGCGGTAGAGCGCCAGGGCCCAGAAGTGCGGCGGCGTCCACGCGAAGATGATGAGGAAGAGCAGCAGCGGCTGGAACGTGATGTCCCCGGTGATCGCAGCCCAGCCGAGCACCGGCGGCATAGCGCCCGAGGCGCCGCCGATCACGATGTTCTGCGGCGTCGCCGGCTTGAGGATCACCGTGTAGATGATCGCGTAGCCCACGAACGTGGCGAGGGTGAGCCACATGGTGAGGGGGTTCACGGCGTGCCAGAGGATCGCGAGCCCCAGGCCCCCGACGCCGCCGGACATCACGAGGATCTGCGTCTGGGTGATGGTGCCCATCACCGTCGGTCGCGCGCGCGTGCGGGCCATCACCGCGTCGATGCGCTGCTCCACGAGACAGTTGAACGCCGCGGCGGCGCCCGCGACGAGCGCGATGCCCACGGTGGCGTAGGCGACCAGGTCCAGCGGCGGCAGCACGGGCGCGGCCAGCAGCATGCCGATCACCGCGGTGAACACGATGAGCGACACGACACGGGGCTTCGTGAGCCGCCAGAACTGGGTGCCGATGCCTTCGGTGGGAGTGGTTGTCTGCTGGAGCATGGTTGCGCGGGGCGGGCACGGAGGGCGCCCGATCAAGCCCTTGAATTTTATCCCATTTGGGACGCCCTCAGCAGCCGGTTCAAGTCCCGGAGCATGCGCTTCGGGTCGGCTGCCGCGGGGAACCGCATCATCACGTTGCCGCGGGGATCGAGGAGGTAGATATGCGCGCGGTCGTTGGCCGGCGCGGCGGGCAGGGTCGTGTCCCTGGGCGTGAGCACGATCTCCATCCCGGGGAATTCGCTGCCCACGCCTTCGCGGGGCGGCTGCGTGTCGTCCACCACGAAGACGCGCTCGACCCGGCTCGCGTTGCGGCCGAGTGCCAGGCGCACCTGCCTCATCGTGGTCAGCTTGCCGACGCAAGCCTGGGCACATGCGCCGGAGTCCGACGCGACGAGCACCCACTTGCCGGAGAGGTCCGCGAAACGGAATGCCGGCCCCGACGCGTTCCCGAACACCTGCCCGGGTGCCGGACGGACGGGCAGGAGCTCGCCGTAGTTGGACGTCTCGGTCGGCGTGTAGAGCTGGTAGGTCACCAGCGAGGCCACGATGGGCGCCGCGAAGAGGCCGAAGAGCGCCAGCAGCTTCGCGCGCGGGCTCATCTTCATGCGATGCGCTTCGTGTTCACGACGATCCAGAGCACGAGCACGGTCACCGCGAGCGAGAACCACGTGAGCGCATATTCCTGGTGCTTGGCGACCCCGGCATCGGGTTGCTCCTCGACGGCCGCGAGCCCGGGCGCGGGCGGCGCGACGAGGATCTCGAAGGGCATGACGTCGATTCGCACGTGCTCGCGATAGCGCGCGAACGAGAGGTTCTGCCACACGTTGCCCGACACGGTTTGCGTCGAGAGCTCGAGGTAGCGCGCGGGGGGCGTCGCAGCGAGGCCCGCGACCGTGACCCTGCCCTCGGGGACCGCGACCGCCGGCGGTTTCGGATACTGCGCATCGCGCGCGATCCAGCCGCGATTCACGAGCACGGTGGCGCCCGAGGCGAGGCGCAGCGGCGTCATGACGTGGAACCCGGCGCGGCCGAGGTGCAGCCGGTTGTCGATGAAGACCTGGCCCTCGGGCACGTAGCGGCCTTCGGCCGCGACGTGGCGGTAGACCACCGGCGCGGCATCGGCGATCGGAGCCGACAGTCGGAGCACAGGTTCCTGCATCCGCGCCTCGAGCAGCGCCTGGCGCGCCTGCTTCTCCCCGGCGCGCGCGACCTGCCAGCGCCCGAGCGAGACCAGCAGCGCGATCATCGCCACGGCCGCCACCGTGGGAACGAGGCGGGGCGTGAAATGGAACGCTCCGATCCTCACCGCGGCAGGCCCCGGAGGGCGGCGTAAAATGGGTCCATGAAAATCGTCATCGTCATCCTGCTCTTCGCCGTCATCGTGAGCCTGTTCTCGGGGCTCTTCTTCATCTACAAGGACAAGGGCCAGTCGGACCGGGCCGTGAAGGCCCTCACCGTTCGCATCGTGCTCTCGGTCCTGGTGTTCGTCCTGCTGATCGTCTCGTACTACTTCGGCCTCTTGCCCGGCACTCCGGGAAACCCCTAAAGCAAAAGGCGTCCTCCGCAGATAAACGCGGATAAACGCAGATGGAAACCCGGCCTTAAGGTCTTATCTGCGTTTATCCGCGTTTATCTGCGGAGGACGCCTTTCGCCGTGATTCTTAAACCCAGTAGACGAAGACGAAGAGCAGCAGCCACACCACGTCGACGAAGTGCCAGTACCAGCTCACGGCCTCGAAGCCGAAGTGGTGCTCGGGCTTGAAGTGCCCGGCCACGCAGCGGAAGAGGATCACGATCAGCATCGTGACGCCGAGCGTGACGTGGAACCCGTGGAAGCCCGTCAGCATGAAGAACGTCGAGCCGAAGATGCCCGTCGTGAGCTTGAGGTTCAGCTCCGAGTACGCGTGCATGTACTCGTAGATCTGCAGCGACAGGAACAGCAGGCCCAGCATGACCGTGAGCGACAGGCCGAAGATCAGGTTCTGGCGGTCGCCCTTCTTGAGCGCCCAGTGGGCCCAGGTCACCGTGACGCCCGAGGTGAGCAGCAGCAGCGTGTTGATGGCGGGAATGCCCCAGGCGTGCATCGCCGAGAACTCCGGCGGGCGGTACGGGCCGGAAGACGGCCAGTGCGTCGCGAAGTCGGGCCACAGCAGCTTGTTGTCGATGTCGCCCAGCCAGGGGAGCGAGTAGACGCGAGCGTAGAACAGGGCGCCGAAGAAGGCCGCGAAGAACATCACTTCCGAGAAGATGAACCAGCTCATCGCCCAGCGGAAGGATCCGTCCACCTGCTTGTTGAACAGGCCGCCCTCGCTCTCGCGGATGACGGTGCCGAACCAGCCGAAGAGCATGTAGACCAGCGTGGCGAACCCGATCCCGAAGGGGATCCAGCCCACGCCGTAGCTGTTCATCAGCAGGACGCCGCCGATCGCCATGAAGAAGAGCGCGATCGAGCCGACGATCGGCCAGTGCGACGGAGGTGCGAAGTAGTAGCCGCCAGGTTGTGCGTTGCTCACGGTATTGCTCCCTTTTATCTTGTCACCAGCTTCACGATTCCGAACAACACGAGCACGAAGCCCACGGCGCAGATCACGCCTGCCGCGATCACCGCCTGCGGCTTGAGGTGCTTCGCATCCGACTCGTAGTCCGCCTTGCGGCGCACCCCGAAGAAACTCCAGAAGACCGCCTTGAAGGCGTCCTTCATGGCACTACGCCCCCGAGGCCTTCACCTCGAAGAACGTGTACGACAGCGAGATCACGTCCAGGTCCTTCGGCGCATCCGGGCTCACCCGGAACACCACCGGCATCTCGCGCGTCTCTCCCGCCGCGACGGTCTGGTTGGTGAAGCAGAAGCACTCCTGCTTCAGCAGGTATCTCGCGGCCACCGCAGGCGCCGTGTTCATCACCGCGTGGGCCGTGATGTCGCGCCCCAGCGTGTTCTGCACGCGGTAGCGCACCGTCACCAGCTCGCCCGGGTGCAGCTTCACGGAACGCTCCAGCGAATCGAACTTCCAGGGCAGCCCCGCGTTCGAGGCGAGGAGCTCCACCGTCACGTCGCGCGAGGCGTCGACCTGCGTGTTGCCGGAGGCGACCACGCGCGTCTGGGTGATGCCCAGCGCGTCGCAGATCTGCCGGTACATCGGCACCATCGCGAAGCCGAAGCCGAGCATCGCCACCGCGATCACGACGAGCTTGCCCATCAGCTGGCGGTTCTGGAGGGCGACGTCCGGCGTCATGCGCTGAACACCTTGAGCATGAACACCCCGTAGATCCCGAGCACGAGCGCCGCGAGCACGCCCGCGGTCAGCAGCGCATTGCGGCGCTGCTGCGGCGTGGGCTTGTGCGATTCGGCCATGGTCGGGTCCGCGATCGGCTTACTTGACGACCGGCTGCACTTCGAACGTGTGGTACGGCAGCGGGGTCGGCAGGTGCGTCCACTCGAGCGAATCCGCGCCTTCCCACTGCTTGTCCGCGGCCTTGCGGTGCGTGCTGCGGATCGTGTCGACCACGATGTAGAGGAACAGGATCTGCGAGAAGCCGAAGATGAAGGCGCCGACGGTCGAGATCTGGTTCCACTCGGTGAACTGCAGCGCGTAGTCCGGGATGCGCCGGGGCATGCCCGCGAGGCCCAGGAAGTGCTGCGGGAAGAACGCGACGTTGAAGCCGATCATCGAGAGCCAGAAGTGCGTCTTGCCCAGGGTCTCGTTGTACATGTGGCCGGTCCACTTCGGCAGCCAGAAGTAGATGCCCGCCATGATGGAGAACAGCGCGCCCGACACCAGCACGTAGTGGAAGTGCGCCACGACGTAGTAGGTGTTGTGCAGCGTGATGTCCACCGGCGTGATCGCGAGCACCAGGCCCGAGAAGCCGCCGATCGTGAAGAGGCACAGGAAGCCCACCGCGAAGAGCATCGGGGTCTCGAAGGTCATCGAGCCCTTCCACATGGTGGAGATCCAGTTGAAGATCTTCACGCCCGTGGGCACGGCGATCAGCATCGTCGCGTACATGAAGAACAGGTTGCCCGCGGCCGGCATGCCGACCGTGAACATGTGGTGGCCCCACACGATGAACGACAGGATGGCGATCGACGAGGTGGCATAGACCATCGACGCGTAGCCGAAGAGGGGCTTGCGCGCAAAGGCCGGGATGATCTGCGACACGATCCCGAACGCGGGCAGGATCATGATGTAGACCTCGGGGTGGCCGAAGAACCAGAAGATGTGCAGGAACATCGTCGGGTCGCCGCCGCCGGCCGCGTTGAAGAACGACGTGCCGAAGTGGCGGTCGGTCAGCAGCATCGTGACCGCGCCCGCGAGCACCGGCATCACGGCGATCAGCAGGTAGGCGGTGATGAGCCACGTCCACACGAACAGCGGCATCTTCATCAGCGTCATCCCGGGGGCGCGCATGTTGAGGATGGTCGTGATGATGTTGATCGAGCCCATGATCGACGAGGCGCCCAGGATGTGGACGGCGAGGATCGTCATGTCGATCGAGATGCCCTGCTGGATGATGAGCGGCGGATAGAGCGTCCAGCCCGAGGCGGCGGCGCCGCCCGGCACGAAGAACGAGCCCACGAGCAGGAGGGCGGCCGGGATCAGCAGCCAGAAGCTCCAGTTGTTCATGCGCGGGAACGCCATGTCGGCCGCGCCCACCTGCATGGGGATCAGCCAGTTCGCGAAGCCCACGAAGGCCGGCATGATCGCGCCGAACACCATCACCAGGCCGTGCACCGTGGTGAGCGAGTTGAAGAACTGCGGCTCGACCAGCTGCAGCCCCGGCTGGAAGAGCTCGGCGCGGATCAGCAGCGCCATCGTCCCGCCCAGCAGGAACATCGTGAACGAGAACCAGAGGTACATCGTGCCGATGTCCTTGTGGTTCGTCGTGTACATCCAGCGCGTGAAGCCCGCGGGCGGACCGTGGTGGTCGTGCGCGTGGTCGTCGCCGTGGGCGTGTGTGTCGTGAGCGTGGGTGGCAGTGCTCATGGTGCTCTCCGTCTCTTTGTTCGTTGGGGGCCGGCTTACTTGCGGGCCGCTTTGACTTCGGCCGGCATCACTTCGCCGCCCTTGTTGCCCCAGCTGGTGCGTGTATGCGTGATGACCGACGCCAGGTCGCTGTCCGAGAGCGACGCGAACGACGCCATCGCCGTGCCGGGCTTGCCCTTCAGCTCGAGGTCGATCTGCGCGCCCTTCGCGCCGTTGGCGACCTTGCTGCCGGCGAGCGGCGGGAACGCGGGCGGCGTGCCCTTGCCCTCGGCGCCGTGGCAGGCCTGGCAGTTGGCCGCGTAGACCTTCTGGCCGTTGGCCTTCAGCTCGTCGACGGTCCACTTCTTGTTCGGGTCCTCGGCCGGGGCCGCGGCGGCGACCTGCGCGGCCGGCTCGGCGGCGGGCGGGGGCGGCATCTTGGCCTTGGTGTCGGCGACCCATTTCTTGTAGTCGTCGGCGTTGACCGCCTTCACGACGATCGGCATGAAGCCGTGCTCCTTGCCGCAGATCTGCGAGCACTGGCCGAGGTACGTGCCGGGCTTGTCGATCTTGAACCACGCGTCCTTCACGAAGCCGGGGATGCCGTACTGGTTCACGCCCAGCTGCGGCACGTACCAGCCGTGGATCACGTCGTTGGAGGTGATGAGCACGCGGACTTTCTTGCCCACGGGCACGACCATTTCGCGGTCGACCTCGAGCAGGTAGTTCGGGTTCTTCGGGGCACCCTTGCCGTGGTGCTCCTCGATCTGGTCGCGCGGGGTCTTCAGGCTCGAGTAGAAACGCACGCCGTCCTGGAGGTAGTCGTACTCCCACTTCCACTGGTAGGCGGTGACCTTGATGCTCATGTCGGGGTTCGAGCCGTCCTTCATGTCGAGGACGGTCTTGGTGGCCGGGTAGGCCATGCCGATCAGGATCACGAACGGCACGACCGTCCAGATGATCTCGATGGTGGTGTTCTCGTGGAACTGCGCGGCCTTGGCCCCGCGGCTCTTGCGGTGCGCGAACACCGACCAGAACATCGCGCCGAACACCACGACGAAGATGCCGACGCACACCCAGAGGATGCCGAAGTGCAGGTCGTAGATCTGCTGCGCGATCGGTGTTGCCGGCGGCAGGATGTCGACGTGGTAGTCGGCGAGCACCGGCGCGGAAAGAAAAGCGGCGGCGGCGGCAACGGCTCGGTTGAATTTCACAGGCATGGCCAAGACCTTTTTAGTTATCCCTTATTCGGCGGCGACCCGGAGCCAACCCCGCAGCTGCGTGGCCAGTTCCCGTCTTCCGTCGTCGGACAGCATCCGCCCCAGCGGCACTGTCCTTCCTGCATACGCGAGCCCCAAGGTGCAGCGGCGCCCGCGTTCCTTCATCACCACGCGCGCCCAGGGGCGCTGCGCCACGAACCTCGTCTCGCACCTCGCGTCGCGCGCCTCGAGCCTCACTTCGCCCGCGGCGCCGATCTCGAGGCGCTCGTAATCCCCGTCGTGGCGCTGGATGGAACGGAATGCGATCCACAGGAGCAGGACCTCGAGCCCCGCGAAGGGCATCACCGGCCATGCGCCCAGGAGCGTCGCCCCCAGCGCCACCGCCAGCGTCGTCCCACCGATCGCCGCGAGGCACCCACGCCGGCCCCGCGGGCCCAACGAGCGGTTGGGAACCGAGAGATGCACGAAGGGTGGGGAACCCGCGGTATCCAAGAGGGAAGACCCTGCCGGAAAACCGCATCATTTTAGCCGACCCCGGGGGCGTTCGCAAAAAAGACGCCTTCAACCGGGCTCGCGCGAATCCCCGGAGGGGCCCTCGTCCTCGTTTTCGTCCGGCTTGGCGGGGATGCGGTAGGACTCCGTGGCCCAGGCTCCGAGGTCGACCAGGCGGCAACGTTCCGAGCAAAACGGCCGCCAGCGGTTCTCCGGGGTGAAGGCGGACGGCTCTCCGCAGGTCGGGCAGGCGACGGTGGTCACAGGTTGCAGAAGATGAGGTCGAAGGCGACGTCGCGGTCGTAGACGCGCGACTTCTGCACCACCTCGGGCAGCAGGAAGCGGATGTTGAGCGCGTACTTGTTGGCGCTGATCTCGGGCACGCACGGGATGTCGTTGGCCAAAACCAGGCGCAGCATCTGCGCCGGCTTGTCGGCGGGCGTCTGCTGGAACACGCCCTGGTAGGCCATCAGCGAGACGGTGCGCCCGCTCTCCCGCAGCACGCGCAGCACGATCGACAGCGCCGCGTGGACCGGCTTGATGGGCTTCATCCACTCGGCGAGGTGGCCGCGGCGCGCCTCGGGCGGCTGCTGCAGCCAGTAGTGGTACGAGGGCAGGTCGAACTCGCTGGTGCCGCCGGGGATGCCGGCGCGCTGCTTGATCGCCATCAGCCACTCGTTCTCGCGCAGGCTCTGCCCGGTCTTTCCCGAGAGCGCGTGGAGGTTGGAGAAGGCGGTCTCGATGTCGCCCAGCACCTGGTTCAGCTTGTCCTCGCTGATCGCGGGGTTGCTGCGAAGCGCGTCGAGGAAGGTGCGCTGGCGGTCCAGCTCCTGCAGGAGGTCGCTCTTCAGGTCCGCGCGGCTCGCCACCTCGAGGATCTCGAAGATGCCGGTGAGCGCGGCGTGGTGGTCGTTCGGGTCGTCGAGCCCGAGGAAGTGATCGACCCGGGCGTAGAGATCCTCCAGCCGGAGCAGCGTGCGGACGCGCTCGTTGAGGGGATATTCGTAGATGATCACCAGGGGCTCGCCGAAGACCGTCCTGTACGGTCCCCGTCGTGGGAAGGTGGCCGCATTGTGTCCCATGCGCGCCGCTGTTGACAATGCATCACGCTCTCTCTCGTGCCAGTTCGGCGTATCGGGCGTGCAATCGCTCGCACTGGGCATCGAGCTCGCCCTCGCTCCCGCCGTTGAAGACCACGTCGTCGGCCGCCTGCAGCCGGCGCCAGCGCGGCCACTGGGCCGCCATCACCTGCCGGACCTCTTCCGGCGCGAGGGCCGAGCGGCGCACGACGCGTTCGACCTGTGTTTCCTCGGGTGCATCGACCACGAGCGTGCGGTCCACGCGCGCCTGGCCGCCGGTTTCGAAGAGCAGGGGGACGATCATCATCACGTAGTGTCCTCCTGCGCCGGCCCGCGCGCGATCCGATTCCGCGCGGACCAGCGGATGGAGGATGGCTTCGAGCCGCGCGCGCGCTCCGGGATCGGTGAACGCGAGCTCGCGCATGGCCCGGCGGTCCAGGGCGCCGTCGGCCGCGACAAGACCCCTTCCGAAAGCCGCTCGCAGCGCCGGCATTGCCGCGCCGCCCGGCGCAGTAAGCGCCCGCGAGATCTCGTCGGCATCGACCAGCGACGCCCCGAGCCGCTCGAAGCGCTCCGCGACCGTGGACTTGCCCGACCCGATGCCCCCGGTGAGGCCGACGGACAGCTTCACGACGGCCAGTAGCCCAGCCAGTAGACGGTGACCACGCGGCCCCAGACCAGGGCGAGGATGCCGCCCAGCGCGAGATACGGGCCGAAGGGCATGCGGGCATCGGTCGAGTTGCCCTTCAACACGACGGCCGCGATTCCGATGACCGATCCCAGGCCCGCGGAGACGAGGATCACGAAGGGCAGCACCTGCCAGCCGACCCACGCGCCGATCGCGGCGAGCAGCTTGAAGTCGCCATAGCCCATGCCTTCCTTCTTGGCGATCAGCTTGAAGGCCCAGTACACCGACCACAGCACGAGGTAGCCCCCGACCGCGCCCAGCAAGGCCGCGCGCGGGGTGGCGAAGGTGGAGTCGAGGTTCACCAGGAGACCCAGCCAGAGCAGCGGAAGCGTGATGACGTCCGGCAAGTACTGCGTGTCGAAATCGATGAGGGACAGCGCGAGCAGCGCCCACGCGAACACCAGAGCTCCGGCGAGCGCGAGCGAGTAGCCGTAGCGCCACGCGAGGAATCCTCCCAGCAAACCGGCGGCGAGCTCGACGATGGGATAGCGCGCGCTGATCGGCGCGCGGCAGTTCGCGCACTTGCCCCGCAGGACGATCCAGCTCACCACCGGGACGTTCTGCAGCGCGGTGATGCCGCTGCCGCACGACGGGCAGCGCGAAGGAGGGAACATGAGGCTCAGGCGCGCCTCCCCTTCCCGTCCTTCGGCCCAGCGCTTCGCCTTCCACGGGCCCGCCCTCGAAGCCTTGGCCGCCTTGGCGGGCGGCCGGATGCGGAAGCGCCGCGACACGCCCTCGCCCAGCTCGGCCACGATCTCGCGAGCCTCCGAAACCCACTCGCGCTGCAGCATCAGCGGCAGGCGGTAGATCACGACGTTCAGGAACGACCCCACGCACAGCCCCAGCAGCGTGCATACGCCGATCAGCCATGCGGGGGAAGTCTGGAGGGCGTCGAGCACGGGCGCGGCCTAGGGAAGGGGAAAAGAAAAAGGCGCGGAAGCGATTCCGCGCCTTTGGGGTGGCATGCGGCTCGTCAGACGGCGCCGCCCAGCTTGAAGATCGGCAGGTACATGGCCACCACGAGGCCGCCGATGAGGCCGCCCAGGATCACCATGATCGCCGGCTCCATCAGGGAGGCGAGGGCGTCGACCGAGTCGTCGACCTCCTGCTCGAAGAAGTCCGCGACCTTGGAGAGCATCGAGTCGAGCGCGCCCGATTCCTCGCCGATCGCCGTCATCTGCATCACCATGCTCGGGAACACGTTCGCGTTCTGCATGGCCACGGTGAGGCTGGTACCCGTGGAGACCTCGTTCTGGATCCGCTTGGTCGCCTCGTAGTAGACGTAGTTGCCCGCGGCGCCCGCCACCGAGTCGAGCGATTCCACCAGCGGCACGCCGGCGGCGAACATCGTCGAGAGCGTGCGGCACCAGCGCGCGATCGAAGCCTTGCGGATCACGTCGCCGAACACCGGCAGGCGAAGCAGCAGGCGGTCGAAGCTGCGCTGCATCGCGGTGCTTCGCTTGTACGTGTACGAGACCGCGAAGAAGGTGCCCACGCCGATCCCGAGCATGATCCACCAGTAGGCGACGAAGAACTCCGACATGTTCAGCACGATCTGCGTGGGCGCCGGCAGGTCCGCGCCGAAGCTCTTGAAGAGGTCCTTGAACACCGGGATCACGAAAATCATGATCACCGTGACGATGATGATGCCGATGGCGATCACCGCGATCGGGTAGAAGAGCGCGCCCTTGATCTTCGACTTGATGGCGAGGATCTTTTCCTTGTAGGTCGCGAGGCGATCGAGCAGCGCGTCGAGAATACCGGCCTGCTCGCCCGCGGCGACCAGGTTGCAGAAGAGCGCGTCGAAGTGCTGCGGGTACTTGCGGAAAGCCTGGCCCAGGGAGGAGCCGGTCTCGACCTCGGTCTTGATGTCGAGCAGCAGCTTGCCCACGGACGGGTTCGCGTGGCCCTTGCCCACGATGTCGAACGACTGCAGCAGCGGGACGCCGGCTTTCATCATCACCGCCAGCTGGCGCGTGAAGATGGTGATGTCCTTCTCGGTGATCTTCTTGCCGCCGCGCGTCGAGACCTTCTTGACGGAGATCTGCTGCAGGCCCTGCCTGCGCAGCGTGGCCAGCACCACGTGCTCGCCGCCCGCGCGCACCTCGCCCTTGATCACTTTCCCGGTCTTGTCCTTCCCGGTCCAGGAATAGTTGTAGAGCTTGACGTCCTTGGTGTCTTTCTTCGCGACCGCTGCCATGTTGGCTCTCCCTGCTCGTTACTCGTTGGTGACGCCTTCGACTTCCTCGAGGGAAGTGAGTCCCTTCTTCACCTTGATGAGCCCCGATTGCCGCAGGTCCTTGATGCCTTCGCGGCGGGACTGGTCGGCAAGGTCGATCGCCGTGCCGTTCTTCATGATGATGCGTTCCATCTCCTCGGAGATGGGCATGACCTGGTAGATGCCGACGCGCCCCTTGTAGCCGGTATTCTTGCATACGTCGCATCCGGCGGGCGCGAAGGGCTGCCAGGTTCCGTCGAGGTCTTCTTCGGTGAAACCCGCGCGCTTGAGCGCTTCCTCCGGGATGTCGATCGGGCGCTTGCACACGCAGAGCTTCCGCGCGAGGCGCTGGGCCGTGACCATGATCACGGACGACGCGATGTTGAACGGAGCGATGCCCATGTTCATCAATCGCGTGAGCGTCTGCGGCGCGTCGTTGGTGTGCAGCGTGGAGAGCACCATGTGGCCGGTCTGCGCGGCCTTGATCGAGATCTCGCCGGTCTCGATGTCGCGGATCTCGCCCACCATGATGATGTCCGGGTCCTGGCGCAGGAAGGCCTTCAGCGCCGCCGGGAACGTCATCCCCGCCTTGTCGTTGATGTTGACCTGGTTCACGCCGGGCAGGTTGATCTCCGCCGGGTCCTCCGCGGTCGAGATATTGATGCCCGGCTTGTTCAGGATGTTCAGGCACGTGTAGAGCGACACCGTCTTGCCCGAGCCCGTCGGCCCCGTCACCAGCACCATCCCGTAGGGGCGCTGGATGGCGGTCATCAGGTTCTCTTTCTGGTCCGGGTCGTAGCCCAGGGCGTCGATCCCGAGCGTGGCGCTCGAGGGATCGAGGATCCGCATGCAAATCTTCTCGCCGAAGAGCGTCGGCAGCGTCGAGACGCGGAAGTCGATGGCGCGCGTCTTGGAGAGCGTGAGCTTCATGCGCCCGTCCTGCGGGACGCGCTTCTCGGAGATGTCGAGCTTGGAGACGACCTTGATGCGCGAGGCGATCTTCTCCTTGATCGCGAGCGGCGGCTGCGCCACGTCGTAGAGCACGCCGTCCTGGCGGTAGCGGATGCGGTAGAACTTCTCGTAGGGCTCGAAGTGGATGTCGGAGGCGCCGGCGTTGATGGCGTCGAGCAGCACCTTCTGCACGTACTTCACCACCGGGGCGTCGTCGATGTCCTCGACGGAAGCGGCGGTCTCGGCCTCGAGCTCGCCCTCGTCGGGCAGCTGCAGGTCGACGTCCTCGACCATCTTCTCGAGGGCCTTGCCGCCGCCCTCGGTGATCTTCTTCACGAAGATGTTGAGCTTGTCGTCCTCGACGACGATGGGCTCCATCGTCATGCCGGTCGAGAACTTCACCTCCTGCATCACCTGCTCGTTCGACGGGTCGCTCATCGCGACGAACAGGCGGTTGCCGCGCTTGCCGAGGGCCACAACGCGGTGGTTGCCGACGATCTTCGCGTCGATGAGGCTGGTGGGGAGCTGGTCGCCGTCGACCGCGTTCAGGTCGAGCAGCGGATAGCCGAAGGTGTTGGCGGCGAACATCGAGACTTCCTTCGCCGAGAGCTTCTTCGATCCGATCAGCTGCTGGATGAAGGAAATACCCGCCTTCGTCGCTTCCGCCTGGATGGCGTTGGCGTCGGCCTGTACGAGCTTGCCCTGTTGCACGAGGGCGCGCCCGAGGGCATTGAAATGGGAAGGCGCTGCGGCCATAAGAATCCTGTTAAATCAAGGATATGATGCGCCTTGCTGGAGCGAGTTGTAAAGAACGCCCGGTCAGCGTCCGGCGAGGGCGTTTTCCACGGTCTCGACCAGCTTGGGATCGTCGGGCTTCACGCGGGAATTGAAGCTGCCCACGGGCTCGCCCTTCCGGTTCAGCACGTACTTGTGGAAATTCCATTTCGGGGCCTCGCCGGTCTTCGCCGCGAGGCCCTTGTAGAGGGGCGTGGCCTCGGTTCCGGTCACCACGGTCTTCTCGTACATGGGGAATCGGACCTTGTAGGTGCGCTCGCAGAAGTCCGCCACCTCGGCGTTGGTGCCGGGCTCCTGCTTGCCGAAGTCGTTCGAGGGGAAGCCGAGCACCACGAGCCCCTGGCCCTGGTACTTCTCGTAGAGTTTCTCCAGTCCCTCGTATTGGGGCGTGAAGCCGCAATAGCTCGCCGTGTTCACGACCAGGACGACCTTGCCCTCGTAGCGGCAGAGGTCGTCGGCCTTGCCCTGGAGGGTGCTCAGCTTCTGGTCGAGGAGCGTCGGGCAGGCGGCGGCGGCGAGGCCGGGGGCCAGGAGCAGGGAAGCAGCGAGGAGGCGGAGGTTCATGGGGCGGCCTGGGGGAAGGGTCGAATCCCTATGATACGGACGCCCGGGGCCGTTCCGATGTGGCCTCGCATTCCGGCACCGGACCCTGCTGCCGCCGGACAGGGACAGGCTATAATTTCAGGTACTTACACGAGCCGCCCCCCGTCATTCCCGAGCAGCTTGCCCCCGAGTGACTCGATCGGGGGGCGGGAACCTAGTCGGCCCCGCAATCCGAATGCCTCTCCACGTCCTCGGCATCAACCACCACACGGCCCCCCTCGAGGTCCGCGAGAAGATCGCGTTCCCCGCCGAGCGGCATGCGGCCGTGCTGGCGGAGCTGGCGGCCCAGGCGGGTGTGGCCGAGGTGGTGCTGGTTTCGACCTGCAACCGCACCGAGGTCTACTGCGACGCGGCGGACGGCGCGGCGGTCCGGGCGTGGCTATTGGCCGAAGCGCAGCGCGCCGGAACCTCCCTCGAATCCCTCCTCTACCTCCACGCCGGCGACGATGCCGTGCGCCATGCCTTCCGCGTCGCCTCGGGGCTGGACTCGATGGTCCTGGGCGAGCCGCAGATCCTGGGCCAGGTGAAGGAGGCGGTCCGCACGGCGGAAGCCGCCGGCACCCTGGGCTCGCTGCTGCACAAGCTCTTCCAGCAGACCTTCGCCGTGGCCAAGCGCGTGCGCACCGAGACGTCCGTCGGCGCCCAATCGATCTCCATGGCCTCGGCCGCGCTCAAGCTCTCGCAGAACCTGTTCGGCGACCTCTCGCAGAGGCGCGTGCTGCTGGTGGGCGTGGGCGAGATGGTCGAGCTCGCCGCGACGTACTTCGCCGCCCAGCGCCCGGCGGCGATCGTCGTGGCCAACCGCACGCTCGAGCGCGGCGAAGCATTCGCCGAGCGATTCGCGGGCGAGGCGATCGCGCTCGCGGACGTGCCCGCCCTGCTCTCCACCTTCGACATCGTCGTGACCGGAACCGCGTCGCCGGAGCCGATCCTGCACAAGGCCCATTTCAAGCAGGCCCTGAAGGCGCGCCGCCACCGGCCGATGTTCGCCGTGGACTTCGCCGTGCCGCGCGACATCGAGCCCGAGGCCGCGGAGCTCGAGGACCTCTTCCTCTATTCGATCGACGATCTCGGGAAGATCGTCCAGGAAGGCACCGAGCAGCGCAAAGCCGCGGCCACCGAGGCGGAGACGATCATCGCCTCCCAGGTCGGAGCGTTCCGCGCGTGGCAGGCCACGCGCGCCGCGGTGCCGGTGATCGTGCAGCTTCGCAGCAAGGCCGAGCAGTACCGCAGCACCGAGCTCGCGAAGGCCAAGGCGCGCCTCGCCCGCGGCGAGGACGTGAACGCCGTGCTCGAGTCGCTCGCCCAGGGCCTCGCCAACAAATTCCTGCACCACCCCACTCAGGCGCTCGCCCGCGCCGGGGACGACGACCGCGCCCAGCTGCAACGCGCGATCGACGTGCTGTTCCCCGACGCCGAGGGCGAGGACAAGCGATGAAGCCCTCCATCGCCACGAAGCTCGCCGCGCTCGACACGCGCCTGAAGGAGATCGACGCGCGCCTCGCCGACCCCGACGTCACCAACGACCTCGAGAACTACCGCAAGCTCTCGCAGGAGCGCGCCGAGATCGAGCCGGTGGTGCAGTCCTTCGGCGAGTACCGCAAGGCCGAGGGCGACGTCGCCGCCGCCGAGGAAATGGCGCGCGATCCCTCGATGCGGGAATTCGCCGACGAAGAAGTGAAGTCCGGCAAGGCGCGCGTGGAGCAGCTCGAAGCGGAGCTCCAGGCGATGCTGCTGCCACGCGATCCCAACGACGAGAAGAACCTGTTCATCGAGATCCGCGCCGGCACCGGAGGCGACGAGAGCGCGCTCTTCGCGGGCGACCTCTTCCGCATGTACTCGCGCTACGCCGAGCGCAACCGCTGGCAGGTCGAGGTCATGAGCGCGAGCGACGGTGACGCGGGCGGCTTCAAGGAAGTCATCGTGCGCATCGTCGGCCGCGGAGCGTACTCGCGCCTCAAGTTCGAGTCGGGCGGCCACCGCGTGCAGCGCGTTCCCGCCACCGAGACGCAGGGCCGCATCCACACCTCGGCCGCCACGGTCGCCGTGATGCCCGAGGCCGACGACACCGGCGAGATCGTCGTGAACCCGGCCGACGTGCGCGTGGACACCTATCGCGCGAGCGGTGCCGGCGGCCAGCACGTGAACAAGACCGATTCGGCGGTGCGCCTCACGCACCTGCCCACGGGCATCGTGGTCGAGTGCCAGGACGGCCGCAGCCAGCACAAGAACAAGGAGCAGGCCTGGCGAATCCTCTCGGCGCGCATCAAGGACAAGCAGGAGCGCGAGCAGCACGCGAAGGAAGCGTCGGAGCGCAAGTCGCTCATCGGCACCGGCGACCGCTCCGACCGCATCCGCACGTACAACTTCCCGCAGGGCCGCGTGACCGACCACCGCATCAACCTCACGCTGCACCAGATCGAGAAGATCATGGACGGCGACATGGGCGACCTGCTGGACGCGCTCGCCGCCGAGCACCAGGCCGACCAGCTCGCGAGCCTCTCCGACGCGGCCTGATGCGCACCATCCACGCCTCGCTCCAGGAAGCGGAGGACTCGATCGGCAAGGTGGACGCCCGCGTGCTCGTCTGCGAAGTGCTCGGCGTGGACCGCGCCTTCCTAGCGACCAATCCGTTCCACATCCTCACCGAGACCCAGGACGCGCGCATCGACATGCTGGTCGCGCAGCGCCTGATGGGCCACCCGGTCGCCTACCTCGTGGGCCGGCGCGAGTTCTACGGCCGCGACTTCGCCGTCGACGGCCACGTGCTCATCCCGCGGCCCGATACGGAGACGCTGGTCGAGGCGGCACTGAAGCGCATGGCAGGCGCGTGCAGCGTGCTCGACCTCGGAACCGGCAGCGGTGCGATCGCGGTCACGCTCGCGTGCGAACGTCCCGAAGCGCGCGTGACGGCGGTGGAGAAGGATTCGCAGACGCTGCAGGTCGCGCGGTCGAACGGCGAGACTCTCGCGCCGGGCCGCATCGAATGGCTCGAAGGAAGCTGGTTCGCGCCCGTGGCCGGACGCCGCTTCGACGTGATCGTCTCGAATCCACCGTACGTCGCCGCAAAGGACCCGCACCTGGGCCAGGGCGACCTTCGCTTCGAGCCGGAGGGCGCGCTTACCGACGGCAGCGAAGACGGACTGGGTTCCGTTCGCGCGATCGTGGTCGCCGCGCGCGACTACCTCGTGCCGGGAGGATGGCTGCTGCTGGAGCACGGATACGACCAGGCCGAGGCCGTCGCCAAGCTCCTCGAGGAAGCCGGATTCGAATCGCGCGAGAGCATTCGCGATCTCGCGGGCATTCCGCGCGTCGCCGTGGGCCGGCTCCCGGCCTAACGAGCCTCGAGCAGCTTCACGGCCCGCGCCGCGTCCGGCCGCAATCCATCGCCGCCGCTGCGCACGTACTCGCCGATCGCGCGGCGCATGCGCGGATCCCAGAACTTCTTGATGTGCTCGGCGATGCCCGCCGGTGCCTGGCCGGGCTCCTGCGATTCGAAGAACTGCGAGATCTGGTTGGCCATCTTCACCAGGCTGTCGTAGTTCGGCTGTCCGGCGTGGCTCATGGGACGAGGCGCTTTCCGTGCGCGTAGGCGACATGGCGGGCGTTGCGCGCGAAGCCCACGAGCGTGAGGTTGGATTGCTCGGCGAGGCGGATAGCGAGCTCGGTGGGCGCGGAGATCGCGGCGAGGATGCGGATGCCGACGGTCGCGGCTTTCTGCACCATCTCGCTGCTGGCGCGGCTCGTGATGACGGCGAAGCCCGCATCGAAAGCGTGGCCTTCCATCGCCATCGAGCCGATCAGCTTGTCGAGGGCGTTGTGGCGGCCGACGTCCTCGCAGGCGAGCTCGAGCGCTCCATCGGGCCGCGACCATCCCGCGGCGTGGACCGCGCCCGTGCGCTTGAAGAGATGCTGGTGCGCGGGCAGCCCGGCGAAGGCGCGGTGCAGCGCGGCGGGTGCGACGCGCGGACCTTCGGGCACCTGCGAGAGATCGCGGATCGCGTGCTGCAGGCTTTCCGTGCCGCAGAGGCCGCAGCCCGTGCGTCCGGCGAGGTTGCGCCGGCGTTCCTTCAACGCGACGAAGCGCTCCGAGGCGATCGTCATGCGCACTTCGATGCCCCCGTCCACGGCGACCGCTTCGACGTCATGCACCTCGGAGGCCGAGGCGACGATGCCCTCGGAGAGCGAGAAGCCCACGCCGAACGCCTCGAGGTCGAGGGGTGTGGCGAGCATCACGACGTGCGAGATGCCGTTGTAGACGAGGGCAACGGGCACTTCAGCCGCGATGTCCTCGGACACGTCGGTGGATTCGCCCTCGCTCCAGCGGACGCCGGCGCAATTCACGGACTCCAGCGGCAGCGCCGAAACCATCTCTTCGACGATCATGGCCTCACACCTTCGCCTTTTCCTTGTCGCGGATGCGCCGCTCCACGAGCTGCTCCTGCTGCTCGCGGAACTGGTGGAAGCGCTTCTGCCACTCGGAGGGTTGCGTGACCGGCAGGACCTGCACCGCCGTCACCTTGTACTCGGGACAGTTGGTGGCCCAGTCGGAGTTGTCGGTGGTGATCACGTTGGCGCCCGACTCGGGGAAGTGGAACGTCGTGTAAACGACGCCCGGCTGCACGCGGTCGGTGATCACGGCGCGCTGCACCGTCTCGCCCGAGCGGCTGGCGATGCCGACCCAGTCGCCTTCCTTGATGCCGCGCTCTTCCGCGTCGTGCGGGTGGACCTCGATGCGGTCCTCGTCGTGCCACGTGTTGTTGTGCGTGCGACGGGTCTGCGCGCCCACGTTGTACTGCGAGAGGATCCGGCCCGTGGTGAGGATGAGCGGGTAGCGCGAGTTCACCTTCTCGTCGGTCGGGATGTACTCCGTCACGATGAAGCGCCCCTTGCCGCGCACGAACGTGTCGATGTGCATGGTGGGCGTGCCGTCGGGCGCCGCGTCGTTGCAGGGCCACTGGATGCTGCCCAGCTCGTCGATGCGGTCGTAGCTCACGCCCTTGAACGTCGGCGTGAGGCGCGCGATCTCGTCCATGATCTCCGACGGATGCTTGTAGTCCATCTTGTAGCCGAGCGCATTGGACAGCGCCATCGTCGCTTCCCAGTCGGCCAGCCCCGCGAGCGGCGGCATCGCCTTGCGGACGCGCGAGATGCGGCGTTCGGCATTCGTGAACGTGCCGTCCTTCTCGAGGAACGACGCGCCCGGCAGGAAGACGTGCGCGAAGCGCCCCGTCTCGTTCATGAAGATGTCGTGCACCACGAGGCACTCCATCGCCTCGAGCGCGGCGGTGACGTGCTGCGTATTCGGATCGGACTGGGCGATGTCCTCGCCCTGCACGTACATGCCCTTGTAGGTCCCCTCGATCGCGCTCTCGAACATGTTCGGGATGCGAAGGCCCGGCTCGCTCTGCAGCGGCACGCCCCACGCGTCCTCGAACAGCTCGCGCACGGTGGTGTTCGACACATGGCGGTAGCCCGGGAACTCGTGCGGGAACGAGCCCATGTCGCACGAGCCTTGCACGTTGTTCTGGCCGCGCAGCGGGTTCACACCCACGCCCTCGCGCCCGATGTTGCCGGTGAGCATCGCAAGGTTCGCGATACCCATCACCATCGTCGAGCCCTGGCTGTGCTCGGTCACGCCCAGGCCGTAGTAGATCGCGCCGTTGCCGCCGTTGGCGTACAGGCGTGCGGCCGCACGCATCTCAGCCGCGGGAACGCCGGTGACCTCTTCCATCGCCTCGGGCGAGTTCTTCGGTTCCAGGATGAAGGCTTCCCACTTGGCGAACTCCGCCATGTCGCAACGCTCGGAGACGTAGTCGACCTTCGCGAGGCCCTCGGCGATGATCGTGTGCGCGAGTGCGTTGATGATCGCGACGTTCGTGCCGGGCTTCAGCTTCAGATGGTAGTCGGCCTTGTAGTGCGCGCCGTCGACCATCTCGGTGGTGCGGGGATCGACGACGATCAGCTTCGCGCCCTCGCGCAGGCGCTTCTTCATGCGCGAGGCGAAGACCGGGTGGGCGGCCGCCGGATTCGCGCCGATCACCATGATCACGTCGGCGAAGTCCACCGAATCGAACTCCTGCGTGCCGGCGGAGGTGCCCAGCGTCTGCCCGAGGCCGAAACCCGTGGGCGAGTGGCACACGCGGGCGCAGGTATCCACGTTGTTGTTGCCGAACGCGGCGCGCACCAGCTTCTGCACGAGGTAGGTCTCCTCGTTCGTGCAGCGCGACGACGTGATGCCGCCCACCGAATCGCGCCCGTACTTGGCCTGGATGCGCTTGAACTCGGACGCCGCATGGTTGACCGCGACTTCCCACGAGACTTCCTGCCAGGGGTCGGTGATCTTCGCGCGGATCATCGGCTTGGTGACGCGGTCCTTGTGCGTCGCGTAGCCCCAGGCGAAGCGGCCCTTCACGCACGAGTGGCCATGGTTCGCCTTGCCGTCCTTGTGCGGGACCATGCGGACGACTTCCGTGCCCTTCATCTCCGCGCGGAAGGAGCAGCCGACGCCGCAGTAGGCGCACGTCGTGATGACCGAGTGTTCCGCTTGTCCCTTCTCGATGACGGTCTTTTCCATCAGCGTGGCGGTCGGGCAGGCCTGCACGCAGGCGCCGCACGAGACGCACTCGCTGTTGAGGAAGCCGTCGTCCTGGCCGGCGGAGACGAACGAAGCAAAGCCGCGGCCGTCGATGGTGAGCGCGAACGTGCCTTGCGTTTCCTCGCACGCGCGCACGCAGCGCGAGCAAACGATGCATTTCGAGGCGTCGAACGTGAAGTACGGGTTCGACTCGTCCTTGCCTTCCTGGAGATGGTTCCGGCCTTCGAAGCCGTAGCGCACTTCGCGCAGGCCCACCGTACCGGCCATGTCCTGCAGCTCGCAGTTGCCGTTGGCGCTGCAGGTGAGGCAATCGAGCGGATGGTCGGAGATGTAGAGCTCCATCACGCCGCGCCGGACGTCGGCGAGCTTCTTCGTCTGCGTCTTCACCTTCATGCCGGGCTCGCACGGCGTGGTGCACGACGCGGGCATGCCGCGGCGGCCTTCGATCTCCACCAGGCACAGGCGGCAGGAGCCGAAGGGCTCGAGGCTGTCGGTGGCACAGAGCTTGGGTACTTTCACGCCCGCGTCCATGGCGGCACGCATGATCGAGGTGCCGACGGGAACGGAGACTTCCTGGCCGTCGATCTCGAGCGTGACGAGCTTCTCGCTCTTGCTGGCCGGCGTGCCGTAATCGGTGGGTGCGAGGCTAGGCATGGGTGAAATCCTTCTCGAAATGCTTGAGGGCGCTCATCACGGGGAACGGCGTCATGCCGCCCATGGCGCAGAGGGAACCGGCGAGCATCGTCTCGTTGAGATCGCGGAGCAGCGCGAGGTTCTTCTCGCGGTCGTTTACTTGGGGGCCGCCTTCGGCGTCTCGGCCGGCGATGATCTTGTCGATCACCTCGACGCCGCGGGTGGAACCGATGCGGCACGGCGTGCACTTGCCGCACGACTCGATGGCGCAGAACTCCATCGCGTAGCGCGCCATCTTCGCCATGTCGACCGTGTCGTCGAAGGCGACGATGCCGCCGTGGCCGACCATGGCTCCGATGGCCGCGAACGACTCGTAGTCGAGCGGCGTGTCGAACTGCGATTCGGGCAGGTAGGCGCCGAGGGGGCCGCCGACCTGCACCGCGCGGATGGGCCGACCCGAACGCGAGCCGCCGCCGTAGTCGTAGAGCAGCTCGCGCAGCGTCACGCCGAAGGCTTTCTCGACGAGACCTCCGTGCTTGATGTTGCCCGCGAGCTGGAAGGGCAGCGTGCCGCGCGAGCGGCCCATGCCGTAGTTCTTGTAGTACTCGGCGCCCTCGGCCAGGATCGTCGGGATCGCCGCGAACGTGATCACGTTGTTCACGACGGTGGGCTTGCCGAAGAGCCCCACGATCGCGGGCACCGGCGGCTTGAAGCGCACGATGCCGCGCTTGCCTTCGAGGCTCTCCAGGAGTGCGGTCTCTTCACCACAGATGTAGGCGCCGGCACCGCGGCGCACGCCGAGCTCGAAGTGGTCGAGGAACCCGGCGGCGGTGGCGATGCGGATCGCCTCCCGCAATGTGGCCTCGGCATACGGGTACTCGGAGCGCACGTAGATGTAGCCCTTGCGCGCGCCCACCGCGTGCGCGGCGATCGCCATGCCCTCGATGAGCATGAAGGGATCGCCTTCCATCAGCATGCGGTCGGAGAACGTGCCCGAGTCGCCCTCGTCGGCGTTGCAGACGATGTACTTCAGGTCGGCCGGCGTGTTCAGCACCGTGTTCCACTTGATGCCGGCGGGGAACGCAGCGCCGCCCCGGCCCCGCAGGCCCGAGTCCGTCACCGCCTTCACGATCTCCGCGCCGCCGCGATGGATCGCTTTCTCGAGGCCGACGAAGCCTCCATAGGCCCGGTAGTCGTCGATCGAGAGCGGGTCGATCACGCCCACGCGCGCGAAGGTGAGCCGCTCCTGCTTCGCGAGGTACGGGTGGTCCTCGGGCTTGCCCAGGCGCAGGCGATGCGGCGCTCCGTGCAGGAACTCCGCGTCGAAGAGGCTCGCGACATCGGCGGGCGTCACCGGGCCGTAGGCGATCCGTCCTTCCGGGGTCTGCACCTCGACCATCGGCTCCAGCCACGCGAGCCCGCGCGAGCCGTTGCGAACGAGGCGGACGGCGCAGCCGTTGCGGATGGCCTGCGACGCGATCTCGCGCGCGACCGTGTCGGCGCCGAGCGAGATGGCGCTCGAGTCGCGCGGGACGAAGACGGTGACGCTCATTTTCGCGCCGCCTTCACGAGCGCATCGAAGCGCTCCGGCGTCACGCGCCCGTGCAGGTCGTCGCCGATCATGATCGACGGGCCGCAGGCACAGTTGCCCAGGCAGAACACGGCCTCGAGCGTCACGGCGCCATCTTCGGTGGTGCCGTGGAAATCGACGCCGAGCGATTGCTTTGCATGCTCGACCAGCGCATCGGCCCCGACGGCCTGGCACGCCTCGGCGCGGCACACCTGCACGACGCGGCGCCCGGCGGGCTGCTGGCGGAAGTGGTGATAGAAGGTGACGACGCCATGCACCTCGGCCCGCGAGAGGCTCAACGCCTTGGCGATCACGGGCACGGAATCCTTCGGCACGTAGCCCAGCCGATCCTGCACTTCGTGGAGGATCGGCAGCAGCGCCCCTTCCTCCCGCTGGAGGTCGGCGATGGCTTGGTTCACCACGACCTGGCTCTCGTTCATCGCGCCCATGGGCGGCTCCTCGGAATTCGACGTCATATGCGAAAAGTCGCATATGCGACGCTTATTCAGCACGTTTCCCTATGGAAACTAGGGTATGGACACGGAGACCGCAATATGAGATTTTTTGCCACTTGGACAAGATCGTCATCCGTCCCTCGTGGACTTTCACCACCACCGCCGGCGAGCGCGTGGACCCGCGCCTGTTCGATCTCCTGGGCGCCATCCACGAAACCGGCAAGCTCACGCTCGCCACCAAGCGGATCGGCCTTTCCTATCGCCATGCCTGGGACCTGCTCGCGAAGTGGTCGGAGTTCTTCGGCAGCCCGCTGGTGATCATGGCGCGCGGCAAGGGAGCGTCGCTGGCACCGCTGGGTGAAAAGCTGCTGTGGGCGGAGCAGCGCAGCGATGCGAGCCTTTTCCCGCTCCTCGAGAACATCGCCTCGGAGCTGAACCTCGAGATCAATCGGCATTTGAAGCCGGCGCAGGAGCTGCTGCGCATCCACGCGAGCCATGGCTACGCGGTGGAGAAGATCCCGCGCGTGATGCGCGAGCACGGCCACGCCGACGTGGACCTGCAGTACATGGGCAGCGTCGAGGCGCTCCGCTCGCTCGGCCGCGGCGCCTGCGAGTTCGCGGGCTTCCACATGCCCGAAGGTGAGCTGGCGGCCGTGCTGCGCGCCCACTACGAGCCGGTAGTGAAGCCGCGGCAGCAAGTGGTCATCAAGCTCGTGAAGCGCACGCAGGGTCTCGTGGTTGCCAAGGGCAACCCGCTGGGCATCCGTGGCGTCGCCGACCTTGCGAAGCCGGGCATACGCTTCGTGAACCGTCAACGCGGTTCCGGCACGCGCGTGCTGCTGGACGGGATGCTGGCCGCGGCGCGTATCGACCCGCGCCACATTCCGGGCTATGCGGAAACCGGGGAGTTCACTCACGCCGCCGTGGCCGCCTTCGTGGCGAGCCACATCGCCGACGTAGGCATGGCCGTCGAGCCGGCCGCGCGCCACTTCAAGCTCGACTTCATTCCGCTGGTGGTCGAGCGTTACATGCTCGCCTGCGACAAGCGCACGCTGGATTTGCCCGCCGGGCGCGAGATGGTCTCGCTGCTGGGAGGGGATGCCTTCCGGGAAGCGGTCGGCGGGGAGCCGGGCTACACGCTCGACGACCCCGGCGTCGTCATCCCCATGGCGCAGGCCCTTGAATTGCCGGGTCGGCGCTAAAATATCGGTTAGCCAAGGAGATTGAAGCCATGAGCGTCCAGGACACCATCAAATCGCAGGTCACCGGCCACCCCGTCGTGCTCTACATGAAGGGCTCGCCCCAGTTCCCGCAGTGCGGCTTCTCGGCCAACGCCGTGCAGCTGCTCAAAGCCTCGGGCGCGCAGGAAATCTTCACGGTCGACGTGCTGCAAGACCCGGAGATCCGCCAGGGCATCAAGGAATTCGCCAACTGGCCGACCATCCCGCAGCTCTACGTGAACGGCGAGTTCGTCGGCGGCTCCGACATCATGAAAGAGATGTACCAGAGCGGCGAGCTGCAGACGCTCCTCACCGGCACCCAGAAGTAATGCGCCACGCGCGCGGCCCTACCAAGCTGCGCGTGATGTACGGGGCCGAGATCGCGATCGGCCCCGGCAAGGCGGAGCTGCTGCAGGCCATCTCCACCACCGGCTCCATCTCCGCTTCCGCCAAGCGGCTCGGCATGTCCTACCGCCGCGCCTGGCTGCTCGTGGACACGATGAACCGCTGCTTCCGCGAGCCCGTCGTCGCATCGGCGACCGGCGGCTCGGGCGGTGGTGGCGCCGTGGTCACCGACTTCGGCCGCCAGGTCCTCGAACGCTTCGCCGCCATGGGCCGCGCCGTCGACCGCGCCCTCGATCCCGAGCTCGAGCGCTTCGCCGACCTCCTGAAGTAGCCGTCATTCCCGCGAAGGCGGGAATCCAGCTGGGCCCCCGCCTTCGCGGGGGCGACGTCTTGGAGGTCGTTATATCTCGCTGTATATTACGGACATGAAGACCGCCCGAATCCTTCTCGCCCTCACCCTCTCCTTCCTCCTGCCCGCCGCTTGGGCCGAAGACTTCACCGTCTTCGCCGCCGCGAGCCTCAAGGAAGCGCTCGATGCCCAGGCCAAGGCCTTCGAGGCCGCGAAAGGCCACAAGGCCGCGATCTCGTACGCGGGCAGCAACGCGCTCGCGAAGCAGATCGAGGCCGGAGCGCCCGCGGCGCTCTTCATCTCGGCGGACACCGACTGGATCGACTACGTCGAGCAGAAGCAGCTCACCGTGCCGGGCTCGCGCGTGGACCTGCTGCGCAACGAGCTCGTCCTCATCGCGCCCGCCGCCTCCACCACCCCGCTCAAGATCGCGCCGGGCTTCGGCCTCGCCATGGCGATCGGCAACGGCCGGATCGCGATGGCCAACCCCGACGCGGTGCCCGCCGGCAAGTACGGCAAGGCGTCGCTCACGGCGCTCGGCGTATGGGACTCCGTGGCGCCGAAGGTGGCGGCCGCCGAGAACGTGCGCTCGGCGCTCGCCCTCGTCTCGCGCGGCGAGGCGCCCTTCGGCATCGTCTATCGCACCGACGCGATGGCGGACAAGGGCGTGCGCATCGTCGACACCTTCCCCGCGGGCACGCATCCGCCGATCGTCTATCCTCTCGTGATGCTGAAGACAGCGAAGGCAGGCGCGGCGCAGGAATTCGCCAGGTGGCTCGCGGCCCCCGAGGCGCGCGCCACCTGGGAGCGCTACGGCTTCCTGCGCAACTAGGCCTTGCTGAGCGCCGACGAATGGCGCGTCGTCGCGCTCTCGCTGCAGGTCGCCTTCTGGGGCGTCGCGGGTAGCCTGCCGCTCGGCATCGCCGTCGCCTACGTCCTCGCGCGTTACGACTTCCCGGGCAAGACGCTCTTCGATGCCTTCGTGCATCTCCCACTGGTGCTGCCGCCGGTGGTCGTGGGCTTTGCGCTGCTCGTGCTCTTCGGGCGCAACGGGCCCATCGGCGGCCTCCTCGAGCCTCTCGGCATCGTGTTCGCGTTCAAGTGGACGGGCGCCGCACTCGCCGCGGCGATCATGGGCTTCCCGCTCCTCGTGCGGGCGCTGCGCCTCGCATTCGAATCGATCGACCCGCGCCTCGAGCGCGCCGCGCGCACGCTGGGCGCCGGGCCGTGGCGCGTGTTCTTCACGATCACGCTGCCGCTCTCGGTTCCCGGTCTCGCCACCGGTGCGCTCCTCGGCTTCGCGCGCTGTCTCGGGGAATTCGGCGCGACGATCACGTTCGTCTCCAACATTCCCGGCGAGACGCAGACCCTGCCGCTCGCGATCTACACGTACACGCAGGTGCCTGGTGCCGATGCGCAGGCGCTCAAGCTCTCCGTCCTCTCGGTGATCCTCTCGCTCGCCGCGCTCGCCGCCAGCGAATGGCTGGTTCGCCGCAGCCGTGGAAAGTCCGCGCATGGTTGAAGTCGACGTCGCCATCGATCGCGAGGATTTCCACCTCGAAGCGGCGTTCGCGGCCGACGCACCGATCGTCGCACTGTTCGGACGCTCGGGCTCGGGCAAGAGCACGCTCGTGAATGCGATCGCGGGACTGGTGAAGCCCGCGCGCGGTCGCATCTGCGTCGCGGGCCGCGTGCTCTTCGATTCGCAGCGGGGCATCGACCTCGCACCCGAGTCGCGCCGCGTGGGTTACGTGTTCCAGGAAGGCCTGTTGTTCCCGCACCTCTCGGTGCGCGCGAACCTGGACTACGGCGAGCGCCTCACGCTCGTCACGGAGCGGTTCGTCGATCGCGCGCGCGTCACGGCACTGCTCGGGCTCGAGGCGTTGCAGGAGCGGCGGCCCAACACGCTCTCCGGCGGCGAGAAGCAGCGCGTCGCGATCGGCCGCGCGCTGCTTGCGAGCCCGCACGTGCTGCTGATGGATGAACCCCTTGCGTCGCTCGATGCGCCGCGCAAGGCCGAGATCCTCGCGTACGTCGAGCTGTTGCGCGACGAGCTGCGCCTCCCGATCGTCTACGTGAGCCACGCGCTCGAGGAAGTCACCCGCCTCGCGGACCACCTCGTCGTGATGTCCGAGGGCCGCGTCGTCACGAGCGGGCCGGCCGCGGAAGTGCTCGGGCGGAAGGATCTCTCGCCGCACCTCGGGCGCTTCGAAGCGGGCTCGGTCATCGAGTCGCGTGTCGCGAGCCTCGACGAGTCGTATGGCCTCACGACGCTCGTCTTCGACGGCGGCCAGCTCATCGTCCCCAACCTCGATGCGCTGCCGGGAGAGCCGGTACGCGCCCGCATCCGCGCCCGCGACGTTTCGATCGCGCTTCGGCGGCCGGAAGGCGTGAGCGTGCAGAACATCCTCCCCGCCGTCGTGGAGACCATCGGTGACGAGTTCGGAGCGATTGTCGACGTGCAGCTGCGCATCGGCCGCGAGACGCTCACTGCCCGCGTCACGCGCAAGGCCGTGCAGGAGTTGGGCCTCGCACCGGGCTTGGCCGTCTTCGCGATGGTGAAGGCCGTCTCCATCGACCGGCGCAGCGTCGGTTTCGCCTGAATAGCCCTTCGCGGCACCATAGGAACACGAGTTCATATCTGTCCGGGTGCGGGTCTTGGGCAGAATCGCGGACATGAACGACCTCGGCGCGAGCCTCGGCCTCGCGCTTCGCCTCATCACCGGTGGTGATTCCTCGTTGTGGCAAGTGGTGATCCTCTCGCTGGAGGTGAGCCTCGCTGCCGCCGCGCTCGCCTGCCTGTTCGGATTGCCCCTGGGCGCCCTGGTCGCCGTCGAGCGTTTCCCCGGCCGCCGTGCCGCGATCGTGATTCTCAATGCGCTGCTCGCCCTGCCCTCCGTGGTGGTGGGCCTCGTGGTCTACCTCCTGCTCTCGCGAGCCGGCCCGTTCGGCTCGCTCGGCATCCTCTTCACTCCGAAGGCCATCGTGATCGCGCAGGCGCTGCTCGTGCTGCCGATCGTGGCCGCACTCGCGCGCCAATTCGTCGAGGACGGATGGCGCGAGTACGAGGAACAGCTCCGCTCGCTCGGCGTGACGCCGCTGCGCGCCATTCCCACGATGCTCTGGGACCTTCGCTACGGGCTGTTCACCGTCGTGCTGCTCGGCTTCGGGCGCGCGGCGAGCGAGGTCGGAGCCGTGATGATCGTCGGCGGCAACATCGACGGCGTCACGCGCGTGATGACGACCGCGATCGCGCTGGAGACGAGCAAGGGCGACCTTCCCCTCGCGCTCGGCCTGGGCATCGTGCTGCTCCTGATCGTGCTCGGGTTGAACGCCATCGCCTACGCGATCCGCGAATGGAGCGCCAAGCGATATGGCTGACGCGATGCTCCCGCTCGAGGCTCGCGCGATCACCGTCCGGTTCGACGGGCACACGGCGGTGGACGACGTGAGCTTCACGCTCGACGGCACCGCTCCCGCCGTGATCCTCGGAGCAAACGGCGCCGGCAAGAGCGTGCTGCTTCGCGTCCTCCATGGCCTCATCGCGCCGACCTCGGGCGCGGTGACATGGGCCGGGTCGACGGCAAGGCCGTCCGCGCAGGCGATGGTCTTCCAGCGGCCGGTGCTGCTGCGGCGCTCGGCGATCGCGAACGTCGAATATGCACTCGCCGTGAACGGCGTGGACGGATCGGAACGCAACATCCGCGCCCGTGCCGCGCTTGAACGCGTGGGCCTGGCCCACCTCGCCGACCGTCAGGCGCGCGTACTCTCCGGCGGCGAGCAGCAACGGCTCGCCCTCGCTCGAGCCGCGGCCCTCGAACCGCGCGTGCTGTTCCTCGATGAGCCCACGGCCAGCCTCGATCCTTCCGCCAGCGCCGAGGTCGAACGCACCATGAGCGAGATCGGCCGCGGCGGTACCGCGCTCGTCTTCACCACGCACAACCTCGGCTTCGCGAAGCGCGTCGCGGGCGAGATCCTCTTCCTCCACCGCGGCCGGCTGGTCGAACGCGCCGCGGCCACGACGTTCTTCAACAACCCGCGGTCGCCGGAAGCGGCCGCATTCCTCGAAGGAGAATTGCCATGGTCCGTTTCCTCTCCCGCCTGAGCCCCTCCCGGCTCGCGGCTTCGTTCGCCGCGGCGCTGCTCTTCGCGCTCTCCGCGCAGGCGCAGGACTTCATCACCGTTGCCTCGACGACCTCCACGGAGCAGTCGGGCCTCTTCAAGCACCTGCTGCCGGAAGCGAAGAAGGCGCTCGGCTTCGACGTGCGCGTGGTCGCCGTCGGAACTGGCCAGGCACTCGACATGGGCCGCAAGGGCGATGCGGACGTGGTCTTCGTCCACGACAAGGTGGCCGAGGAGAAATTCCTCGCCGAGGGCTTCGGCGTGAAGCGCTTCGAGGTGATGTACAACGACTTCATCATCGTGGGCCCGAAGGCGGATCCCGCCGGCGTGAAGGGCAAGGACGTGGAGGCCGCGCTGAAGAAGATCGCCGCCGCCCAGGCGCCGTTCGCCTCGCGCGCCGACAAGAGCGGCACGCACGCCGCCGAGCTCCGCTACTGGAAGGCCGCCGGCATCGATCCGCCGAAGGGCCCGTGGTATCGCGAAACCGGCTCGGGCATGGGCCCCACGCTCAACACCGCCTCGGGCCTCAACGCCTACGCGCTCACCGACCGCGGCACGTGGCTCTCGTTCAAGAACCGCGGAGACCTCGTGATCCTGGTCGAGGGCGACGTGAAGCTCTTCAACCAGTACGGCGTGATGCTCGTGAATCCGGCGAAGCACGCGCACGTGAAGAAGGACATGGGCCAGAAGTTCATCGACTGGGTGATCTCGCCCGCGGGCCAGTCGGCGATCGCCGCGTACAAGATCGACGGCGAGCAGCTCTTCTTCCCCAACTACAAGCCGTGATCAGGCTCGCGCTTCGCATCCTCGCCCTCGCGATCGCCCTGCCCGCCATGGCGCAGTCCACGGCACCAAAGGTCTACGCGGCCGGAAGCCTGAAGGCCGCGCTCACCGAGGTGGCTACTGTCTTCCGCATCGCAGGCGGCAGCGACGTGATGTTCGAGTTCGGCCCGTCGGGGATCCTGCGCGATCGCCTCGCGAAGGGTGAAGCGGCGGACCTCTTCGCCTCCGCGAACATGGAGCATCCGAAGGCGCTCGTCGATGCGGGCAAGGCGCAGCTCGTTCGAGCCTTCGCCCGCAACAAGCTCTGTGCGCTCGTATCTCCGAAGGTCGGAGCGACGACGGACAACCTCCTCGAGAAGATGCTCTCGCCCGGCGTGAAGCTGGCCACCTCGACGCCGAAGGCCGATCCGTCGGGCGACTACGCGTGGCAGGTGTTCGAGCGCGCGGAGAAGCTCAAGCCCGGCGCGTTCGAGTCGCTCTCGAAGAAGGCGCTGCAGCTCGTGGGAGGTCCGACCTCACCGCCGCCGCCTAAGGATCGCAGCGCGTACGGCGTGCTGGTCGCCAACGGCTCGGTCGATATCTTCCTCACGTATTGCACCGGCGCAGCGCTCGCGAAGCGCGAGGAGCCCACGCTCGAAATCGTCGCACTTCCGGAGACGCTCGCGGTCGGGGCGGAGTACGGCCTCGCGGTGATGAACGGAGTCTCGCCGAGCGGCGAGCGCTTCGCCGCGTTCATTCTTTCACCGGCGGGACAATCAGTCCTCGCCTCGCACGGTTTCTCCGCTCCGTGACTGCCGGGTCCCTCCGCTCCGTGACATGAGCCGCGTTCGCCTGGCGATCCTCGTCTGGTCCGCGACGCCGGATCGTCCCGCGCTGCTCGCCGCACCGTTCGTCTATGCCGCCGCGGCGGCCGCGCTCGACGCGGAGGTGGAGATGCACTTCGCGGGCGAATGCGTACGGCTGCTGGTCGCGGGCGAAGGCGAGCGGCTCGATTGCGGCCGGGGCGAGACGCTCGACCACTTCATGCGGCAGGCCGCGCAGGCCGGCGTGCGATTCCTCGCGTGCACCACGGCGAAGTCCGCGCGCTTGCAGGGAAACGAAGCGATGGTCGAAGGCTTCTCCGGCACGGCGGGCGCGGCCGCTTTCGCGGAACGCGCGATCGATCCCGCCTGGCGCACGCTGGTGTTCTAGCCACGCCGTTCGGAAGAGGCTGGCGGAAGGGAATGGGAGTCGAACCCACCCGGGAACGCCTGGCGTCCCCCACCGGCTTTGAAGGCCGGCCGCCCCACCGGGAGCGGATCCCTTCCGTTTGTTGGCGCCGCTAGGGACTCTCCCCCAGCCGCAGCAGGCTGTCGCCGCGCACGCGGTGCTCGTCGTGGGCGCGGCGCGTGAAGCCCACGCGGTCGAAGAACTCGAGGATCTGGATGGCGCGCTTGCGACCGATGCCGATGCGGTCGCGGAACTCGGCCGCACGCACGGCACCGGACTCGTCGTCGAGTGCCTTCGCTGCCAGTGCAAGCCGCTCGACGGCGGAGCGCGAGAAATAGAGATCCTTCACGACCGCGAAGACGTCGCCGCGCCGTCCCAGCCGCCGCATCAGCGCGCGAACCTCGTGCTCGGGAGCGCCGACGGCCTTCGCGTGATCGCGCACCCATGTCGGATCGACGCCCTCGGCATCGAGCCGCGGCAGGATCGCGCGGGCGAGCTGCTCCTCGCGCTCGGTGAGCCGGATCGAATGCGTGGGGAGATGCCACCACGGGCCGCTGCGCGCGACGCGTCCCTCCTCGAGCAACGAGGCGGCGAGCGCATCGACCACCGCGGAACGATGACGCGGGAACGCCATGCGCCGCACGCGGCCCAGGTCCGGGCCGAGCTCCTCGGGCCGCTCCTCGTGCGAGCGCGCGAGCCGTTCGACGAACGTGTCCCGCAACCTCTGCCAGGGAGCCGCGCCGATCGCGATGTCGCGCCCTCCCGATTCGATGCGAATCACGTCTCGGCCGAGCTCGAGCTCGCTGCCCGCGACGTTCTGCGTCGCACGGAATTGATCGAGATCGATACCGGTGTCGCTCGCCTCCAGCAACGCGTGCAAGCGCGCGGCGGGCGTGGGCGCTTCGAGCCTGCGCAGCGTGTCGAGGCGCTCCGGCGCCCGGCGATGACGCTCGCGGCCGACGGGGTCGACGACAACGCCGCCTCCGAGCGTGCGGGCACCCGAAGCATCGCGGACGATGAACGCATCGCCGGCCCATGCGCCGATCGGTTGCCCGACGACGAGCTGCGCGAGCGCCTCCGACCCCGGCGCCAGCGATTCGCCTTCGAGCAGCGCTACGCGCGCCAGCGCGTGCGCGGCACCGAGATGCAGGTGAACGGCGGTCCAGTGCCGGAAGGCCTTCGCCTCGCGCGCGGAAAGCCTCAGGCGCACGTCGATGCGCGCCGTCGGCAGGTGCAACGGCGGCGCCACGATCCAGTCGCCTCTCGCAATCGCCTCCTTCGCGATGCCCCCCAGCGCGAGGGCGCAGCGCTGGCCCGCATGGCCCACGGTGGCCGTGCGGTTCTGGGCATGCAGGCTGCGAACGCGCGTGCGCTCCCCCGAAGGCGACACGATGACCTCATCGCCCACGGTCACCGCGCCCGAAAAAACCGTCCCCGTCACGACGGTCCCGATGCCGTCGAGCGTGAAGCATCGGTCCACGGCCAACCGAAAGCCCGCGCCGGGGCGCCGGGCGTCTTGCGCCGCGGCGGCTTCCTGGAGGTGAGCCTGCAGCGCATCGAGTCCTTCGCGCGTCACGCTCGAGACTCCGAAGATCGGTGCATCCGCGAGCGGTCCTCCGGAAAGCAGCGCGCGGATCTCGCGTTCGCATTCGGCGCGGCGCGTGGCATCCACGCGATCCACCTTCGTCATGGCGACCGCGCCCGTGCGCACGCCCAGCAGCGACACGATGTCGAGATGCTCGAGGGTCTGCGGCATGGGGCCGTCGTCGGCCGCGATGACCAGCAACACGAAGTCGATGCCCGTCGCACCCGCCACCATGTGATCGACGAACTTCTCGTGTCCGGGCACATCGACGAAGCCGAGGATTGCACCACCGGGCAACGGCTTGTAGGCATAGCCCAGCTCGATCGAGATGCCGCGCGCCTTTTCTTCCTTGAGGCGATCCGTGTCCACGCCCGTCAACGCCTTCACGAGCGAGGTCTTGCCGTGGTCGATGTGGCCCGCCGTGCCGACGATCATGGCTATCGTCCCGGCTGGATTCCCGTCTTCACGGGAATGACGTCGAGCAGTGAGCACAGCTCCGCTTCGTTCTCGAGGCAGCGAAGATCCAGCCGCAGCGCATCGTCGGCGATGCGGCCGATCACGGGCACGGGCAGTGCGCGCAGCGTGCGTTCGAGCTTCGTCGGCGACATTCCTTTCGGGCCCGAGCGGCGCAGCACGATCGCCGCACTCGCCAGGCGCTCCACGGGCTGCGCGCCGCTGCCGATCTGGCTCGCGCACTCCTCGACGCTCACCGACACGCCCTCGCCCAACGCACGTTCGAACACGGGCTTCAGCCGCTGCGCCAGCGCACGGATCTCGGCCGTGTCGCGCGAGAGCAGTCGCAGCGTCGTGAGCTTCTCGCGAAGCCGATCGGGATCGCGATAGAGACCGAGCACGGCTTCCAGCGCCGCGAGCGTCATCTTGTTCACGCGCAGCGCGCGCTTGAGCGGGTTCTTCTTGATCTTCGCGACGAGGTCCTTGTCGCCGACGACGATGCCCGCCTGGGGGCCGCCCAGCAGCTTGTCGCCGCTGAAGGTCACGACGGAGGCGCCGTGCGCGAGCGTCTCACGCGGGGTGGGCTCCTTCGGCAGTCCCCAACGCGAGAGGTCCACGAGCGCGCCGCTGCCGAGGTCCACGAGGAACGGCACGCCGCGTTCACGGCACAGCGCGCCCAGTTCGGCCTCTTCCACCTCCGCGGTGAAGCCGGTGACCGCGTAATTGCTCTTGTGGACCTTGAGCACCAGCCCGGTCTTCGGGCCGATCGCCTCGGCGTAGTCCTTGAGGTGCGTGCGGTTGGTCGTGCCGACCTCGCGCAGCTTGCAGCCCGCGCGCGCCATGATGTCCGGCAAGCGGAAGGCGCCGCCGATCTCGATCTGCTCGCCGCGGGAAACAACGGCCTCCTTGCCGCGCGAGAGCGTGTTCAACGCGAGGAGCACCGCCGCGGCATTGTTGTTCACGATGGTCGCGGACTCGCAGCCCGTCAGCTCCGCGAGGATCGGCACGATCAGGTCGTCGCGATCGCCGCGTCCGCCGGACTCGATGTCGTACTCGAGGTTGCCGAAGCTCTCCATCACCTCGGCAACGGCGCGCACTGCTTCAGTGGGCATCAGCGCGCGGCCGAGGTTCGTGTGCAACACGGTGCCCGTGAGGTTGATGACGCGGCGAAGGCGCGGCGCGACTTGGCGCGCGACACGATGCGCGAGCTCGCTCGCCATCGTGGCCTCGTCGATCGCGGCCGGGCGCCCCGCTGCAATGTCCGCACGCTTTTCCGCCAGCCAGTCGCGCACGGCGGTCACCACGCACGTCCGGCCGTGGCGCTCGATGAGGGACAGGGTTGTCGCTTCGCCCAGCACCTTGTCGACCGAGGGCAGGCTGGCGAACGGCGCGTCACGCGCGACGGAAGTCATGGATCAGCGACTCTAGGAGCAACCGGAACCCACGGCCATATGAGCGGGTGTGCATATCGCCTCAAGCCGGAGGCACGTCGACTCCGAAGGACTCGGACAACAGCTCCATGTAAGCCAGCACCGCCGGGCCGAGCCCATCGGCCGCGACGAGCAATGCGGCATCCCGATCCCAGTCCTCGGGACGCAACCGCACCAGCCAGCCTTCGCCGTAAGGATCCGCGTTGATGAGCCCGGGGTTTTCGCGCACGGCCGCGTTGACTTCGGCGACTTCGCCGGCCACGGGAGAGCGCGCCGAGCGGATCACCTTCGACATCTCCAGCGCGCCCAGCGAGCGGTCGCGCTCGATCCGCGTGCCGACGGCCTTGGGCGTGAAGTCGATGAAGTCGCCGGAGATGTGCCCGCCGAGCGAGGTGAGGCCGACTGTCACGAGGCCGCCGGGCTCGAGGCGCGCCCACGTGTCCTGCTCGAGCAGGTACCGGAGTTCGGCGGGGAAATCGAAGCCCCGCACCGTCGCCACGATGCGCCTACTTCTTCTTTTCCTCGGTCGTCTGCGTCGCTCCGTGCGCAGCAGATTCCTGCACCTGCTTCGTGTTGCCCGGCGTCGTGGTGGGCGGCGACTTCGATTCGGCGGCGGCGTTGGGTGCCTGGCTTCCGGTCGTCGGCGCGGGCGTGGAGCTCGTGTTCGTCGGCGGCGCGGTCACCGCGGGAGGCGCGCCCGCCGGCGGGCTGCTGCTCGGCACGGCACCGGTGGGCGTGGAGGTCGTCGCGGACTTGTCGCCGCAGCCGGCGAGCAACGCGAGGCAGAAGGCGGCGGGAAGCAGCGCGGATTTCATCGGAGCTCTTTCTCGAGGAGGGGTTGGGACGGGGGCGCGTCGGGATCGCCGTGGACCAGCATGTAGTTCACGCCCCACGGCTCGCGGCCGTCCTCGGTGACGAGGAGATCGAGGGCCAGCGTGGCGAGATCGTCGGCACACGGGTCCACGTGGAGGTCGCGGTCCATGTGGCAGATCTTGAGGTAGTGGTTGCACTCGTCGCAGGTCTCGGCGAGCACGGGGCTCTTGCGGGCTTCGGACTTTCCGTCGTCGAGCGACAGATACGAGATTCCCTTGGTGCTCTCGCAGTGCGTGCACTTCACCCGAACCATGTGCCACTCGGTGCTGCAGAGCGAGCAGTGGAGGAAGCGGAAGCCAATCGCCTCGGAACCGACACGCGCGATGCTTGCCGTGGGGCGGCTGCCGCAGCACGGGCACACGCTGGGCACCTCGATCGGGCGAATGGCGTCCTGGCCCAGGGCCAGCGCGAGGTGCGTGAAGTAGACCTGCAGGCCGGCGCCGATCAAGGGAGCCGTGGCGATGTCGAGGCCGAACGTGATGCCCGCGAGCAGCTTGCTCGCCTGGGCCTCGTACAGCGCGTCCGGACTGTTCTCGAGGCGCGCCACGACATCGTGCGTGGTGCCCTCCGTCTCCGCGGCGATCGCGCGCAGCATGCGGCGAAGCGAATCGCACCAGCCGACGTCCCGCGCGTGCGTGGAGAAGTCGATCGGCGGCATGCCGTGCTCGTGGCTGCGATCGAGCGCCTCGGGCCGCGGGATCGCGACCGGCGGCATGTTGTCCAGCCGCACCTGCTGCTGGTCGGCGACGAGCGCCATGAACTCGAGGTAACCCTCGAGCGCGTGGCCCGGTGCCAGCGAGCGCAGGCGGCGAGCACGGCTCGCGAATGCATCCGCACGCTCCGGCAGGTGGAGGAACGGAATCTTCGCGCCACCCTTGGAGGCGATTTCCTCGGGCGTGAGGAGCTTGTGGACCGTCGACATCGAGCGCCGCTAGGAGCGATCCTTCGTGACCTGGCGGTACCACGCCGCGTGGTGCCGGCGGGCCCAGCGTCCGCTCACCCAGCCCTGCATCATGGCGCGCATCGAGCCCTTCACCCAGATCGCCGCATAGACGTGGACGATGATGCAGATGATGAGCAGCACCGCCGCGATGGAATGCAGCAGCGTCGCTCCCCGCACGGCCCAGATCGGCAGCAGGTGCGCGAACCACGGGCGCCAGAACATGAAGCCCGTGACGACGAGGATCAGCATCAGGATCACGAGCGCCCAGAACAGGACCTTCTGCCCGGCGTTGTAGCGGCCGACTTCGGGCAGGCGATCCTCGCGGTTGTCCACGACGTCGCGCCATTGCCGCATCCACTGCTTGTCCGACTCGTTCACGTGGTTCTCGCCGGCGAAGTGCAGCGCGAGGAACAGGAACCCCAGCGCCATCGCGAGGCCGATGAACGGGTGGAGGATCCTCGTCCACGGCCCGCCGCCGAAGAGGCCCGTGAGCCAGAACATCGCCGGATGCAGCAACGCGAGGCCGGAGAGCGCCGCGAGCACGAAGCAGATCGCCACCAACCAGTGGTTGGTGCGCTCGTTCTTCCCGTAGCGCTCGATACGCTCGGTCGTCTCGATGGGCTCATGCATGGTCGCGCTCCCGTTTGGGCGGAACGGCATCGGGCGGCGGATTCTCCGCGGGAACCGTGTCTCCATCGGCGTCGTTGGGGCCCGTCCTCACGTAGTGGAAGAAGCCGAAGAGCGCCACGGCGCCCATTGCCAGCAGCGATATCGGCTTGGCCACGCCTTTCCACAGCGACACCATCGGGCTGATCGTGGGATTCGCCGGCAGCCCCGCATAGAGCTCGGGGTTGTTCGCGTGCTGCAGCACGTACATCACGTGCGTGCCGCCCACGCCCTGCGGATCGTAGAGGCCCGCGTTCTGGTAGCCGCGCTCCTTGAGATCCACGAGACGCTCGGCCGCCTGCTCCTTCATGTCCTCCTTGGTGCCGAACATGATGGCGCCCGTCGGGCACGTCTTCACGCAGGCGGGCTCGAGGCCGACCGACACGCGATCCGAACAGAGCGTGCACTTGTACGCCTTGTTGTCTTCCTTCGAGATGCGCGGCACGTCGAACGGGCAGCCGGTGACGCAATAGCCGCAGCCGATACAGTGCTCCTCGATGAAATCGACGATGCCGTTCGAGTACTGCACGATGGCACCCGGCGATGGGCAAGCCTTGAGGCAGCCCGGGTCGGCGCAATGCATGCACCCGTCCTTGCGGATCAGCCACTCGAGCTTGCCGGCTTCCTCGCGCTCGGTGAAGCGCATCACCGTCCACGAGTCGGGCGAGAGGTCCGCGGGGTTGTCGTACACGCCCACGTTGGTGCCGACCTTGTCGCGAATGTCGTTCCATTCGCCGCACGCCACCTGGCAGGCCTTGCAGCCGATGCACTTCGAGATGTCGATCAGCTTCGCGACCTCCGGCGTCGCCCGGATGGAGGGTGGCATGGAGGTCGTGGCCGAGCGTTGCTTCAGGTCCAGCGATTGAAGTGAGGACATTGGGCGCCTACGCTTTCTCGATGTTCACGGTGAACGCCTTGTATTCCGGCGTCTGCGTATTGGCGTCCCCCACGAAGGGCGTCAGCACGTTGGCGAGGTAACCCATCTTCGCCACGCCCTTGAAGCCCCAGTGGTTGGGAATGCCGACCGTATGGACCTTGGTCCCGTTGCAGTCGAGGGCCTTGATCCGCTTGGTTACCACGCAAACCGTGATGATCTCGCCGCGGTTGGAGCGCACCTTCACCTTGTCGCCGTGCGCGATCCCCTTTTCCTTCGCGAGGTCCTCGCCGATCTCGACGAACTGCTGCGGCTGCGTGATCGCGTTGGACTCGACATGCTTGGTCCAGTAGTGGAAATGCTCGGTCAAGCGATAGGTCGTCGCCGCGTACGGGAAGTCCTTGGGCTTGCCGAACGCCTCCATGTCGCCCTTGAACACGCGCGCCGCGGGATTCGCGAACGCCTTCGGGTTGTTGGGCGACATCAGGTTCACCGTCATCGGCGACTCGAACGGCTCGTAATGCTCGGGCAGCGGACCTTCCGCCATGCCCGTCGGAGCGAAGAGCCGTGCGACACCCTCGGCCGTCATGATGAACGGCTGCACGTGCTCGTCGGGCGCGGCATCAGGGCGCATGTCGGGAACGTCCGAGCCGCCCCACGCCTTGCCGTTCCAGAACACGAGCTTGCGCTTGGCATTCCAGGGCTTGCCGCTCTGGTCCGAGGACGCGCGGTTGTACAGGATGCGGCGGTTCGCCGGCCACGACCACGCCCAGTTCAACGTCTGGCCGATGCCGAACGGATCGGCGTTGTCGCGCCGTGCCATCTGGTTGCCGGCCTGCGTCCAGCAGCCGGTGTAGATCCAGCAGCCCGCCGCCGTGCTGCCGTCGTCGCGAAGCAGGCCAAAGCCCGCGAGCTGCTGGCCCGCTTGCGCGAGCACCGCCTGCGGAGCTTTCGGGTCCTTCGGATTCGGCGGCGCGAGCACGTCGGTGATCGCCTTGCCGTTGTATTCCATCGCCAGCTCTTCGGCCGACGGCGAGCGCGCGATGCGGTACGGCCAGGTGAGCGCGAGGATCGGATCCGGGTACGCGCCTCCGTCCTTCACGTACAGCGCTTTGATGCGCTGGAAGAGCTCCGCCATGATGTCGACGTCGGTGCGCGCCTCACCCGGCGGATTCGCGCCCTTCCAGTGCCATTGCAGCCAGCGCCCGGAGTTGGTGAGCGAGCCGTCCTCTTCCGCAAAGCATGTCGATGGCAGCCGGAACACCTCGGTCTTGATCTCGGCCGTCTTCACGTCGTTGTAGACGCCGTAGTTCTTCCAGAAGTCCGCGGTCTCCGTGGCGAGCGGGTCGATCACGATCAGGAACTTCAGCTTTGCGAGCCCCGCGTTGATCTTGGCCTTGTGCGGGAACGACGCGAGCGGGTTGAAGCCCTGGCAGATGTAGCCGTTGATCTTGCCCTGGCCCATCAGCTCGAACGCCTGCAGCACGTCGTAGTTCTTGTCGAGCTTGGGCAGGAAGTTGTACGCCCAGTTGTTCTCCTTGGTGGCCGCGTTCCCGTACCACGCCTTCATCAGGCTCACGTGGAACTTGGGATAGTTCGACCAGTAGGACATCTGGTTCGGGCGCAGGGGCTTCAACGTCCGCGTCTCGAGGTACTTGTCGTAGTCCTGCTCCGCCTCGCGCGGTAGCGTGAGGTAGCCCGGCAGCGAGTTGGTGAGCAGGCCCAGGTCGGTGAGGCCCTGGATGTTGCTGTGGCCGCGCAGCGCGTTCATGCCGCCGCCGGGGATGCCGATGTTGCCCAGCAGCAGCTGCATGATCGCCGCCGTGCGGATCATCTGCGACCCCTGCGAGTGCTGCGTCCAGCCGAGCGCGTACATCACCGTCATGGCGCGATCGGGCCCGGCGGAGGTGGCGATGTACTCGCAGACCTTGAGGAACGCGTCCTTCGGCGTGCCGCAGATCTTCGACACCAGCTCGGGCGTGTAGCGCGAGTAGTGCGCCTTCATCACCTGGAAGACGCAGAGCGGGTCCTGCAGCGTCTCGTCGACCCTGGCGAAGCCGTCCTTGTCCTTCTGGTAGCCCCACGACGAGGGGTCGTACGAGCGCTTCGCCTCGTTGTAGCCGGAGAAGATGCCCTCGGAGAACTTGTACTGGTCGGTGAGCAGGAACGGAGCGTTGGTGTACTGCTTCACGTACTCCATCTGCAGCTTGTTGTTGCCGATGAGGTAGTTGATCACCCCGCCCAGGAACGCGATGTCGGTCCCGACGCGGATGGGCGCGTAGTAGTCGGCCATCGCGGCCGAGCGCGTGAAGCGTGGGTCCACCACCACCAGGCGCGCCTTGTTATGCGCCTTGGCTTCCGTCACCCACTTGAAGCCGCACGGGTGCGCTTCAGCGGCGTTGCCACCCATGATGAGCACGACATCGGCATTCTTGATGTCGACCCAGTGATTCGTCATTGCACCGCGGCCGAACGTCGGGGCGAGACTCGCCACCGTGGGGCCGTGTCAAACGCGTGCCTGGTTGTCGAAGACGAGGGTGCCGAGGGTCCGGATGACCTTGTGGGTGATGTAGCCGGCTTCGTTCGAGGACGCCGATGCGGCGAGCATCCCCGTGGTCAGCCATCGATTGACGGTCTTGCCGTCGGGCGTCTGCGTGACGAAGTTCGCGTCGCGGTCCGCCTTCATCAGCTTGGCGATGCGGTCCAGCGCGTCGTCCCAGGAGATGCGCTTCCACTCGTCCGAGCCGGGCGCGCGGTATTCCGGGTACTTGAGGCGGTTCTCGCTATGCACGAAGTCGAGCAGGCCCGCTCCCTTGGGACACAGCGTCCCGCGGTTCACCGGGTGGTCCGGGTCGCCTTCGATATGGATGATCTCGGCGGCGACGTTCTTCGCCTTGTCACCCAGGCTGTACATGAGGACGCCGCAGCCTACCGAGCAGTATGGGCAGGTGTTGCGCGTTTCCGTTGTTTTCGCGAGCTTGAAGCTTCGCGTTTCGGCGAGCACGGCCTGGGGCGAGTACCCCAGCATTGCGAGGCTGGAACCTGCCAACCCCGTGGTGCATGCCTTGAAAAACTGCCTCCGGTTCATGTCCATCTTAAAGGCGCCTCCTCGTGCCTGCGTCGGGTTCGAGTTGTGCAACCAATGTATGCCTCCCGGACGCCACGACCTATATGAACGAATTTGCATAGGCGCCTTGCGGGTCGCAACCCTGCGATAATCCCCGCCATGATCCGTATCGACATCCGTCCCGTCTGGACGTTTCGCGGCGAGGAGTCCCGCGAATTCGACTTCGTCCTCATAGCGTTGCTGGAGGGAATCGAGCGCACGGGCAAGCTCACGAAGGCCGCGGAGCATGCCGCGATTTCGTACCGCCATGCATGGAACCTTATCGAACAGTGGCAGGGGTTTTTCGGCACCTCGCTGGTGGTGATGGAGAAGGGACGGGGCACGCAGCTGTCGCAACTGGGGTCCGACTTGCTGTGGGCAGGCTTGCGGGCCCGCGAGCGCCTGGCGCCCGAGCTGGAAGGCCTCGCCTCGGAATTCGCGAGCACCCTGAACAAATCCCTTCGCGATTCGACCGTGGGCCTCGCGGTGCAGGCCAGCCACGATTTCGCGATCGGCGGGCTGCGCGGGCTGCTCGACGGGCGCGGCATCTCCGTCGACATCCAGTACCGCGGCAGCTTCGACGCCCTCGCCTCGCTTCGGCGCCACGAATGCGACCTCGCGGGCTTCCATTTTCCCGAGGGGCCGATGGGTGCGCTCATGGCGCGCCGCTATGCCGAGTGCCTTCCCCCGGGCGAGCACATGCTGATTTCCTTCGCCACGCGCATGCAGGGCTTCATCGTGCAGTCGGGCAATCCGAAGGAGATCCGCGACATCGGCGACATCGCGCGCGCCGGCGTGCGGTTCGTGAATCGCCAGCGCGGCTCGGGCACGCGCGCCCTGCTGGAATTCCTGATCTCGCGCGAGGCGATCGACCGAGCGCGCATCCGCGGCTACGACATCGAAGAGACGACGCACGCGGCCGTCGCCGCGCTGATCGCCGGCAAGCAGGCCGACGTCGGCTTCGGCGTGCAGGCCGCCGCCGCGCAATACCGGCTCGGCTTCGTTCCGTACTGCCGCGAGCGCTACATGCTCGCCTGCCGCACGGAGCACGTCGGCTCGCCCGCCATCGCCGCGTTGCTCGAGACGCTGCGCGGCCCCGACTTCGCCGCCCTCATCGCATCGCTGCCCGGCTACGAAGCGCCGGACCCGGGCCGCGTGCTGCAAACATCGGACGTCTTCGCCGCCCTGCTGGCCGAAGCCGTCGAGTGACTGGCGCGTTGCGCCGACAATCCCGGGAGAACCCATGAAAAGACGCACCCTGCTCCAAGCCGCGCTCGCCGCACCTGCCCTCGCAAGCATCCCGCGCTGGGCCGTCGCCCAGCAGCTTCCGTTCGACCCGCAGGTCAACAACTGGCGCACCTTCGAGCTCACCTCGCGCGTCGAGATCAAGTCCGCCGGCGTGACGACGGTGTGGATCCCGCTGCCGTCCGTCGAATCCGACTACCAGGACGCCCAGGGCAACGAGTGGAAGACCAACGCCGTGCGTGCGATGGTCGTGACCGACGGCAACTCGGGCGCGAAGATGCTGCGCGCCGAGTGGGGCTCGGACGAGCCGAAGCCGTGGGTCGAGGTCACCAGCCGAGTGGCCACGCGCAATCGCAAGCTGAACGTGGCCGCCGCCACCGGCGCGAAGCTCGATGCCGAAGAGCGCGCCTACTACCTCGCCGCCACCGACTACATGCCCACCGACGGCATCGTGCGCAAGACCGCACTCGAAGCGACCAAGGGCGCCAAGACCGAGATGGACAAGGCCAAGGCGCTCTACGACTGGATCGTCGACAACACCTTCCGCGATCCGAAGACGATCGGCTGCGGCCGCGGCGACGTGAAGGTCATGCTCGAGACGGGCAACCTTGGCGGCAAATGCGCGGACCTGAATGCGCTCTACGTCGCGATGGCGCGCTCCGTAGGTCTTCCCGCGCGCGACGTCTACGGCCTGCGCGTGGCCAAGAGCCAGTTCGGCTACCGCAGCCTCGGCGCCGGCACCGAGAACGTGACGCGAGCCCAGCACTGCCGCGCGGAAGTGTTCGTGAACGGCCGCGGCTGGATCCCGGTCGATCCGGCCGATGTCCGCAAGGTCGTGCTCGAGGAAAAGCCGCAGCCCACCACGCTGCAGGACCCAGTCGTCCCCGAGGTGCGCAAGAACCTCTTCGGCGCATGGGAGATGAACTGGCTCGCGTACAACGACGCCCACGACGTGAAGCTCCCGGGGTCTTCGGGCGAGAAGCTCGCGTTCCTCATGTACCCGCAGGCGGAGACCGGCGGCAAGCGCGTGAACCCCTACGCGCCGGACGATTTCACGTACAAGCTCACCGCGCGCGAGATCACCTGACACTGTAGGACAATTCCGACAAGGGGGCGCTTCGGCGCTCCCTATAATCGGGTTCCCCCACGCTGTTTTCGAGGAGCCCGGACAAATGCGGCCCATCCCGAGCAGAGCCGCATGCCTGGCGGCCACGGTGGCCGGCATTCTCGCCAGCGCCCCGGCCTCCGCAGCCCTCCTGCAGGTCGCCCGTTCCGACCTCGCCGACCTGAGCCTCGAGCAGCTCTCCAACGTCGTCGTCACGTCGGTCTCCCGGCGCGAGGAAAAGCTCTCGCAGGCCGCGGCCTCGATCTACGTCATCACCGGGCAGGAGATCCGCGCCTCGGGCGCCACCACCATTCCCGAGGCGCTGCGCCTCGCGCCCAACCTCGACGTGGCGCGCGCCGACGCCGTGCAGTACGCCATCAGCGCGCGCGGCTTCAACAACGTGCTCGCCAACAAGATGCTGGTGATGATCGACGGGCGCACCGTCTACACGCCGCTCTTCTCGGGCGTGTTCTGGGAAGCGCAGGACGTGCTGCTGGAGGACGTCGAGCGCATCGAAGTCATTAGCGGCCCCGGCGGCACGCTCTGGGGCGCCAACGCCGTGAACGGCGTCATCAACGTGATCACGAAGAGCGCGCGCGACACGCAGGGCGCGCTTGCGTGGATCGGCACGGGCAATCGGGAGACAAGCGGGGCGGCGCGCTTCGGCGGCGAGCTCCTCGGCGGCCACTACCGGATCTACGCGAAGTCCACGGACCGCAAGAACTCCGAGCGCGAGGACGGCGTCGACATCCGCGATTCGTCGCAGACGATGCAGGCCGGCTTCCGCGCCGACTGGGGCACGCACGCGAACGGCTTCACGATCCAGGGCGATGCCTACGACGGCTCGGTGGACCAGACGGGACCGTCGCGCGAGCTCTCGGGCGCGAACCTCCTGGGCCGCTGGGTGCACGACCTGGGCGGCCACGGCAACGTGAACATCCAGGCCTACTACGACCGCACGACGCGCTTCCATCCCAACTCGTTCCGCGAGGCGCTCGACACCTACGACATCGAGCTGCAGCACGGCTTCCACATCGCGCGGCACAACGTGGTGTGGGGTGGCGGCTACCGCGAGTCGCGCGACAACATCGAGAACTTCCCGCCGCAGGCCTTCCTGCCGCCGGACATCACGCTGCGCTGGGCGAACATCTTCGCGCAGGACACCATCGGCATCACCGAAGACATCGACCTCACGCTCGGCGCCAAGCTCGAGCGCAACAGCTACACGGGCAACGAGTTCCTGCCGACCGCGCGCGTAGGCTGGCGGCTGGGCCAGGAACGCTTCGTGTGGGGCGCCGTATCGCGGGCGGTGCGGGCCCCGTCTCGCATCGACCGCGATCTCTACATCCCGGCCACGCCGCCGTATGCGCTCGCCGGCGGATCCGATTTCGATTCCGAGGTCGCCACGATCTACGAGCTGGGCTTCCGCGCCCGCCCGTCCGATTCGTGGTCGTACTCGCTCACGGCATTTCGCCACGACTACGACCAGCTTCGCAGCATCGGCCTTAACGCCAGCTCCCAGCCCACGTTCCAGAATGCGCTGGAAGGAACGTCCACCGGCCTCGAAGCGTGGGGACGCTGGCAGGTGGTGCCGGCGTTCTCGCTCTCGGGCGGCTTCGTCGCGCAGGACGTGAAGGTCAACGTGAAGTCCGGCCAGGTCGACCTCGGTGGGCGCGGTTCCCTCGGCAACGATCCGGACCATTGGGTGAAGCTGCGCGCGTCATGGGCCATCACGCCGAAGCTCGAGGCCGATGCGTTCGTGCGCTACTACGCGGCGCTGCCCGCGCCCGTCGTGCCGTCGTACACCGCGGTCGACCTTCGCGTGGGCTGGAAGGTGATGCCGTCGCTCGAGCTCTCGCTCGTGGTGCAGAACCTCTTCGACGACAAGCACGTCGAGTGGGGCGCCTCACCCAATCGCGCCGCGTTCCAGCGCATGGCCTTCTTCAAGGCGACGTGGCGCCCGTGATCCGCCGCGCCCTCCTCGCCTTCGGTGCCGCGCTGGTTCTGGCCCCCGCGTGGGGACAGGACCCGTCCGTCACTGAGGAGAGCGTGAAGGCGGCGTTCCTCTACAAGTTTCCCGGCTTCGTCGAATGGCCCGCGCCGGCGCTCGAGCGTCCCGACGAGCCGGTGCTGGTCGGGGTGATCGGCGGCAACGACGTCTTCTCGGAGCTCAGCCTCATCTCGCAGACGCGCAAGGGCGGGCGTCCCGTCGTCGTGCGCCGGGTGTTCGACACCTCGAGCTTCGCGGGCCTGCACATGCTCTTCATCGGCGCGCGCGAGCGGGCCCGGGCGCCCGAGCTGATCCGTGCCGCGCAGCAGCAGGGCGTGCTCACGGTGACGGAGTGGGAAGGGGCGCTGCGCCTCGGGAGCGTCATCAACTTCGTCACCTCCGCCGACGGTCGCGTGCGCTTCGAGATCTCGCTCGAGCCCGCGGAGAAGAGCAAGCTCCGCCTCTCCTCGCGCCTGCTCGCCGTCGCGCAGCAGGTCCACAACACGAGGCCCTGACGTGGTGAACGTCATCGCACGTTCCGTCCGTCGCAAGCTCATGCTCGTGGTGCTCGCCACCACGACGATGGCGCTGTTCGTGGCCGCGGCATCGCTCATCGCCTACGACCTGCGCAGCTACCGGCAGACCGCGGTGGACAACCTCTCGACGCAGGCCGAGATCCTCGCCCGCGCGAGCGCCCCGGCACTCGCGTTCAACGATCCGAAGAGCGCCCAGGAAGACCTCGCGCAGCTGAAGGCGCGCCCGCAGATCCTCGCCGCGGCGATCTACCAGATCAACGGCCGGCTCTTCGCCTCGTTCAGCCAGGGCAAGGAATCGAGCATCCCCGCCTTCCCGGAAAAGGCCGGCTGGCGCATCGACGGCGACCGGCTGCTGCTCTTCCACCCCATTCGCGAGAAGGGGGAGTCGATCGGCATCGTCTTCCTGAGCGCCCGCTACCGTGTCGACGAGCGGTTGTCCGACTACCTCGTGATCGTCGCCATCGTCATGGCCCTGGCCTTCGGGGTGGCGCTGCTCATCTCGTCGTGGCTGCAGGGCACGCTCATGCGGCCCCTCCTGGAGGTGGCCAGCGTCGCGCGCGACGTGGTCGAGCGCCGCGACTATTCGCTGAAGGCGGTGAAGAAGACCGACGACGAGATCGGCGACCTCGTGGACGCGTTCAACGCCATGCTCCAGGAGGTGGGCCGGCGCGAGAAAGCGCTCGAAGAGGCCGATCGCCGCAAGGACGAATTCCTCGCGACCCTCGCCCACGAGCTGCGCAACCCGCTCGCCCCGGTGACCAACGCGCTGCAGATCCTCAAGATGTCCAACGACGAGGCCACGCGGCTGCGCGCGCGCGAGATCATGGAGCGGCAGCTGCGCCAGATGGTGCGGCTGGTCGACGACCTGCTCGACGTCTCGCGTATCACCACCGGCAAGCTCGGCGTGCGCATGCAGCGCGTGGAGGTGGCCTCGATCGTGCGCAACGCCGTCGAGACCGTGGCGCCGCTGATCGAGGCGCAGGGACACCACTTGCACCTCGACCTGTCCGGCGAGCCCGCGTATGTGGAAGGCGACGCAACGCGCCTCGCCCAGGTGTTCGCGAACCTCCTCAACAACGCGGCCAAGTACACGCCGTCCGGAGGCAACATCCGGCTTGGCTGCGGCATCGAGGGCAACGAGGTCGTGGTCACGGTGAAGGACGACGGCATCGGCATCGATCCCGCCGTGCTGCCGTACGTGTTCGAGATGTTCGCGCAGGCCGACCGTTCGCTCGATCGCCCGAATGCGGGCCTCGGCGTCGGCCTCACGCTCGCGCGCCGCCTCGTGGAGCTGCACGGCGGGGCCCTCCTCGCGAAGAGCGCGGGCCTGGGCCACGGGAGCGAATTCTCCGTTCGGCTGCCGATGGCCGCGTCCGCTCCCGCGCAACCGCGCGCGCCTTCCGCTCCCGAAAAGGCCGGCCACGCCTCCGAGGCGCGGCGCGTGCTCCTCGTGGACGACAACATCGACTTCTCCACCAGCCTTGCAGCGCTCCTGCGTGCGCTGGGGCATGAGGTGCGCGTGGCCGAGAGCGGCGCCGAGGGCCTGCGCGCGGCGGAGGAGTTCAAGCCGCAGTACGTGTTCCTGGATATCGGCATGCCCGGCATGAACGGCTACGACCTCGCGCACGGGCTTCGCAGGCTGCCCGGTGGGCGAGCGATGGTGCTCACCGCGGTCACCGGTTGGGGCCAGGACAAGGACCGGCAGCGCGCGCGCGAAGCGGGCATCGACCACCACCTCACCAAGCCGGTCGAAGTGGACAGCATCCGCGCGATCCTCGAGGCCACCGAAGCCGCGCTATAGTCGCGCCACACTCGTCATTCCCACGAAAGTGGGAATCCACAATGCGCGCCATCCTCGCAGCCCTCCTTTTCGCAGCCCTTCCCACCCTCGCCGCTCGCGACTTCGTCGACGACGCCGGCCGCAAGGTGGCGCTCCCCGACAAAGTGACGCGCGTCTACGCGGCCGGTCCGCCCGCCTCCGTGCTCGTCTTCGCGCTCGCGCCCGACACGCTCGTCGGCTGGACGCGGGCCTTCCGCCCCGACGAGACGGCGTGGGTACCGGAGAAGTACGCCAAGCTCCCCGAGCTGGGCCGGCTCACGGGGCGGGGCAACACCGCGAACGTGGAGGTGATCCTGCAGGCGAAGCCCGACCTCATCGTCGACATGGGTTCGACCAACGCGACCTTCGCCTCGCTCGCCGACCGCGTGCAGCAGCAGACCGGCATCCCGTACATCCTGCTCGACGGCCGCCTCGAGACGACGCCCCAGCAGATCGAGAAGCTCGCCACCGCGCTGGGCACCGAGGCGCGCGGCAAGGAGCTCGCGGACTACGCGCGAGCTCTATTCACGCGGCTCAAGTCGAAGATCGACGCCGTGCCCGCCGACAAGCGCCCCGAGGTCTACTACGCGCGCGGTCCGCAGGGCCTCACCACGGGGCTCAAGGGATCGATCAACGTGGAGATGATCGAGTTCCTCGGCGCGAAGAACGTCGCGGCCGGAACGACGGGCGGCCTCACGAACGTGGGACTGGAGCAGGTCGTGCTCTGGGATCCCGCGGTGATGGTCACCAACGACCCGAATTTCTATCGTGACGTGTGGACGCTGCCGGTGTGGAGCAGCGTGACGGCCGTGCGCAAGAAGCGCGTGTACCTCTCGCCGCACCTGCCGTTCGGATGGTTCGACTATCCGCCGGGCGCGAACCGGCTGGTCGGCCTGCTGTGGCTCTCCGAGATCCTCTATCCGGAGCAGTTCAAGCACGATCTCCGGAAGGAAGTCGCGACCTTCTACAAGCTCTTCTATCACCAGGAGCCGACGGCGAAGCAACTCGACACGCTGCTCGGCGAGGCCGGCGTCTCGCCGCGATGATCGTGGCGTCGCGAAGGTCGCCGTCCCGATGATCCTCCCTCCGCGATGATCGTCTCGCGTGCTCGCTTTCCGGCGTGGCTCGCGGGATCCGCGATCGTGCTCGTCGCGGTCGTCGCGATCAGCATGGGAGTCGGCAGCTTCCCCGTTCCACCGGGCGACGTGGCGCGCGTGCTCTGGGCCGCGATCACCGGAGGCGACGCGGGCGTTGCCGATAATATGCGTGCCGTCGTGCTCCAGGTGCGCGGCCCGCGTGTCATTGCGGCGCTGGCCGTCGGCGCGGCACTCGCGGCGGCGGGCGCGTCCTACCAGAACATGTTCCGCAACCCGCTCGTCTCGCCCGACATCCTCGGCGTCTCGGGAGGCTGCGCGCTCGGCGCGGTGACCGGCATTCTCCTGTCCCTGCCGATCGCCGCGATCCAGGGCCTGTCGTTCGCGGGCGGCTTGGTCGCCGTCGGCCTCGTGCTCTCCATCGGCGCCTGGGTGCGCGGCCACGACCGCGTGCTTACCCTGGTGTTGACCGGCGTCGTGGTGGGCTCGCTCTTCGGAGCCGGCATCGCATTCGCGAAGTACGTGGCCGATCCGTACAACCAGCTACCCGCGATCACCTTCTGGCTCCTCGGCAGCTTCTCCGGCGTGCTGCCCAAGGACCTCGTCTACGCACTGCCGCTGATCGCGATCGGGTTCGTGCCGCTCGTGTTGATGCGCTGGCGGATCAACCTGCTTTCGCTGCCCGACGACGAGGCGCGCGCCCTCGGCGTGGATGTCGGCAAGCTGCGGCTCGTGATCATCATCGCGGCGACACTCGTGACCTCGGCGGGCGTGGCGATCGCCGGCGTGATCGGTTGGGTAGGCCTCGTGGTGCCGCATGCGGCGCGGCTTCTCGTGGGCGCGGAGTTCGCGCGCGTGCTCCCCGTGTCCGCGATCCTGGGCGCTGCCTTCATGCTGCTCGTCGATACGTTGTGCCGCACCATCGCGCGCACCGAGCTGCCGCCGGGCGTGATCACCGCGCTGGTCGGGACACCGGTCTTCATTGTCTTGCTGGCGGCGACGTTCCGGAAAGCCCGATGAGCTCCGACCCTCTCCCGGAAGCGCGATGAGCCTCGCCGCCCAAGCCCTCGACTATGGATATGGCGAGCGCGCGATCGGCCGTGGGCTCGACCTCACGCTCGAAGCGGGCGAGGTCCTGTGCGTGCTGGGGCCGAACGGTGCGGGCAAGACGACACTCTTCCGCACGCTGCTGGGATTGCTGCCGGCGCTCTCGGGTCGCGTAACCGCGGGCGGCCAGGACCTGCACTCGCTCTCACGAGCGCAGATCGCTCGCGAGGTCGCGTACGTGCCGCAGGCGTCGGCCAGCTACTTCGATTTTTCGCTCGCGGAGATGGTGGAGATGGGCCGCACCGCGCACCTCGGTACCTTCGCCCGCCCCGGCAAGCGCGACCGGGATCTCGCGCGCGCGGCCCTCGATCGCATGGGCATCTCCGGCCTCGCCGATCGCCCCGTGAGCGCCGTGAGTGGCGGCGAACGCCAGCTCGCGCTCATCGCGCGCGCGCTTGCGACCGAAGCGCGCTCGATCGTCATGGACGAGCCGACCGCCAATCTCGACTTCGGCAACCAGTCGCGCGTGCTCTCGGAGATCGCGCGCCTCAAGGCCGCGGGCATCGCGGTCCTGCTATGCACGCACGATCCCGATCACGCACTCCAGGTCGCCGATCGTGCGCTGCTGCTGCGCGGTGGCCAGCCTCTCGCCCTCGGGCCGGCAGACTCGGTGCTGACCGGCGAGACGCTCTCGGCTCTCTACGGAATCGACGTCGTCGTCGCGGAAGTGGGAATTGCCCAAGGGGAAACCGGCGCTACGATTCGTCGCCGTGTTTGCGTTCCCCGGCTCGGTCGAGCATAGGATCGCCGATTTGCATGGCCCGCCCCGGCTGAGGGCAGAGACTATCGTCCACGACATGCAGCTTCATGCACTTAAGTCACTTAAGCGCATGAAGCTGCATTCTGACGAAAGGAGCAACAGGCTCGGCGACTTCGACGGAAGGATCAGCGCCCCGAGACGACACGCCACACGGCATTCCCGACGTCGTCGGCGACGAGCAGCCCGCCACGCTTGTCGATCGCGACACCCACCGGCCGGCCGTAGGCCTCATCGGCGCTGCTCACGAAACCGCCAAGCACCTCGACAGGCTTCTCGCCTGTGGGTCGTCCGTCGCGGAAGGGAATGAAGACCACGTTGTAGCCGCTTCGGGGCTTGCGGTTCCACGAGCCGTGCTGGCCCACGAAGGCACCGTTGGCGAAGGCAGGCGAGATGCCGCTGCCATCCGTGAGTGCAAGCCCCAGCGGCGCCACGTGATTGCCGAGCGCGTAGTCGGACTTCACCGCTTTCGCCACGAGGTCCGGGCGCGGAGGCTGCACGCGATCGTCCACGTTCGCGCCGTAGTAGCTGTACGGCCAGCCATAGAAGGCGCCGTCGCTCACCGAGGTGAGGTAGTCGGGCACTAGATCGCTGCCGAGCTCGTCGCGCTCGTTCACGACGGTCCACAGCTTGCCGGTGCGCGATTCCCACGCCATGCCATTCGGATTGCGCAGGCCCGTCGCAAAGAGGCGCTTGGCGCCGGTCTTCGTGTCGACCTCCCAGATCGCGGCGCGGCCCTCTTCTTCCGCCATGCCGTGCTCGGCGACGTTGCTGTTGGAACCGACGGTCGCATAGAGCTTCGAGCCATCGGCATTGGCGATCACGTTCTTGGTCCAGTGGTGGTTGCGGGGCCCGCCCGGAAGATCCGTCACCCGCGAGCCCGTCGAAGAAATGCGCGTATCGCCGGCTTGGTACGGGAAGCGCACGATCGAATCGGTGTTCGCCACGTAGAGATCGTTGCCGACGAGCGCGATGCCGAAGGGAGAGTTCAGCCCCTCGAGCAGCACGGTGCGCGTTTCCGCGACGCCATCGCCATCGACGTCCCGCAACAGCGTGATGCGGTTGGCGCTCGGCACGGCCGAGCCCGCCTTCTTCATGAAGAAGCCCATCGCCTTCGCCTTGAGGCCCTTGCCCTCCTCCGGCCGCTCGGGCGCCGAACCCTCTGCTACGAGCACATCGCCGTTGGGCAGCACGTACACCCAGCGCGGATGCTGCAAGCCCGTCGCGAAGGCCGTCACGCGCAATCCGCTCGCCGCGCGCGGCTGCACGCCCGCGGGCCAACCCTTCGCCTCGGCGACATGCACCGTGGGCACGAGCGATTTGTCGGGCGGAGGCAGCTCGGGATTCGGTCCCTGGCTCGCGGATTCGGGAAGGCGCGCCGCCGATCCGCAACCCCCGACGACAGCAAGCGAGCCCGCGAGGGCGACAGCGACAAGAAGGGAAAGCGTAGTCCGGGTCATCATCCGACGACGATGTCACTCCCCCGAACCGAACGGTATCGGCGCCTTCCTACTTCAGGGCATCAATTGGTCGCGGCTCGCAAGCGTCGGAAAGATTTTCACCCACAGCGCCGCCACGAGCAGCGTGCCGATCCCGCCCACGAGGACCGAGCCCACGGCGCCCAGCCATTCGGCCGTCGCGCCCGCGCGGAAATCGCCGAGCTCGTTGCTGGCCCCGATGAAGGTCGAGTTCACCGCGCTCACCCGCCCGCGCATGTCATCCGGCGTCTCGATCTGCACCAGCGTCAGGCGGATCACCACGCTCACCATGTCGGCTCCGCCGCTGATCACGAGCGCCAGCATCGAGAGCCAGAACGTCGTCGAGTAGCCGAACACCAGCATGGTCACGCCGTAGATCGCGACGGCAATGAACATCTTCTTTCCCACGCGGCCATCCAGGGGGTTGCGCGCGAGCCAGATCGCCACCACCAGCGCGCCGATCGCCGGCGACGAGCGCAGCAGGCCGAGACCCCACGGCCCCGTATCCAGCACGTCCTTCGCGAACATCGGCATGAGCGCGGTCACGCTGCCCAGCAGCACCGCGAAGAGGTCGAGCGAGATCGCGCCGAGCACCACCTTGTGCTGCCACAGGAAGGTGAAGCCCGCGAGCAGCGAGCGGATCGACACGGGCTCGCGCGACATCTGCATATCGGGGCGATGGATCATGCCCACGAACACGGTGGCCGCAAGCAGGAACGCCGCCGCAACGCCGTACACCACCTCCGCACCGGCCACGTAGATGAAGCCCCCCAGCGCAGGACCCCCGATCACCGCGAACTTCGCGGCCCCCGACGCGACCGCCGTGCCACGCGCGAGTTGACCCAGCGGCACGAGCGAGGGCATGAGCGCCTGTTGCGACGGCATCTGCAGCGCGCGCGACACACCGATCGCGATGCTGAGCCCGAGGATGAGGTCGCGGCTCACCCAGCCGCCGACGCTCGCCCATGCCAGCACGAACGAGACGGCAAACTGGACGAGCATCGCCGCGCCCATGACCTTGCGGCGATCGACACGGTCCACGAGGTGCCCGGCGGGAAGGGTGAGCAGGAACGCGGGCACGAACTGCATGAGGCCCACGAGGCCCAGGTCCCATGCGCTCGCCGTCAGTGCGTAGATCTGCCAGCCGAGCGCCACCAGCATCATCTGCTGCGCGGCGCCCCCGAAGAGGCGCGCCACGACGAAATGGCGAAAGCTTGGGGAAAAGCCCTCGGCGCTCGCGGCGCTCACGTGGCGTACAGGCGGAGCTCTTCCGGATCGCCAGGCATGGTGACGATCTTCTCGAAGCGCAGGCCCAGCTTCTCGAGGAGCTTCGCGGAATGCTCGTTGTCGCGCGAGTTGATGGCGACGATGCGCGTGAAGCCCAGCTCACGGCGTCCGTGATCGATGCACGCGGCCGCGGCTTCGTACGCATAGCCGCGGCCGCGAAAGCGCGGCAGGAACGCGAACCCGATGTCCGCGTCCTCCAGGCCCTCGCGGCGGATCAACCCGCTGATGCCCGCCGATTCACCGGTGCGCTTCACCTCCGCCAGCAGCGAGCCCACGCCGTGCCGCTCGTACATGGCGCACGTGCGGTCGATGTAGCCGCGAGCGTCCTCGAGCGTGCGCACCTTGCGGTCGCCGATGAATCGGATCCAGTCGGGGTCGTTCAGCAGCTCGATGATGAACGGCGCATCGTCGGCTACGAGGGGACGCAGGCGCAGGCGCTGCGTTTCTAGGGAATGCACGCCACCATTATAGGATTTTCCCGGCCGCGCACGCCGCGATGAGCTTCGCCAGGCGCCGCTCGCGCGTCTCCTCCTGCTTGGCGCTCGTGATCCAGTACGCCATCAGGCGCTTGTACGACGGCGCTCGCGCCTCGAAGAAGGCCCACGCCTTCCTGTTCTTCCGCACCTTCGCGAGCTGTTCGTCCGAGAGCTGCCCGTCGCGCCGAACGTAGGTATACCCGGTGGAAGCCTTGTCCTTGCGCGCGTCGTACACGGCCAGGCCCGCGGCCTTCATGCGCCCCGCTTCGCGAAGGGCCTCGATGCGCTTCAGGTTGATTGCACTCCATTTGCTGTCCACGCGGCGCGGCGTGAAGCGGATCGAGTAGCGCACGGCATCCACGTTGCGGCGGACGCCGTCGATCCATCCATGGCAGAGGGCTTCATCCACGGACTCCGGCCAGGTGACGCTCGCGATCCCGCACCCGACCTTGTGGTAGATGAGGATCAGCTCCCGCTTTCGTTGGTGGTGTTTCGCGAACCAGCGGCGAAGCTCGGCCGGCGTGGCGAACGACAGCTCTTCCGGCTCCGGCTTCTCGGCCACGACCTACTTACCGACGTCGCTCTCGATTTCCGCGCCCAGCTTCGCCCACTGGTCCTCGCGCAGGTAGCGCGGGCTCGCGACCACGAGCTGGCCCTTGCTGTGGATGATGCGGGAGGACTGCATCAGGTTCGGCGGCGTCTGGCCCGACGAGAGGAAGGTGACGGCCACGCCCTTGAAGCGCTTCAGCTCGGGATACTGCAGCGAGACGAAGCTCGAGAAGTACACCTTGCGCTCCCCGGCCTTGGCGAGCGCCCGGGCAATGGCGATGGCGTACGCCTCGGCGGAGGCGTCCTCGACGGCGATGCGCAGGTTGTCGGGCGACGGGGTGAATCGGCTCATCGCGCGATCATACAGGCTAGACGGCGCCGCTTCGAAGCTGCAGGAATTCGAACGGATCGCCGTTCGCAAAGGTTCCGACCACGCGGCCATCCTCGTAGAAATTCAGCGTCGCGGAGGGCGGGGGGGCGAGCGTATGGATGCCCTGCGGATAGACGACGATCAGCACCCGCGCATACCGGGGCCCGTCCTGCGCCGAGGAGATCTCCAGCACGTCCGTCTGCGCCTGCCACCAGTCGTCGTCCGAGGGGTTGCCAGATGCCGTGTCGCTCAGCTGGCCCACGCCGGGGTAGAGCGCCTCCCAGCTCGAGAACGGCACTTCCCGATACTTGCGGATCAGGTTGTCGAGGGCCTGCGTGAGCGTCATGGAGCCCTCGCCGCGTTCACGATCAGCACGATGCCATTGGCCGCGAGTGCCAACACGATCACGCCACCCAGCCATGCTTCCGGAAGATTGAGCACCACCGGCACGGCAACCACCGCCGCAACCACGAGCATCCCGATGCCAATCTTGGCGGTCGCGCTCAGGCGATTCATTTCTTCATGAGCTGGTCGTAGACCAGCTGGTACGAATCCGAAGGAATGGCCATCGCGCCGTGGAAGGGCCGGTCGAGGCTGATGATCACGAACAGCACCATGGCCACGAACCCCGACAGCCCGGCCATGAGAATCGCCTGGAACCGTCCATCCTCGACGGGGAAGAACAGCGAGAGAAGCAAGCAGCCCATCGCTCCCGGCAGCAGCGCAAACCACATGACGCCGGGCAGGCCCGTGCCCACCGCATCCAGGCGCTGGCGGCGCGCTTCGACGAGGCGGTTGTAGGCACCCAAGGTCTCGGCATGGAGGATCTTCTGCGACTCGAGCGTGGGCTCGAACGCGAAGAGCTTCACCTGGAAGCGATCCAGCCATTCCACCCCCATGCGTGGGATGCGCCCCTGGCGCTGCTCGGGCCACGCCTCCTGGATGATCTGGTTCGTGTAGCCGCGAAGCACGTCGCGCATCGCGTCGCGCTCGATTTGCGGATATCCGCCCAAGTCCCGCCACAGGCCGCCGATTGCCGTCGCCTCGCGGGAGACGGTGTCCTTCACTTGCGAATGCGTCGACCAGACGCTCACCGCGGTCAGGGCCGCGACCAGTCCATAGAGGACCATGCCCGACTGCATCGTGGCGGCGGCGAAGAAGAGCGAGGAGTCGGTTGCGATGCGCAGCCGCGGCAATATCCATCGCCGGTATGCCCAGACGCTCGCGAGCGAGAAGCCGACCAGCCACACGTTCAGGACGAGGGCGAGCGCCCACAACGGGAGCGAGAAGAGGAAATCGATCATGTCAGAAACGATACACGGCGGCCGCGAGAATCGACTTCCGTGCCCCTAGTCCGCCCTCCAACAGGACATAGCCATTCCTGCCGAAATCGATGAGGCCGCCGAGCAGCGTATTCCACGGCTTGGTCGGCGATTGGACCACCACGAACTGCAGGTCGGTGTCCGCGACGCTTCCCGCGACCGTCTGCTGGATGCGTTGGTGCATGCCGCCGATCCAGACCGCCCCGCCCATCCCCGGAGAAAGCGTGGCATGCAAGCCCAGCCGGCCCGAGAACACCGTGGCCACCGGCTTCGTCTCGGCGACCAGTGTCTCGTTCTCGAAGGACAGGTTCGTCCGGGTGCGATTCCAGTCGGCCACCACGAGAAACGTGAGGTCCCGCCACTCGTTCACCTTGCCGCCGCCCTGGAGCGTGAAGCCTGCGCCGTAGGTGGGGCCGTTGAAGGACGCATTGAGCTGCAACTGGCGGGGGCCGATGATGCCCAGGCCCGCATCGGCGGGAACCTCGATCACGCCCTGGGTCGTTCCCGTCGTGCGGCCGAGGATGGCGTAGACATCCAGGAACGGGAAGACCAGCACGTCGAGTTTCGCCGAGACGTTCTTCTGCGACGTATCCACCCGGTCGATCTGCAGGAAGTTCGCGACCGAGACGGGCGGCTCCCGGTTGCGTCCCAGTTGCAGGTCCTGGATGTTCACCGGCTGCCGGGCCGAGTAGGCCGTGACGCCGACGCCGAATGGGAGCGGGATCTGGTAGCCCCGGGCCTCGGCTTCCACGCCCCAGATCGGCAAGCCCGACCAGTGCGGCTCGATTTCCGCGGCGAGCACCTGCCCGGAGAACAGCAGTACGGCAGCCGCTACTTTTCGAACAGGCACTGCAGGGCTTCCCCGTTCATCGTGGCGCCGTCTTCCACATCGATGCTGGTGGAAACCACGTACAGGCCGTTTCCGCCGCGCTTGGTGACCTCGCCCATGCCCTTGATGAGGACGGCCATCTGCTTGTCGGGGCCGCCGCGCTGGACGACGGTGAACGCGCCCAGCGACTTGCAATGCCCGTCCTTTTGCGCCGCGGTGACGAGCTGCACGCGCTCGGGGATCGGCGTGGGCGTCGAGCTGCACGCGAGGAGGACCAGGGAGGGGAACACCAGGATGGCAATTCGCATCCCGGCATCGTACGTCACGGGCTCAGCCCGCGCACTCCTTCGCACCCTGTTTCGCCAGGGCGCTCCAGAAGCCGTACCGAGTTCATCGCTTGAGTCCCTCCTTGAGATCCGACGCCCGCTCCCTGAGATTTTGCACTTTTGTTTCGAGCTTTGATGGGAGGGGAGGCGGCGAGGGTGGAAGACTCGAAATGAACCACCAGATTCCCACCACGACGCCGACGCTCGCAAGAAGGGCGACCGAACCCCACGCAAAGTAGGCCGCTCGATACAACGGGTGGCGGCCTGCAAGTTCTCTCGCGGTCGTTTCGCGGAAACCCGGCGACAAGACGTAGCGCCATGGCCGGATGCTCGCCGCGAGAATGAGGACGGCCACGTCTGCCGCGGCCATGGCGATGGCCAGGCCCACTTCAACGGCGACGGCGGCCACCTCGATGATCATGGTCTAACGATCAGGTTGCGTTGGATGAGCCACGTCATCTCCCCCGTCGGGATCGCCCGGAGGCGCAGCTTCGCTGCGCACGAAGTAGGCAATGGCGCAGATCGTCACGAACGCGAGATAAGGATAGATGAAGAGGAGATCGACGCGAATGTTGCACTCACCCGTGCAATTGCGCGGAATGTAGATGGCCTCGTAGGCGATGTACCCGCCCCATGCGATGACGAGTGACGGCGCATACAGCCACCACGACACGCTTCTGCTCTTTGCGAAGGTGAACGAGACGACCATCGCGCAGATTTGCAGCAGGGCGATCATCACGACGAAAGTGGCCACGAAGCGCTACGCCGTGCGTGCCGGGTGATGCAATGACTTCCGGATATCGCCGTTGCTCATGAGGCGGCCGATGGACTGCGCGAGGTATCGCATCGACTCACGGTGATACTCGTCGTCATACGAAGCGATGGAATCCGTCGCGAGGATGACGTCGTAGTCCATCTGGAACGCGTCGATCGCGGTGGCCCGCACGCAGGCGTGTGAATTGACGCCGCCGATGATCAGTTGACTGCAACGAGCGCTCTCGAGCCGTTGCGCCAGCTGCGTGCCAAAGAAGGCGCTATAGCGCTTCTTCACGATCTCGACGTCGCTCGGCCGCCGTTCGATCTCCTTGATGAGGTCGCAGCCCGTCGTTCCCCGGATGGTGATTCTCGTGCCGGTCTCGCGCATCGATCGAAACGCATCGCTGAGATCCGGCTCGAACTCCTGCCGCACCCAAATGACCGGGAAGGCATTCTCACGGGCGAAGGACGCCAGCTCGTTCACGGCGGCCGAGAGCGCTCCTCGTTGCTCGGAGAGCGGTGGATTCGCAAAGAAGTCCTCGAGGAGGTCGACGAAGACGAATACGGGATTCATGCGGGTTTGTGGCAAACCAGCTCGACGTTGTGCCCGTCCGGGCCAATCACGAAAGCCGCATAGTAGTTCGCGTGGTACTTCGGGCGCAGGCCCGGTGCGCCATTGTCTTTAGCACCCGCTTCCATGGCCAAGCGATGGAAATCGTCGACTTGTTGGCGATTCTCGGCCACGAACGCAATGTGAAGGTGCGCGGGCTTCTCATCCGTTTGGTACAGGATCAAGGAAACGGTGCCGTCCTTTTGGCAAAGCTCGACGCCGTACGTCGGCACTCCTTCGCCGACGACAACGACGCCGAGGGGCTCCAGCGCCTTGACGAAGAAGGCTTTGCTCGCCGCGAAGTCGCTGACTCCGAACTTGACGTGGTCAAACATGACATCTCCTGGTCCGCTTCCACCGGAGCCTCACGCGCGAAGGATCCCGCGGAGGCCCCTGGCGGCATAGTAGGACTGCGCGCCATTGTGATACACGAAGATCTTGCCGTAACGCCTGTCGCAGAAGAGAGCTCCGCCGAGCGCCCTGACATCCGGTGGGGTCGCGATCCAGCTCGAAGTCTTCAGATCGAACTCGCCGAGCGCCTGCAGCTCCCGATACTGCTCCTCGGTCAGGAGCTCGATGCCCATCGCCGCGGCCATTTCCACCGCGCTCCCATTCGGCTTGTTCTCCTTGCGGGACTCGAGTGCCTCGCCGTCATAGCAAAGACTCCTTCGCCCTGGAGGGCTCTCCGCGGAGCAATCACAGAATGTGAAGGGGCCCGCCTTCGCAGCCCCACCGATCACATCCGGCTCGCCACCGGTACTCTCCATTTCCAGCAGGGACCTCAGTGCGTCGGCATTGCCGTCGAGCCGGGCGCGCACCTTGTCCCAGGCGATTCCCTTGTGCCGATGCATGTTCTTCAGGAAGCGATTCTCCAGGGCCTGGAGCAGCTTCGCCTGTATTTGTTCTTTCACTTCAGCTTCTCGGCAAGCGCGATCATGATGCCCTCGGGGCCGCGGATGTAGCAGAGCCGGTAGATGTCCTCGTACTGCGCGACTTCGCCAATGAGCTCGGCGCCATGGGCGCGCAAGCGCGCAACGACGCCATCGATGTCGTCGACGGCGAACATGATGCGGCGTATGCCAAGCGCGTTCACCGGCGCGTTCTCCGGCTCCAACCTCACTGCCGTCGGCGAATGGAACTTGTCCAGCTCGATACGGCAGTGGCCGTCCGGCGTTCGCAACGTCGCGATCTGGCATCGAACGTTCTCGAGCCCGACGATGCGGTCCACCCACGCCCCCTCGACGGGCGCCTCGCCCTCCAGCTCCATGCCCAGCTCGATCAAGAATGCCTTCACGGCCTCGAGGTCGTCGACCACGATGAGGACGTTGTCCATCCGTTTGAGTGTCATGTCGTCACTTTCCCAGGAGCTCCCATCGATACCAATACGTCTGGGAGCCCGCCATCGGAACAATGAGAAGGTGGCCGATGCTGAACAGGCTGTCTTCCCCGATGAGATCGCCGTTTCCCGCCTTGTACAGCGCGAGGCGGCGCTGTGACCGGTATCCGGCTGCTCCGGCGTCGCTGACGGAGACCACGATAGGGGATAGAAGAAGGACCCCGTCCTTGCACTCCCGACCCGTGCCTCCAATCCGAAAGGCTCGCCGAAAGCTGCTTCCGTCGGTGGCCACCCCTTCGACGGAGATCACCGACTCGGGAGAAGGGGTTGAGCCCGGGGCGATCTCCGATGCAGCAAGCCGCTGAGTGAGATCGCTGGCGTCTTTCGCCGGAAGGTACGAATAGACCCCGAAGTCTCGATAGTGACCCGCCAGGTGTGAGCAGTCCTTGCCTCTCACGGTGGAGAGCGGTGGCCAGCGATCCGGGTAACTCGAGGAGATCCCCGAACCGATGCTGCAGCCAGCCAACGCAAATGCGGCGACCCCCAACAACGCCTTGTCAGGCATCAGTCCTCCTTGAAACGCTCGCTGCTGCGCGGTGCATCCGGCGCCTGCTTGTCGAGGGACTGCCGGTACTTGAGGCAACCCTCCATGAACTGTGGCCACGCCGGCACGACGGGCACGGGATCCGTTCGCTCCGGGAGCAAAGCCCAAAGCGCCGGATGGTGCCAACACAGCTCCTGACCGGAGCTGTCGCGATGTTTCCGAATCCCGCCGCGGAGCCTTCGCACCTCCGCAACAAGCTGCTCTCGGGACATTGCATCAAGGTCGGTATCCATGTCGGCTCCTTCAAACGTCATTTTCTCCACGATCCGAGCTTCGCGGCAACCGTGCGCCTACTTGGCGCGAAAGCCCGTGGAGCGCACACAGACCCACTTGTCCGCGCGCTTCACGAAGACATCCATCCAGACGTACTTGCCGCTCGTGTCTTTGCCGTCATCGGTCCTCTTTTCCGTGACGATGCCCTGCACGACGGCGACATCGCCCAGCACCTTCACGTCCATCGGTCCCAGCTCGAAGGACTCGAGTTTGTGTTTGCCGGCCTTCAGGCTGCCGAGAAAACTGGCCTTGTCCGTAGGCTTCCCTGAGCCGCCGAAGCTCGACCAATCGTCCGCGAGGATCTGGCCGAGCCTGTCGACATCGCCTG